>CBFGWW010000070.1:0-12778 GCA_965652625.1 uncultured Agromyces sp.
GTGCTGCAGCATCGCGTAGTCCTCGGCGATCTTGACCGGGTCGTTGGTCGTGATCAGCGTGGTCGCGGTCGACAGCTGGAGCGTCGAGGTCTGGCCGGCGATGTAGGCGAGGGTCGTGGTGGGCGACGACGACCAGAACGGCGGGTTGTGGTGCTCACCGAGCGCGAAGACGTCGAGTCCGACCTCCTCCGCGTGCTTGGCGATCGTCAGCGTCGCCTGGATCCGCTCGGCCTCGGTCGGGGTACGACCTGTCGTGGGGTCCTGCGTGATGTCGCTGACCGTGAAGATTCCGAACTGCATCTCGCCCTCCTGGGCTCTTCCTGCTACTCCATGCGTTTGCATGCAATCGTATCGAACGGATGCCCCGTCGAATCTATTCCCGCATCGCTTCCCTCATGTGCGCGCCAGCTCGAGCACCCGCTCCGCGGCATCCGCGAGGGCGATGCCGTAGCCCCGGCCGTGCCCGGCCGCGTGCACGGCGAGCGGATGCAGCTGATGCAGCGGGACGCGGTCGCGCCATCCCTCCCGCAGGGGCGCCGCCGCGTCGTACGCGGCGAGCACGGCGTCGAGGTGCGGGCAGCCGAAGAGCGCGAGCATGGCGAGGTCGGTCTCGCGGTGGCCGCCGTGCGCCGCCGGGTCGATGAGCACCACGCCGCGCGCCGACCAGAGCACGTTGCCGTTCCAGAGGTCGCCGTGCAGGCGGGCCGGCGGCTCGTCGTCGTCGAACGCGCCCGCGGCGACGACGTCGAGCGCCTCGCGGACGAGCCGACCCTCGGCCGGCGTCGTGTCGCCGACCTCCTCGGCGATCCCGAGGTAGGGCAGCACGCGGTCGCGCGCGTAGAAGGCGCCCCAGGTGCGCTCGGATGCCGCGGGGAGCGGTCGGCGGCCGATGAACATGGGCCCGTCCCACCCGTCGGGCGGGGCGCCGAACGCCCGGGCGCCGGCGGCGTGCGTGCGGGCGAGGGCCGCGCCGAACGACTGCGCCGCCGCGCGGTCGGGACGCGTCTGCTCGACGCGCTCGAGCTCGATCCGTCCGGGCGACACGGCCGCGACGCCGACCGTGCCGGCGCCGCCGGCTGCGGCCAGCCACGCCAGGCCGGCGGCCTCGGCCTCGAAGAAGCCCGCCGGGGCATCCGCCCGGCGCTTCACGATCGTCTCCACCTGCCCAGTGTGCCGGATGCGAGGTCCGGACACGGGAAGGGCGGGGGTGCCGTTCGGCGCCCCCGCCCTCCTGGATGGCGTCGACTCAGTCCACGTCGCCGTGCGCGTGGTCGTGGTCGGGCGCGAGCCCGCCGCCGCTGGGCAGATTGACCGTGCCCTCGGGGCCGGCCGGAGCCGGAAGGGTGAAGTTCCCCGGCACCTTCTTGCCCACGACGCCGTTCACCGACTCCGTCGAGTACGCGTAGGTGAGCACCGCCGTCGCGATGGCGTCGGTGTTCACGTCGAGTGCGTCGAGCGCGAGGTTGTCGATGTCGTCGCAGGCGAGGTGGTAGCACGGGTCGTACTGCGCACCCGCGGTGCCGCCCCAGATCTCCGCCTGCTGCGCCGTCTTCGGCACCTCGGCGCCGGTGAACAGGCCGCCGGCCGGGATGCCCTCCTGGATGAAGCCCTGGTAGTCGCTGCGACCGCTGAACTGCGCGTCGTCGTAGGGGACGCCGGCCCACGTGTAGTAGCTCTCGAACAGGTCCTCGATCTGCACCGAGCCCTCCGGGATCGGCACGCCGGCCGGGGCGTCCCAGCCGGATTCGTCGCCGTCGTACACCATGAAGATGTAGTTCGGCGACGCCACCATGTCGAAGTTCAGGTAGAGCGCGATGTCCTCGATGCCGCCGTTCGCGACCTGCTCGTCGACGTAGGCGTGCGAGCCGAGCAGTCCGCTCTCCTCGGCGCCCCACCACGCGAAGCGGAGGGTGTTCTCGGGCTTGAGCTTCGAGATCTGCTGGGCGATCTCGAGGAGCGCCGACGAACCGCTGCCGTTGTCGTTGATCCCCGGGCCTGCGAGCACGGAGTCGAGGTGGGCACCGGCCATCACGACGTTGGAGTCGTTCCGGCCGGGGAGCTCCGCGATGACGTTCACCTGGGGACGCTGCTCGGGCTGGTCGACCACGATGTGGGCCCGCGAACCTGGCTGCGCGAGCGTCGCGCCGTCGGCGAAGCTCGCGCCCACGACCGGGATGCTCAGCGGCGTCTGGTTCACACCGAAGAGCGTGCCGGTCACGAGGCCGGAACGCAGGTCGGTGTTGCCCTGGTTGAAGATGATGACGGCCGAAGCGCCCGCCTCCTGCGCGTTGATCGCCTTGACGCCGAACTCGCAGGTGCCGCGCTGGATGAGCGCGATGGCCCCGACCGGGAACCCGGCGAAGTCGCTGTCCTCGCAGCCACTCGTGACGGGGTCGCGCGGCGGGGCGAGGACGATGTCGACCGGGACGACGTCCGCGGTGACCTCGCCGTATCCCGTGCCGGTGAAGATCCCGCTCCCGTACTCGGCGGAGACCGGAGCGACCTGCTCGAGCAGGGGCGGCGGCACGAACGTGAAGTCGAACGGGTCGAGCTCGACGTTCCAGCCGGCGGCCTCGAGGGTGTCGACCACGTACTCCACGCTGTCGGTGTAACCGGTCGTCCCCGCGGCGCGGGTGCCGCCGTTGGCATCCGCGATGGCCTGCAGCGCCTGTTCGTGCTCGAGCACGCCGTCGACCGTGACGCAGCCGAGGAGCTTGTCGTAGGTGATGTTGGCGCGGCTGTCGCAGCCCTGCGACGACGGCGCGGCGAACGCGCCTCCGGCCGGCACCAGCGCCAGGGCCGCGATCGCGCTGGTCGCGATGATCGCCGTCTTGGCGCGTCTGGAAAGTGGTGCAGATGGGTACATCGTCTTCCCTTCCGTGCGAGTGTCCTCGTTGACACTCGTCTGGGGGAGCCTAAGCGGAGCCCGTGCGCCGGGGGAAGTCCTGCACCCGAAATGGCCCGCCCCGCGCACGATTGCTGCGTGGTCGCGCTCCCGGCTGGCTAGACTCTGCCGTGATGGGCACGATTTCGGTCATCATCCCGTGTCTCGACGACGCCGGTTTCCTCGCCGCATGCCTCGACGCCCTGGCGAGGCAGACGCGCCCGGCCGACGAGGTCGTCGTCGTCGACAACGGCTCCACGGATGCCTCGGTCGAGGTCGCCCTCGCCGCCGGCGCGCGCGTGGTCGACCAGCCCGTGCGCGGAATCTGGCCGGCGACCGCGGCCGGATTCGACGCGGCATCCGGCGACCTGCTGGCCCGTCTCGACGCCGATTCGGTGCCCGCGCCCGACTGGCTCGAGCGCATCGAGCAGCGGATGTCGCGCCGCGACCGCCCGACGGTCGTGACCGGCACCGGGGTGTTCTACGGACAGACCGCGCCGCGCCGGTGGATCGCCCGGCACCTCTACCTCGGGGGCTACTTCACCGTGATCGGCGCGCTGCTGGGGCATCCGCCGATCTTCGGCTCGAACTACGCCATCCGCGCCGACGCCTGGCTCGTGCTGCGCGACGTCGTGCACCGCGACCGCCCCGACCTGCACGACGACCTCGACCTCGCGTGGTGGCTGCGCCCGGGCATGACGGTCGTATACGACCGGTCGCTCGTGGTGGGCGTCTCGGCGCGGCCGTTCGACAGCTTCGCCGAGCTGCGCCGGCGCGTGCGCATGGCGTTCCATACGCTCGGCGTCGAATGGCGCGCCTGGCCGCCGTTCGAGCGGCGCGCCGACCGGCGGATCGAGGTCGACCTCGTGTCGCCGGCCATGCTCGCCGAGGCGGTCGATCCCGACGCCGACGGCGAGCGGCCGCTGCCCGCCTGACGCGCCCTACGGCACGGAGTCGGTCAGCTCGAAGAGCTCCCGCATGTCGCGCACGAGCTGGTGCGGCGCCGTCTCGCAGGGGCTGTGCCCGGTCGCGTAGACCGCGAACCGCGCCCCGATCCGCTGCGCGAACCGCTCGTGCAGCTCGCGCGGCCACAGGTCGTGCGCGCCGACGGCGACGAGCTTCGGCACGGGCGACGCAGCGAGGGGCGCGCGCAGGTCGGGGGTGCGCATCATGAGCCCGATGATGTCGTCGACGCTCTCGCGACGCGTCAGCGCGAACCGCTCGCGCACGAACGCGAGGCGCCGCGGCGGCACCTTGTTGAGGTTGTTGCGGATGCCCCAGAGCATGAGCGCCGCTCCCTGCCGCGGGGAGGTGAAACCGCTGATCGGCCCGATCCGCTTCACCCCGCGGAACGTCTGGCCGGGCTCGGGCGGGGCGCTGAGCAGCGTGAGGCTCGCGAACCGGTCGGGGCGCTCGAGCAGCGCGAGCTCGGCGAGCGTGGCCGCGAAGCTGTAGCCCAGCACGTGCGCGTCGCCGGCGCCGTCGTCGAGCACGGCGAGCAGGTCGTCGAGGAAGAGCTGCTCGTCGTAGCGAGTGCGCGGCGGGTCGAGGTTCCACGGTCCGGCGTTCCACGACTCGTACTGCCCGGCGAGGTCGTAGGACTCCACCCGGAATCCCGCGTCGGCCAGGAGCGGCATCATGAGGACGAAATCCTCCTTCGACCCCGTCGCGCCGGGCACGAGCACGACGCGTGGCCCGTCGACCGGCCCGAGCGCGACGCGCGCGAGCGGGCCGCTCGGGGCCGCGAACTCGGTGCGCTCGGTGCCGGGCGGGAAGGCGCGCCAGTCGAGGTCGGGAATGGCGGCGTCGAGCGCGAGGGCCTCGTCGCCGGGCACGGCCTCGTGCGACGGCACGGCCTCGTGCGCGGGCACGTCGTCGGCCGACGAGCCGCGCCGGCGGAACGAACCGAGCACCCCTCCGAATGCGACCACGCCATGAGGATACTCGCGGCGTGCGGGTCGCCCACAGCGAACACCGGGCGATCCCCCGCCCGGCCGACATAGGGTGGTCGCATGGCTACCGTGGCGCTCACCCTTGACGACTTCGAGAAGACCATCCTCGAGGGCGGCACCGTCCTCGTCGACTTCTGGGCCGAGTGGTGCGGCCCGTGCCGCCAGTTCGCGCCGAACTACGAGGCGGCGTCCGAGGCGAACCCCGACGTCGTCTTCGCGAAGGTCGACACCGAGGACCAGCAGCAGCTCGCCGCCGCGATGAACATCACGTCGATCCCCACGATCATGGCGTTCAAGGACGGCATCGGCGTGTTCGCGCAGGCCGGCGCACTCCCCCGCCCGATGCTCGACGACCTCATCTCGCAGGTGCGGGCGCTCGACATGGACCGCGTGCGCGCCGAGCTCGCACAGCGCGAGACCGAGCAGGCGGTCGGCTCCTCGCAGGCCACCGAGGGCTGAATCAGGAGCTCAGGCGTCGAGGCCCTCGAGCCCGCTGAGGTCGAGGTCGGTGCCGTAGGGCCGTGAGGCGCCGGTGATGATCGCGGGAACGCGCACGTAGGTCCCGCGCTCGCGCAGCCCGTCGAGCAGGTCGACCCAGCGGTCCTCGGCGGCCCGCCCGAGGAAGCCGGCGTGGCGCGGACGGTCGCCGCCCACGAGCTGCACGCCGACGCGGTACCGGCGCTTCAGCCATCGGCTCGCGCGGGGCACGAGCACGGCGTGCTGCTCGGCGCCGCCGTAGAGCCGGGCCAGCTCGATGGCCGGCTGGTGCCGGTTCGCCTCGTCGACGGGCACGACCGACCGCACCTCGCGGTCGCGGCGCGGCGCGTCGAGCACGTCGAGTCCTTCGAGCGTGGAGAGGTCGCCCCACCGGTCGGGATTCGTGCGCCGGGCGCCGCGGACGAGCGAGACGATGAGCCACGCGACCGCGAGGCCGATGACCACCATGTACGGCCAGAACACCGCGGGCGGGCCCTCGGGCCGCACGACCCCGGTCAGCAGCAGCAGCCCGATGAGCACGAGGAACGGGAGCGGCTCCCAGGCGAGCAGGGGCTTCGAACGGGGAGCGGGCATGCCTCTCAGGCTATCGCCCGGGCGTGCGGGCCCGGTGCGTCGCGCCCCTCGCTCAGCGCAGGCCGGGCAGCCGCGCGGCGACCTCGTCGAGGACGGCCTCGTCGGCGGCGTAGAGGCCGTGCTCGCGCGGCCAGTGCGACACGACGTCGGTGAACCCGAGCTCCACGGCCCGGCCGACGGCGTCCTCGAACGCGCCGATGCTCGCGAGGCTGTGGAACGCCTCGGAATCGAGCGAGAGCGTGCGGGCGATCGTCGACGGATCGCGGCCGATCGCGTCGCACGCGTCGTCGAGCCGCGCCGAGAGCTCGCCGGCCGCGCGCCACCACGACTCGGCGTCGTCGCCGTCGCGCGACGTGGTGACCCACCCGTCGCCGAGGCGGGCGGCCAGCGCGAGCGCCTTGGGACCGTTCGCGGCGAGGTGCAGCGGCATCCGCGGATGCTGCGACGGCTCGCCGACCATGCGCGCGCTCGACGCGGTGTACCAGGATCCCTCGAACGAGACGCCGCCCGACCCGGGCGCCTCGAACCGCAGGAGCACGTCGAGCGCCTCGACGAACTCGGCGTACCGCTCGAACCGCTCGCGGGGCGTCAGCTCGGGCTGGCCGAGCACGAACGCGTCGAACCCGGTGCCGCCGGAGCCGAGGCCGAGCAGCACCCGCCCGCCCGAGATCTGGTCGACCGTGGCGATGTCCTTCGCGAACGGCACGGGATGGCGGTAGTTCGGCGACGCCACGAACGTGCCGAGCCCGATGCGGTTCGTCACGGTCGCCGCGGCGGTCAGCGTCGGGACCGTCGCGTGCCAGCGCTCGCCCGCGAGCCCGCGCCACGCCAGGTGGTCGTAGGTCCACGCGTGGTCGAACCCGTACGCCTCGGCCGCGCGCCAGCGTCGCGCCGCCTCGGGCCAGTCGTACTGGGGCAGGATGACGACGCCGAACCGCATGGGCCCGAGCCTAGCGTCGGTCGGCGGATGCCGCGGACGAGCGCACGGCGGTCGACGACGTGGTCGGCACGGGCTCGCCGCCGAGCTCGACGGCGACGCCGGCCGGCTCGGGCGCAGGGCGCTCCATGCGCACGCAGACGATGCCGCCGAGGATGAGCAGGCCGCCGAGGATCTGCAGCGGACCGAGCGCCTCGCCGATGAGGATCCAGCCGACGATGCCCGCGAACACCACCTCGGAGAGGCCGAGGAAGGCCGCGAGCCGTGAGCCGAGCATGGTGATGGCGGCGAGGCCCGCCACGTAGGCGAACGCCGTCGAGAACGCGCCGACCGTGAGCAGCGGCACCCACCACGGCGCCGTGCCGCCGAGGAACGGCACGTCGGTGAACGTCGCCTCCATCGGCAGCAGGCCGACCAGCCCGGTCAGGGCCAGGGCGATCGCGCCGACGACGAAACCGGCCGCGATGAGCGCCACGGGCGGGAGCTGCTCGGCGGCGCGCTCGCCGATCGCGTAGTAGACGCAGACGCCGATCATCGCCACGGCGGCGAACAGGAGTCCGAGCGGGTCGAGCGACCCGCCGCCGGGGCCGATGACCAGCACGAGCCCCGCGATGGCGAGCACCGAGCCCGCGAGGACGATGCGCTGCGGCATCCGTCGCGTTCGCACCCAGGCGAAGAGCACGAGCGCGATGGGTGCGAGGTACTCGATAAGGAGCGTGGTCGACACGGGGATGCGCTCGAGCGACGCGTAGAACGCGAACTGCACGCCGGCGACCGCGACGAGGCCGTAGACGAGCACGGTCCAGCGGGCACGCCAGAGCGGGCGCAGGTCGAAGCGGAGGGCGATGAGTCCCGGCACGGCGAGCAGGAGCGCCGCCACGGTGATGCGCGCGAGCACGGCCGCCCCGGGCGACCAGCCGGACTCGAGGAGCGGCTTCACGAACACGCCGCCGGCGCCGAACGCGAGCCCCGCCGCAAGGCCGAGCGCGATGCCGATCAGGCCTCGTGATGCGCGCATGGCCGCCTCCCCCGGAAGTTCGTGGAAATCGGCGCCGTCATGGGCGAACGCCGTTATGCTGATGACGTTACCGGAGCAGGATGTCAGGAGTCAAATGATTTTCACCGATGACACGACCGCGGCGCTCAACTTCGTCGCGGCGCTCGCCGACACGGTGCCCGAGGCCTCCGAATCCGGCGAGGACGAGCTCGCGACGACGGCCCAGCTCGACGCCCTGCTCGACGCGTGGCTCTACTCCGGGCGGCGCGACGGCGACGCCCGCGAGCTCGCCGAGGTGGTCGCCGCGCGGGAGCGGCTCCGCGCGCTGTGGGCGCTCGATCGCGACGACGCGGTCGTCGAGGTGAACGCGATCCTCGCCGAGTCGACGGCGGTCCCCCGCCTGGTGCGGCACGACACGCTCGACTGGCACATCCACGCCACGTCGCTCGACGCGCCGCTCGCCGAGCGCATCCTCGTGGAGGCGGCGATGGCGCTCGTCGACGTCATCCGCGCCGACGAGACCGACCGCATGCGCGCGTGCGCCGCCGACGACTGCACGGGCATCTTCCTCGACCTGTCGAAGAACGGCTCCCGCCGCTTCTGCTCGACGCGGTGCGGCAACCGCATGGCCGTGCGCGCCAACCGGGCGCGCAGCGCGGGGTAGGCCCGGGTCGCGGCATCCGCCCGCGGCATCCGGCCCGCGGCATCGACACATGACGAAGGCCCCCGCCCGTGCGAGCACGGTGGGGGCCTTCGCAAGAAGTTCGCGGTATCAGCGAGAGCCGCGTCGGAGTCGACGCTTAGCGGCGCAGGCCGAGACGCTCGATGAGCGAGCGGTAGCGGTTGATGTCCACGTCGGCGAGGTAGCCGAGCAGACGACGACGCTGACCGACGAGGAGCAGCAGCCCACGACGCGAGTGGTGGTCGTGCTTGTGCTCCTTGAGGTGCTCGGTGAGGTCCTTGATGCGCTTCGTGAGCAGCGCGATCTGGACCTCGGGGGATCCAGTGTCACCGGGGTGCGTCGCGTACTCTTCGATGATCGCCTTCTTGACATCTGCTTCAAGTGCCATAGATGGGATCCCCTTTCTCCTCGTTGCGCGCTGCCCGGGGCCTTGTGCCTGGGCTCTCTTGATGCGCGGCCGTCATGACGGCAACCTGAAGAGTCTACCAGAGCGGATGCCGCGCGCCCGACGGCCCCGACTGCGGCGTCGGGCACGCCCCCCACTCTGGCGACTGCCCGGCGTTCGGGCCCCGGTGTAGCCTGCGGCTGGGTGGTCGAGATGGCCCACGACGACGCACGATCGGAGCTCGAGGCGAGAGTGTACTCCCGCGCCGGGGCCGACGAGCCGCGCGTCGAGCGGTTCGATCCTGAGACCGGCGCCACGCTCGTCGTCTCGGAGAGCGAGTGGCTGCTGCTGCAGGCCGACCGGGCCGCGCGATCGGCGACGGCCGAGGGCGGGTCGGCGTCGGCGTCGGCGGACGAGTCGGCCTCGGTGAACGGTCCCGAAGCCGCCGGCGCGGGTCCGTACGATGCCGCTGCAGCGCGACGACGACGGCCGGGCACGATGACGGTCGTCGCCGGGCTCCTCGGGCTCGCCGCAGGTGCCGCCGTCGTCGCCGGCGGACTCTGGGTCGACCGCATGGCCACGCAGGCGCCGACGCTCGAAGCGTCGATCGCTCCCGCCCCGACGGCGTCGGAGATGCTCGCCGACGAGACGCTCTACAGTGCCGCGGCGCTCCAGATCTTCCGGGACCCGGCCCGCGACCCCGGCTCGCTCCCGTCGTGGCTGCGAGAGGTGTTCCCCGATGCCCGGGTGGCACGGCTGGTGGCCTCGGCCGACGGGCCGATCCCGGGCGTGAGCGTGTACGCCGCCACGACCGACTACACCACCGCGTGCCTCATCGTGCGCCTGGATGCGAACGGGATGGTGTGGAACTGCCGTCCGATCCGGAACGTGCTCGAGGACGGCATGCGCCTGCACGCCCCGATCCCCGCGAACCTCGGCACCGCCGCCGACCTCGACGGCGACGGGATATCGGGCGATGTCGCGAACACCGACCTGCTCACCGTCGACTGGCATGCCGACGGCTCGTTCGACGTGCGGCGCACGTCGGGGTGAGCACGTCCGGCGGCTCAGGCCGTCGTGTCGATGACGAGCTTCCCGTGCACGTCGCCGGCGCCGATGCGGCGCAGCGCCTCGGGCACCTCGGCCAGCGGCAGCACGGCGTCGATCACGGGATGCACCTCGCCCGTCGCCACCCTGGCATCGAGGTCCTCGAGCCCCCCGTTGGGCTCGGCCGCCAGGAGCTGGTACGAGCGGCCGTCGCGCCCGACACGGGAGCCGAACGCGAACGTCGCGAAGATGATCCCCATGCGGCCGCCCACGATGACGAACCGGCCTCGGGGAGCCAGCATCGCCTGGTACTCGCGCAGGCGGCGCTGCGCGACGAGCTCGATGATCGCGTCGTAGCCGCTGTCGGGCGGCACGGCCGCGGCGGGATCCGCGAGGTCGATCGCATGCGTCGCGCCGAGCCGGGTGAGCAGCTCGAGCTTGTCGGCGCGATCGACCGCCGTGACGATCGCGCCCGCGCGATGGGCGAGCTGCACCGCGAGCGTGCCCGCTCCCCCGCCGGCGCCGTTCACGAGCACCCGGTCCCCCTGGCCCACCTTCGCCAGGGCGAGGCCCTGCACCGCGAGCCCGCCGGCCTGCGGCAGCGCGGCGGCGTCGACGAAGCCGATGGCGTCGGGGATGCGCCGCAACGCCGTCGCGTCGGCCGCGACGAACTCGGCGAATCCGCCCCACCCGGCGCCCGAGAGGTCGCCGTGCACGCGGTCCCCCACGGCGAACCCGCTCGCACCCTCGCCGAGGGCGACCACCTCGCCCGCGACATCCGCGCCGAGCACGCGCATGCGCGGCCGGAACGGGCCACCCATGCGGGCGAACAGCGGGCGTCCGCGCAGCAGGTCCCAGTCCCACGAGTTCACGGATGCCGCGTGCACGCGCACGAGCACCTGGCCGGGACCCGGCTCGGGCGTCGGCGTCTCGACGACGCGCAGGCGCTCGGGGCCGCCGTACCGCTCGTACCGCACCGCCCGCATGCCGCGAGCCTACCGAGGTGCGGTCGCGGAATACGGGCGGCGTCGCGCCGGTTCCGATGCATGTGGATGTGATCGAGGTGGACGTCGCCGTGATCGGCGCCGGGCAGGCCGGCCTCTCCGCCGCCCACCACCTGCAGCGCCGCGGCTTCGTGCCCGTGACGCGCCAGCCGTCGGCCGACCGCACGTTCGTGGTGCTCGACGCGAACGCCGCACCCGGAGGCGCCTGGCAGCATCGCTGGGCATCCCTGCGCATGGCGACCGTCAACGGCATCCACGAGCTGCCCGGCTTCCCGGTGCCGCCCGCGGATCCGGCCATGCCGAGCCGCGACGCGCTGCCCCCGTACTTCGCCGAGTACGAGCGGCGCTTCGACCTCGAGGTGCAGCGACCGGTGTCGGTCCGCGCGGTGCGCCGCGCCGACGACGACCCCGACGGGCGCCTCCTCGTCGAGACCGACCGCGGCACGTGGGCCGCCCGTCACGTCATCAACGCGACCGGCAATTGGACCCGCCCGTTCCGTCCGTACTACCCCGGCATCGAGCGGTTCCGCGGACGTCAGCTGCACGTGGCCGACTACGTCTCGGCCGAGGAGTTCGCGGGTGAGCGCGTCGTCATCGTCGGCGCCGGCGTCTCGGCCGTGCAGCTGCTCGACGAGATCTCGCACGTCGCCGAGACCGTCTGGATGACGCGACGCGAGCCCGAGTGGGTCGAGGAGGACTTCGACCTCGCCGCCCGGACTGCCGCGATCGCGGGCGTCGAGGCGCGCGTGCGCCGCGGCCTGCCGCCGGGCAGCGTCATCGCCGTCACCGGGATGCACTGGACGCCCTGGGCACGGGCGGCGCAGGCGCGCGGCGTGCTGGTGCGGCATCCGATGTTCGCGTCGATCGAGGAGCACGGCGTGCGCATGCCCGACGGCTCGTTCCTCGCGGCCGACGTCATCCTGTGGGCGACGGGGTTCCGCCCCGCGCTCGACCACCTCGCACCGCTGAAGCTGCGGACGCGCGAGGGCGGCTTCCGCGTCGCCGACACGCGGTCGCTCGACGAGCCGCGGCTGTTCCTCATCGGCTACGGGCCGTCGCAGTCCACGGTGGGCGCGAACCGCGCCGGACGCGCGGCCGTGCAGCAGATCGTGATGGCCGAGCGGTCTCGTCGAGATGCGGTCGCAGCGGCCGTCGCGGCATCCGCGGCTTGATTGCCGACCCGCCGCGGCGGGGGCAGACTGGCGCCATGGCGTTCACGATGAAGCGCGTGTACGAGCCCGCCGAGGCATCCGATGGCTACCGGGTGCTCGTCGACCGCCTCTGGCCCCGCGGCGTCAAGAAGGAGCGCGCGGAGCTCGACGAGTGGGACAAGGACGTCGCGCCCTCCCCCGAGCTCCGCACCGAGTGGCACCACCACCGTGAGCGGTTCGACGAGTTCGCGGCGCGGTACCGCGCGGAGCTCGACGCGAGCGCGGCCGCGACGGCCCTCCTCGAGACCGGTCGCGAGCACGACCGCGTGACCCTCGTGTTCGCGGCGCGCGACGAGCAGGTCAACCACGTCAGCGTGCTGCTCGGGTGGCTCGCCGACCACGGGGCATCCGTCGAGGGCTGAGACCACCCTTGTGGCGCCGGAAGGCTCGGCGTAGCGTGCCGAGAAACCCGAGGAAGCGAGCAATCACCATGATCACGCAGAGGCACGCTCGGACCGCGGCGCTGGCGATCGCCGCCGCAGCCGCACTCACCTTCGCCGGCGCCGGCGCGGCTCAGGCCGCACCCGCCATCCCGCTCACCGGCGGGCAGGAGGTGCCGAAGCCGAACAACTTCGGCGCGCACGGCTTCTTCAGCTACGAGATCGACG
>CBFGWW010000071.1:0-12747 GCA_965652625.1 uncultured Agromyces sp.
ACCGCGGAGACCGTGCTGCTGCCGGGCGCGAACCACGCCGCCTTCGGCGACCACGGCCCGCAGCCGGGCGATGACACGGCGGCCGCGTCCGACGAGGAGACCCGCGACCGCGTCACCGAGGCCGTCGCGGGGTTCCTCTCCTCAGCGCAGTGACGCCGGCTCACCCGATCGCTGCTGCGATCGCCTGGCCGAGCTGCACGGGCTTCGTGAACTGCGGCCAGTGCCCCGTGGGCAGGTCGACGTAGTCGACGTGCTTCACCTGCGCGAGCTCGCGCGTGAAGGGGGAGTCGGCCGCGATCCATTCGACGAGGGCCGCGCTCGGGAACTCCGACGCGATGATCGTGATCGGCACGTCGTAGCGCCGCTCGTCGCCGAGCTCGATCGGGTCGTAGGCGACGCCCTTGGGCTCGGGGACGGCGCGCTCGCGGAACTGCGCGCGCAGCTCGTCGTCGAGGTCGACGAGGTCGGCGTCGTCGAAGACCGACCAGTCGGGCAGCGGGATCTCGCCGTCGACGACCGGCAGCTGGTCGTTGACGGCGTTGCCGTCGCCGAGCGGACCCGCGTCGACGTAGACCACGCGTGCGATGCGGTCGGGGCGGGCGTCGGCCACGCCGTGCGCGATCGCGCCGCCGCCCGAGTGGCCGACGAGCACGATCTGCGCGTCGGCCGGATACCCGTCGACGATCTCGGCGACCGCGTCGATGTGGTCGCGCAGGCCGATGCCCGAGCGATCGGCGTCGGGCGATTCGAGTCCTGGCAGGGTGAGCGGATTCACGCGATGGCCCGCCTCTTCGATGAGGGGGGTCACCCGCTCCCATGACGACGCGTCGAGCCAGAAACCGGGGATGAGGATGACGTCCATTCCTCGACGCTATCGCCGGCCGCCGACACCGCCGGCGCCGCCCAGCACCGGCGCGAGCCGCGGTGTGGTGCCGATCGACTCCGACACTGAGTCGCTCAGCGAATCAGTGTCGGAGCGGCGCGGAGGGTTCAGGCGACCGCGGGCTGCGGCGCCCGCCCGCGACCGGTCGTGGCGAGCACGACGATGCCGGCCGCGAGCACCGCGAGGCCGAGCAGCCCGCCCACGGACAGGGTCTCGCCGATCACCGCGACGCCGAGGATGCCCGCCGTGACCGGCTCGGCCAGGGTGAGCGTCGACACGGTCGCGGGGGCGAGTCCACGGAGTCCGATCCCGAACAGCACGTACGCCAGCGTGGTCGCCACGAGGCCGAGCCACAGCGCCATGACCAGGCCCGGACCGGTCGCGAGCCACGCGGCATCCGTCGACAGGAGCACCGGGAGGCTCACGATCGCGGCGACGCCGAAGAGCGAGCCCATGCTGCCCGTGGGCGTCCAGTCGCGGTCGAGCAGCGCCTTGCCGGCCAGCGTGTAGACCGCGTACGAGGCGCCCGCGCCGAGCGAGGCGAGCAGTCCGAGCGGGCTGGCGCCCGTTGAGCCCTGGTCGGTGGCGACGGCGAGGATCGCGACGCCCGTCGTGGCGATCGCGGTGGCGACGAGCCACCGGTGTCCGGGATAGCGGCGCCGCAGCATCCAGTCGAGCGCGCCCGTGATGACGGGCGCCGAGCCGAGTGCCACGACGGTGCCCACGGCGACGCCGTTGGCAGTGGTGCCCGCGAAGAACGCGGGCTGGTAGGCCAGCACGCCGAGCGCGCCGATGCCGACGATCGCCCAGGTCGGCATCCGGTGCCGGGATGCGAGGCCGGCGCCGGGCGTCGACGCGGCGGATGTCCCGGTCGCACCGCGACGACGCCCGGCGACGTGCAGGAAGAGGGCGATGAGCCCCAGCGCGCCGCCGCCGATGAGGATGCGCGCGGCGCCCACGGAGGCCGAGCTCGCCTCGGGCCCGAGCGCCTGCGCCGTGCCGGTGGTGCCGAAGCACACCGAGGCGAGGAGGACCGCGACGACGAAACGCATCCCATATTGTTACACAATGCGCACGAGGTTCCGCAACCCCGCCCGTCACGTGGTGCCTCCGCGCGGCGGTAACATCGCGGATGTCGCGCGCGACCTGCGGCGACGGGCCGCAGTGCCGCGGACCGTCTCCTCCCCTCAGCAGGTGCCGCCGCGGCATCCGTCACGTGGTTCCCCCAGCCCGACGGCGGAGCGACCCCGAACGGAGGACCCCTGTGCGCGCCGTGCTCGTGAACGCCTTCGGCGAGACGCCTGAGATGGCCGACGTCCCAGAACCCGTGTGCCCCCCGCGCGGCGCAGTGATCCGCGTGCGCGCCACGGGCGTCTGCCGCAGCGACTGGCACGCGTGGATGGGCCACGACGACACCGTCGCCCTGCCGCACGTGCCGGGCCACGAGTTCGCGGGCGAGATCGCCGCGCTCGGCTCGGAGGTGCCGGCCGAGGCGGGCTGGCGCGTCGGCGACCGGGTCACGGCGCCGTTCATCTGCGCGTGCGGCCGCTGCCCCGAGTGCCTCGCCGGCAACGAGCAGGTCTGCGACGCCCAGTCGCAGCCGGGCTTCACGCACTGGGGCTCGTTCGCCGAGCTCGTCGTGGTCGACGAGGCGGCGCGCAACCTCATCCGGCTGCCCGACTCGCTCGGCTTCGTCGAGGCCGCGTCGCTCGGATGCCGCTTCGCGACCGCCTACCGCGCGATCGTGTCGCGCAGCCGCCTCGCTCCCGGCGAGCAGATCGCGGTGCACGGATGCGGCGGCGTCGGCCTCTCGGCGATCATGATCGCCGTCGCGGCGGGCGTGACCGTCTACGGGGTCGACGTGTCCGACGCGGCGCTCGAGGCGGCGGAGAAGCTCGGCGCGGTGCCCGTGCGCGGCGAGGGGGCCGCGGAGCGGATCGTCGCGGCATCCGGCGGCGGCGTCGACGTGTCGTTCGACGCGTACGGCTCGGCGGCGACGGCCCTCGCGTCGGTGCGGAGCCTGAAGAAGCGCGGCCGGCACGTGCAGATCGGCCTCATGTTCGGCGACAACGCGCTCGCGGCGATGCCCATGGACGCCGTCATCGCGGGCGAGCTCGAGATCCTCGGCAGCCACGGCATGGCCGCGCACGAGTACCCGTCGATGCTCGGCGCGGTGGCGTCGGGCGACTTCCGCCCGGTCGAGCTCGTCGGCCGAACGATCGCGCTCGACGAGGTGCCGGCGGCGCTCGCCGCGATGGGCACGGCCGGCGGCGCCGGCTCGGGCATGACGGTCGTCGAGCTGTAGCGGCATCCGTCGCGCCCGACCACCGGGTGACGGATGCCGCGGGCATCGCCACAATGGGGGGATGGATCCCGTCGCGGCGCTCGAGGAGATCGCCTTCCTGCTGGAGCGCGACCGAGCCTCGTCGTACAAGTCCAAGGCGTTCCGCCGCGCCGCGGCGATCATCGAGGAGTACTCGCCCGACGACCTCGCGGCGCGCGTGCGCGACGGCCGGCTGAAGCGCACGAAGGGCATCGGCGACAGCACGTACGCGGTCATCGCCCAGGCGGTCGGCGGCGAGGTGCCCGACTACCTCGCCGACCTCCGCGAGCGCAGCGGACCGGCGGTCTCAGCCGCGAAGCCGGGCCTGCGGGCGCAGCTGAAGGGCGACCTGCACAGCCACACCGAGTGGAGCGACGGCACGACGCCCATCGCGACGATGGCCCGTGCGGCCGAGCTCGTCGGCCTCGAGTACCTCGTGGTCTCCGACCACTCGCCGAACCTCACGGTCGCGAACGGGCTCAGCGTCGAGCGGCTGACCGAGCAGCTCGGGGTGCTCGACGAGCTGAACGCGCGCGGTGACCGCGGCATCCGGCTGCTCTCGGGCATCGAGGTGGACATCCTGCTCGACGGCGCGCTCGACCAGACGCCCGAGATGCTCTCGCGCCTCGATGTCGTGGTCGCGAGCGTCCACTCCAAGCTGCGCATGGAGTCGCGCGAGATGACCCGACGGATGCTGGGCGCCATCGCCCATCCGCAGATGAACGTGCTCGGCCACTGCACCGGCCGCCTCGTCGAGGGCTCGCGCGGCACCCGCCCGCAGTCCACGTTCGACGCACGTGCGGTGTTCGCGGCGTGCGCCGAGCACGGCGTCGCCGTGGAGATCAACTCGCGGCCCGAGCGGCAGGACCCGCCCGACGACCTCATCCAGCTCGCGCTCGAAGCCGGATGCCTCTTCAGCATCGACAGCGACGCGCACGCGCCCGGGCACTTCGCGTTCCTCGAGCTCGGGGCGGCGCGCGCCGAGGCGAACGGCGTTCCCGTCGAGCGCATCGTCACGACGTGGCCGGCCGACCGGCTGCTGGAGTGGTCGCGCCGGAACCGCTGATCGGGCGCGCCGCCGTGCGGCGCCGCGCTGGCGGGCGGCAGGCGTCAGCCGCGCCGGGCGGCGTCGACCACCGCGGCCACGGTCGCGTCGTCGGTCGGCAGGTGCGCCTCCTCGAGGCGCTGCCGCACCATGGCCGTGAGGTCGTCGACGTGCCCGAGGGCGGCGTCGCCTCGCATCTGCTCCGCCACGCCCGCGATCTTCTCGTCGATGCCCGCTTCGCCGCTGCCGTCTTCGATGGGTGCGTCCTGGGTGTCCATCCGGTCAGCCTCGCACGTGCCGCCGCCCGACGCGGCCCCTTGACAGCCGTCCGCAGGCGGGATCTTCTGCCCGAAGCCCGTGGGCGCGTACAGTGGTCGCACCCATGGGAGGACCCGACCCCGAGGAGCTGGAATGAGCGGTGTGACGCGCACGGAAGTCGTCATCCACGACCTCGGCTCGGCCGAGCGCGAGCTCGGCGCGCACTTCCCCGACGTCCGTCTCGGACGCGTCGAACGCGAGGGTTTCCGATCGACGTTCGCAACCACCGCCGGCGACCGCTTCACGGTCATGGAGTACGCGTTCGAGGGGTCGGGCGCCGCGACGTCGGGGTCAGAGGACCTGGTCGTGGTCATGAGCCGGGGCCGGGGCTACCAGTTGGCGCACGGCCGACAGGCCGTCGACACGTCGCGCCCGTTCCTCGTGCCGTCGGAGGGGCTCGCCGGGCGCTGGGACGCGTTCGACGCCAAGCTCGTGCGGCTCGACCTCGGCGCCGTCGAGCGCATCGCGCAGTCGGCCGCGGGGGATCCGTCGTTCCGCCTCGTCCGTCGAGGCACCGCGCCCGTGTCGACCGAGCGCGCCCGCCACTGGAGCGTCGCGCTCGGCGCGTTCGAGCGCATCCTCGCCGAGGCGCCCGAGGCGTTCGACTCGCCGATCTTCGCGGAGGGGATGTTCCACCAGCTGGCCACGTCGTTCCTGCACGCCTTCGCCACGAGCTGGGTCGACGTCGCCGAACGGGGTGAGCGCAATGGTGCCCCGACGGCGGTCGTGCGGCGCGCCGTCGAGTACATGCACGAGCACGCGGGCGAGCCCATCACGGTGCAGCAGGTCGCGGATGCCGCGTTCATCTCCACGCGCGGCCTGCACTACGCGTTCACGCGCGACCTCGGTCGCTCGCCGTCGGAGGTGCTGCGACGGATCCGACTCGAGCGGGCGCGCGCCGAGCTCGCGGCATCCGATGGACGACGCACCGTCGCCGCGGTCGCGCGGCGCTGGGGCTTCGCCAACGCCTCGCGGTTCTCGCAGGCGTACCACCGGGCGTTCGGCGAGCACCCCGCCGAGACGCTCAGGCGCTGATCGGCTCGGGGACGCCGCCGGGTACGCGCTCGCCGGGGAGGCCGGCAGGCCGCGGGGGCTCGATCGGCTCGGGCACCGCCATGAGGCCGCCGTTCGAGTTCGCCGAGAGGGCGAGCACCTCGAGCCAGGCCCGGTTCAGCGCCGGACGACGGTTGCCCGAGTAGACGAACTCGATCGCGATCGACGGTCCGATCCAGCACACCGTCTGCTGCGCGCCGTCGTCCCACGTGAAGGTGAACGACTCGCGGCGCCGGAGCTTGTTGATGATGACGACCTGCAGGTGCGCCATGGTGCGGTCGTCGACGGCGAGCGAGATGCCGCCGTTGTAGATGAGGGTGCCCATCGGGTCTCCAACCGGTCGGGGGTCCGCGGGCGGGGGTGTGCCGCGGAGGACGCGCGGGACCGAAAGGCCCGGTCGGCGGGTGCCCCCACGCCGCCGACGGTCGTCCGCTTGCACCGTATGGCGGGGTTCGTCGATGGAGCTCGCCGCCCGGGGCATCCGTTCCGCCAGCGGATGCCGCTGTTCCGATCGCGGATGCCGCGGGGCGCCGAACCCGCGCTCACCGTGCGCGCAGCTCGTTCAGCACCTCGACGAGCACATTCGAGATGCCGTTCGCCTGGATGGCGAGCTTCGCCACGGCGTCGAACACCGCGCTGCCCGGTGCGACCTCGCCGCTGTCGGCGAGCGCGCCGATCGCCTCGGTGGTCTCGGAGGCCAGCGCCTTCAGCATCTGCGCTCGCTCGATCGGGTTGATGGCCATCGGGGCTCCTCGGGCTACGCGTCGGTGACGGGCGGATGGTGCGGGCTGCGGTGGACCTCCGCGACGTGCGCGAGCCCCGGCGCGTGGGGGTCGTCGACGATCGGACGGTCGGCCATGAAGAGCCGGATGACGTGCGCGAGCTCGTCGGGATGGCTGAAGTTGATGGCGTGCGCGGCCCCCTCGATGACGACGAGCACGACGTGGTTGTCGGTGTTGGTCGCGACCTCGCGGACGATGGCGGGCGGCGGCATCAGCGGATCGCGGTCGCCGACCACGGCCAGCGTGGGGATGTGCAGGGCGAGCAGGCGCTCGTACGACGGGTACCGCGTGAGCGAACGGAACATGCGCACGGTGCTCGGGATGCCGAACTTGAGGTAGTCGGGCACGGCCACCCGCAGCATCCGCTTCGGCTCGCGGCCGCCGTCGCGCGCGAGTTGCGTGATGGCACCCATGAGCGGCCGGTTGTAGAGCCCGCCCGCCGGCGAGACGAGGATCGCGCGGTCGATGCGGTCGGGGAAGCTGTAGGCGAACTCCGTGATCACGGGGCAGCCCATCGAGTTGCCGACGAGCGTCGCCCGCTCGACCCCGCGGTCGTCGAGGAACCGCGCAGCGGTCTGCGCCAGCCCGGGCACGTCGAGCGCCCGCGGCGCTCGCCAGCTCCGCCCGAATCCGGGGAGGTCGGGCACGTAGGTGCGGTACTCGCCGGCGAGCCGCTCGGCGGTGGGGAGCAGGTAGCGGCCCGAGAGCCCGAAGCCGTGCAGGTGCACCATGACGGGGGCGCCGGGCGGTGCGTCAGGGGATTCGCGGTAGAACACGTCGACCCCGTCGATCCGCGTCCAGCGCTCGGCCAGGCTCGACTCGGGCCGGCGGGGTCCGCGCGGCTCTGGTCGCCGCTCGCCGCGGACGTCAGGGGCGGCCAACGGAGGCTCCCCGTCGCCCGATGGCCACCAGTGCCCAGACCATGCCGGCCCCCGATCCACGTCTGCGATGCCGCGCGGTGCTGCCCCTTCAGGGCGAGTCTAGATCGAAGCCCCAGCCCGAACGTATGGTGGGCACGACCCGACCGAACATCCGGAAGGAGCACGCATGTCCATGCCAGCCGATCCATCCGCCGGGGCGAGCGTCCCGGCGAGGAACGTGGTCCTCGTGCACGGGGCGTACGCCGACGGGTCGTCGTGGGCCGACGTCATCGCCCTGCTGCAGCAGGCGGGCCTGTCGGTCACCTCGGTGCAGAACCCGCTCACCACGCTCGACGACGACGTGGCCGCCACCCTCCGTGCGCTCGACCGGCAGGACGGCCCGACGGTGCTCGCGGGTCACTCGTGGGGCGGCACGGTCATCTCGGAGGCGGGTCTGCACCCGAACGTCTCGGCGCTCGTGTTCGTGGCCGCCCGCGGCCCCGACGTCGGGGAGGACTACGCCGCGCTCGCCGCGCGCTTCCCGACGCCGCCCGCCATGGCGGGGCTCGTCAAGGACGCCGGCTTCATCCAGTTCGGCGAAGAGGCGTTCCGGGAGGACTTCGCGAACGGGGTCGACCCGGACCGCGCGCGTGTGCTGTTCGCCGTCCAGGGTCCGATCTCGGACACGCTCTTCGCGAGCCGCACGACCGTGGCGGCCTGGCGCGAGAAGCCCAGCTGGTACGCGATCTCGACGCAGGACCGCACGACGTCGCCCGAGCTCGAGCGGTTCGTCGCCGAGCGGATGGGCGCGACGCGGATCGAGGTCGAGAGCGGCCACCTCTCGATGGTCACGCACCCCCGCGAGATCGCCGACCTGATCCTCGCGGCGAGCGGGCGCGGCTGAACCCTCGGCGCCGCGACCGGCGGTCACCCCTGCGGCACCTCGGTCGATCGGCCCCCGTCTCGCCCTCCATCTGCTCGGTGCCTGGCGCGTCAGTGCGATTCCCGGCTGACCGTCGACCCCGACCCCCCGACGAGGAAGTCGAGGTCTGCGCCCCGGTCGGCCTGGAGCACGTGGTCGACGTAGAGCCGCTCCCAGCCGCGGCGCGGGTCGGCGAAGCCCTCGATCGTGGCGTCGTTCGGCTGGCGGTTCGCCAGCTCGTCCGCGGGGACGTCGACGTCGAGGCGGCCGGCGCGCACGTCGAGCGAGACCCGGTCGCCCGTCTGCACGAGCGCGAGCGGTCCGCCGGCTGCGGCCTCGGGTGTGACGTGCAGCACGACGGTGCCGTACGCGGTGCCCGACATGCGGCCGTCGCAGATGCGGACCATGTCGCGCACGCCCTGTTCGAGGAGCTTCTTCGGCAGCGGCATGTTGGCGACCTCGGGCATGCCCGGGTAGCCGCGCGGGCCGCAGCCGCGCAGGATCATGACCGAGTCGGCGTCGATGTCGAGGTCGGGGTCGTCGATGCGGGCGTGGAAGTCCTCGATCGAGTCGAACACGACGGCCCGTCCGCGGTGCTTGAGCAGGTGCGGGGATGCCGCGGCGGGCTTGATGATCGCCCCGCCGGGCGCGAGCGACCCGCGCAGCACCGCGATCCCGGCGGCGGGCAGCAGCGGCGTCTCCCGCGGCGTGATCACCTCGGGATCCCAGATCCGGGCGTCGGCGAGGTACTCGACGAACGGGCGACCGGTGATCGTGAGCGCGTCGGGGTCGAGCAGGTCGCGGACCTCGCGCATCACGGCGAGGAACCCGCCGGCACGATGCAGGTCGTCCATCAGGTAGCGTCCCGAGGGCTGCAGGTTCACCAGCAGCGGCACCTGCTCGCCGATCCGGTCGAAGTCGTCGATCGTGAGCTCGATCCCGAGCCGCCCGGCGATCGCGAGCAGGTGCACCACCGCGTTGGTCGAGCCGCCGATCGCGGCGAGCGCGACGATCGCGTTGTGGAAGCTCCCGGCGCTCAGGAACGTCGACGGACGGCGGTCCTCCGCGACGAGCTGCACCGCCAGCCGGCCGGTCGCGTGCGCGGCCTCGAGCAGCCGCGCGTCGGGCGCGGGTGTTCCGGCGAGCCCCGGCAGCACCGTGCCCAGCGCCTCCGCGACCAGCGCCATCGTCGACGCCGTGCCCATGGTGTTGCAGTGCCCCTTCGAGCGGATCATCGACGACTCCGACGTGAGGAACATCGCCTCGCCCAGCGTGCCGGCGCGCACCTCCTCGCTGAGCCGCCACACGTCGGTGCCGCATCCGAGCGCCTCGTTCCGGAAGTGCCCGGTCAGCATCGGCCCACCGGGCACGACCACGGCGGGCAGGTCGACGGATGCCGCGGCCATCAGCAGTGACGGGATCGTCTTGTCGCACCCGCCGAGCAGCACGACGCCGTCGATCGGGTTCGCGCGCAGCATCTCCTCGGTCGCCATCGCCGCCATGTTGCGCCACAGCATCGCCGTCGGACGCACCTGCGTCTCACCCAGGGACACCACCGGCAGCTCGAGCGGGATCCCGCCCGCCTCGTAGATCCCGTGCTTCACCGACTCGGCGACCTCGGTCAGGTGCGCGTTGCAGGGCGTGAGGTCCGACGCGGTGTTCGCGATCGCGATCTGCGGCCGCCCGGTGAACGCGGAGTCTGGGACTCCACGACGCATCCACGCCCGATGGATGTACGCGTTGCGGTCGTCGCCCGCGTACCATGCGGAACTCCGCAGGACCTGGCTCATGATCTCCACCCTTCGGAATCGGGGTCCGTCATGTGAGACTGCGGTGAGCATATGGCCCGAGAGGGGAGACGCGCGAGCATGTCGGCACCGGAGTCCCCCGCATGAGCGCCGACGGGCTGACGCTCGCCACCGAAGTGCCGGGCGTGCTCTCCGAGGGACCGTTCTGGGACCCGGTTCGCGGCAGCATCCACTGGGTCGACATCCGCCGCGGCGAGGTGTTCACCGGCACGCTCGCCGACGACGGGACGATCGCGGTCGTCGACCGGGTCTCGCTGCCGGGCACGGTCGGCGCCATGGCCCCGTCGGCGAGTGGGGACTGGATCGTCGCGAACGGCGACGCCCTCGTCACGGTGCGAGACGGCCGGGTCGTCCGCACCATCCCCGTGCTCGGCAGCGACGGCGCTCGCCGCTTCAACGACGGCAAGCCGGATGCCGCGGGCCGGTTCCTGGTGGGCACGCTGTCCCTCGCCGGGCCCTCCGAGCGCGAGGAGCTGCTCGTGGTCGAGCGCGACGGCTCGCGGCGCGTGCTCGACGACGACCTCACCCTTGCGAACGGCCTCGGATGGTCGGTCGACGGCACCCGGCTGCACACGATCGACACGCTCCGGCGACGCGTCTGGACCCGCGCGTACGACGTGGAGACAGGCGCGACCGGCGAACGCGAGGTGCTCTTGGAGCTCGACGAGGGCTTCCCCGACGGCATGTGCGTCGACGTGGAGGACCACCTCTGGATCGCAATGTGGGGTCTCGGCCAGGTGCGCCGGTACACCCCCGGGGGCGAGCTCGCCCGCGTGATCGAGGTGCCCGCCCCGCACACGTCGAGCGTCGCCTTCGCGGGGCGTGGGCTCGACACGCTCGTCATCACCACCGCCGCCGACGAGCTGGCGCCCGAGCAGCTCGAGCAGTTCCCGCACTCCGGATGCCTCTTCACGATCGTCCCGGGCGTCACCGGGCTGCCCCAGCCGCTGTGGGCCGGCTTCGACGATGCGAATGAGGGGGAGCGGGGATGAGGGCGCTCGTCGTCACCGGCCCCGGACACGCCGAGGTGCAGGACGTGCCGGCGCCCGACGCCGTGGCGGGTGAGGTCGTCGTCGACGTGCGGCGCGCCGGCATCTGCGGAACCGACCTCGAATTCTTCAGCGGCGAGATGCAGTACCTCCACGACGGGCACGCGACCTACCCGATGCGCATCGGGCACGAGTGGATGGGCGTGGTGACCGCGATCGGCGACGGCGTCGATCCGTCGTGGCTCGGACGCCGCGTCACCGGCGACACCATGCTCGGCTGCGGAGTGTGCCGCCGCTGCCGCACGGGCTCCCAGCACGTCTGCGCCGAACGGTCGGAGATCGGCATCCGTCGCGGCAGGCCGGGTGCGCTCGCCGAGCAGGTCGCGGTGCCCGCCCGCGCGCTGCACGCGCTGCCCGACACCGTGGACGACGCGGCCGGCGCGCTCGTCGAGCCCGGCGGCAATGCCTTCCGGGCCGTGCAGGCCGCCGCCCTGGAGCCGGGCGACCGCGTGCTCGTCACGGGCGCCGGCACGATCGGGCTGCTCAGCGCGATGTTCGCGAGAGCGGGCGGCGCCGAGGTCCACCTGCTCGGGCGCAGCCCGCGGTCACTCGACGTCGCGCGGTCGCTCGGCTTCGACCACGTATGGTCGGAGGACGCGCTCCCCGAGCTGCCGTGGGACGCCGTCATCGACGCCTCCAACGCACCCGAGCTGCCCGCTCGTGCGGTCGAGCTCGTCGAGCCGGGCAAGCGCGTCGTCTACATCGGCCTCGCGGGCTCGCCGAGCCTGCTCGACACCCGCATGCTCGCGCTCGCCGACGTCACGGCGGTCGGCATCCTGAGCGCGTCACCCGGCCTCGAGGGCACCATCCGCGCGTACGCGCTTCACCGGGTCGATCCGCGCCCGCTCGTCGCCGCGACCGTGGCGCTCGAGGACCTGCCGGCGGTGCTCGCCGGGGAGCGTCCCGAAGGCTCAGGGCCGGGGCCGAAGTTCCACGTCGCGATCTGACCACCGTCGCGTCGACCCGGCTCGCCTAGCGTTCGGCTCGGGAGTTTTCAAGACCATTGCCACCCGAGCGACACGGCGGTGTGATCGAGGAGTGAAGATCATCGTGTACGCGGGGGACGAATTGCTGACCGGAGACGAGATCGCCGAGGCGCTGCTCGAGTACGGTCAGGCGCTCGCTCAGAACGGCACCGCCTCGAAGGTGGAGATCCCGACGCTCGAAGCGGACGGCTCCCGTTCCACGACGACCGTGCTGGTCGGCCCGGCCAGCCAGATCATCGCGAAGCGCACCGACTCCGACGCCGAAGAGCTGCGGGATCCGAGCGTGGTGGCCGAGCTCAAGGCACGCACTCGTGCGCTGCGGCCGAACCCGTCGGCACCGCCGATGCTCTCGAACGATGACGTCCCGGACTGGGTCGAGGACCTCTGATCGTCGGAGGCACCTCAGCACCACGGGTCGATCTCAACGACCACCGTCGGGGCCGTCGATCGGGCGAGCGGATGCCGCGACGGCGCCTCATGACGGGGCGCGCGTCGCGGCATCCGCTCGTGGATCGGCGGCGTCACCGCCGATCAGCCGGTGCGAGGACTACGCGATGACGCGGATGTTCTCGGCCTGCAGGCCCTTGGGGCCGCGGGCGGTCTCGAACTCGACCTTCTGGTCCTCGTCGAGCGAGCGGAATCCGCCCGTCGCGATGGCGCTGAAGTGCGCGAAGACGTCGGCGCTGCCGTCGTCGGGGGCGATGAAGCCGAAGCCCTT
>CBFGWW010000072.1:0-12724 GCA_965652625.1 uncultured Agromyces sp.
GCGGCATCCGCTCACCTGCTACCAGCGGTAGTGGGCGAAGGCGCGGTTCGACTCGGCCATCTTGTGCGTGTCCTCGCGACGCTTCACGGCGGCACCGAGGCCGTTCGACGCGTCGAGGATCTCGTTGGTGAGACGCTCGGTCATCGTCTTCTCGCGGCGGGCCTTCGCGTAGCTCGTGAGCCAGCGCAGGGCGAGGGTGTTGGCGCGGTGCGGCTTGACCTCGACGGGGACCTGGTAGGTCGAACCGCCGACGCGGCGCGAGCGCACCTCGAGGGTGGGGCGCACGTTGTCGAGCGCCTTCTTGAGGGTGGCGACGGCGTCCTGGCCGGACTTGTTCGCGACGTTCTCGAGCGCCTCGTAGACGATGCGCTGCGCGAGGTCCTTCTTGCCGTCGATCAGGATCTTGTTGACGAGCTGGCTGACGACCGGCGAGCCGTAGACGGGGTCGGCGACGACGGGGCGCTTCGGAGCGGGTCCCTTGCGAGGCATTACTTCTTCTCCATCTTCGCGCCGTAGCGGCTACGAGCCTGCTTGCGGTTCTTGACGGCCTGCGTGTCGAGCGCGCCGCGGATGATCTTGTAGCGCACGCCGGGGAGGTCCTTCACACGACCGCCGCGGACGAGCACCATCGAGTGCTCCTGCAGGTTGTGGCCCTCGCCGGGGATGTAGGCGGTCACCTCGGTGCCGTTCGAGAGCTTGACACGGGCGACCTTGCGGAGCGCCGAGTTCGGCTTCTTGGGGGTGGTGGTGTACACACGCGTGCACACGCCGCGCTGCTGGGGGTTGGCCTTCAGGGCGGGAGCCTTGGTCTTGGTGACCTTCGGCGAGCGACCCTTGCGGACCAACTGCTGAATGGTTGGCACTGCTTCTCCTCGTTGTGCTGCACGGTGACAGCGGTTGATGGAATTCACATCACGACCCACCGGCACCGCAGAGCTGCGGAGCCTTGGAGTGGTGGGTATGCCGTGGGGGCGACCCGTCGGGTGCCCTGGCGTGTGCGTTCTGGTGCGTTCCGGAGACGTGCCGCCGGTCGATCTCGCGATCTGCCGGCGGGCACGATTCAAGCGCGCGTCAACGCGCACACCCGCTCAATGGTAATGCCGCGTAACCTCGCGGTCAAATGACGACGGATGCCGCGGGCGGCACGTTCTCCGAGGGCGGAACCCGTGCGGGGCCTGGGCTCACGCACTCCACCGCTTTCTTGCAACGTCGGCGGCTCTCAGGGCATTCCCGGCCAACCCGGAGCGTCGAGCTCGCGGTCGAGGTCGGCGAGCAGCTCCTCGACCTGGGGCTCGACGTAGGCGACGACGGCCGCGCCGATCCGCTCGCGATGCTGGGCGAGCTCCACGCAGATGCGCCGTCCGAGCTGCTTCGCGAACTCGTCGGCCATGCGCACCTCCTCGCGCAGGGCCTCCTTCTCCTCGGGCGTGAAGGGGCGCGGCGCGGGCTCGTTCGCCTCGGCCGCCGTGTCGGCCTCGAGGCCGGTCAGGGTGAAGAGGAACGGCTGGTCGGGCACGGGCTCGGGGTCGAGGTCGAGACCCAGGAACTCGGGGTCGAGGCCCTCCCCCGCGCGGTACGGCCGGCGCGCCTTGCGCTCCTCGGCGAGGCGGATCTCGCGGTGCAGCATCGGCAGGTTGCGTGCGGTGTAGTCGTCGACCGCCCCGTCGATGATCCCCTTCATGCGCATCGAGAACGCGTGCTGCACGGGATGCGGGACGTCGACGTCGAGGCCCGCGGCGGCGAGGATCGGCGATCCGAAGCAGCGCGTGCACAGTCGCACGCGGCCGCGATGCGTGCCGGGCCGCCACCTCGGCAACCACGCCAGCCATCGGTCGACCTCGTGGCTCACGCGCGCCTCGATCGAACCCTCCACGCGTTCACGATACTGCGCGACCGTGCGGCAGCCCCCGATCCGGCGGGCGGATGGCGCGGCGCGCGCCCTCCGACGAGCTCAGGGAACGATGGACGAGCTCGGGGTCCGCCGTCGAAGCCCGAAGCGACGGTCACTCCTCGTCGTCGCGCTCCCACGGCCACCGCGGACGGGCCATGCCGCTCGAGCGTCCGCGTGCCACGAGCACCGCGAACGAGGCGACCACGGCGGCGAGCGCCGGGACGAGCAGCCCGAACCACGTGACGCCGAGCCCGAGGCCGAAGAGCAGCGCCGCGAGCAGCGTCCCGGTCGCGATCGCGTAGCCGACCGTCGCCACGACCACGAGCGCCACCCAGCTCCAGATCGCCGAGAAGAGCACGCTCGGCAGCTGCCGCTCGGGGCGCCGCAGCGTGTGCGCGAGCGTGAGCAGCACGGCCGCGACGGATGCCCCGGCCGCCGCCGGCCCGACGAACAGGCCCGCATCGGGCGCCGCGATCACGTCGGCGTCGGTCAGGAGGCTCACGAACCCCCAGGCGCACACGATCGCGGCGAAGTCCAGGGCGCCGGCGAAGGCGGCGACGACCCAGGCGTTGCGACGGGAGAGGTCCATCGTTCCGAGCGTACGCCGACCGTCGCGACGACGGTCAGCCGCGGGAGCCGGAGGCCCGGCGCTCGGCGGCCCACACCCGGCGCGCGATCCCGCCGAGCGGTGCGTCGGCCGCCTCCCGTCGCTCGTCGTCGGAGACGACCCCGTTGCGCACGAGCAGCTCGAGCGCGTCGTCGCGATCGCGCTCGATGGCGACCCTGTCGTTCGGCGCGAGCCGGTCGACCGCGGCGCGGAGCGCCCCCACGGCGTCGCCGGGCGCGGCATCCGCGGTGCCGGCCGCACGGCTGCGACGACGCTCGGCGACGACCCAGGTCACGAGGACCGCGGCCATTGCGACCGCAGCGACGGCCGCCGGCCAGGCGAGCGGCTGCGGGCGCTGCATCGCGATGAGCGCCGCGAGCACCGCGGCGAGCACGGCGAACCCGACCGAGACGCCGGCCAGCACGAGGCCCTGCGGCGCGTCGGGCGCGGCGCCGCGACGGGCGGCGCGGAGCTGCGCGAGGCGGAACACGACGTGCGCCAGCGAGAGCACGAGCGCGGCGGCGAGCCAGCCCGCGAGCGGCTGGTCGGTGCGGATGGCGATGACGAGGAGCCCGGGCACCACGAACGGCAGGATCGACAGGACGAACACGCCCGCCCCACGCCAGGCGGAGGCACGGCGCGGCGCGCGCAGGTCGCGGAGTGCGGACTCCCACGGCCCGAGCAGGTCGGCGCGTCGCGACAGCAGGCTGCGCTCGAACTCCGTCCAGTCGAACCGCCCGGCATCGCCGGACACGGCGCGGGCGTACTCGGTCGCCGTGGGCTTGGCCGCCACCAGGGCGCTCGGCTCGGTCATGCGACGAAGCGGAGCGTGCCGACGAGCTCGCGCAGCGGCGCGTCGAGCATTCCGACCATTGTCGTGCTGGTCGGCGACGAGACGATGCGCACCGATCCCTGCGGGCCCGACAGCACGTAGCCGATGCCCGCGACGGGCGTCTCGCCCGGGGCGGCCGGCAGCACGAACCGTACGGCGACGCCGCTGCCGACCCCCGGCACCTCGACGGGGTCCACGCTCGGCGGCAGGGCGGTGGGGACGCCGTCGAGGAGCTCCTGCACGGGGTCGTCGCCCGGCCGGAGCGTCGGTGCGAGGTCGACGTGCAGCAGCGCGGCCTCCGCCCGGCGGGTCGGCCAGAACAGGAGCCCGAACAGCGCCGACGGCATGAGGCCGTCGACCGCCGCCTCGGCGATGTCGGCCGCGGCGGCCCGCGTCGCGTCGTCGGCATCGGGCCGGACCGAGAGGTACCGAGCCACGACCTCGCGCTCCCAGGCGCCGCGGTCGGCGTAGCCGTTCGAGGGGAACGCTCCCGGCAGGTGCGCCCAGTAGCGCTCGTCCACCTCGACGTCGAGCCTCATGCGGCCGCCCGCCATGCGAACGTGCTCACGACCGCGTCGGTGAGCTCAAGCATCCGCTCGACCACCGGGCGCCACGCCTCGGTCGGGTCGTCGACGGGGTGCACGGCCACGGCCGTGAACTGCAGCGCCTTCGTGCGACGGTCGGGGAACGGCGTGAGGTAGGCGGCCGTGCGCTGTCCGACGGTCGTGGTGCCGACCGCGACGGTGGTGTCGCGCTCCCACCGTACGAAGCGCTTGTCGCCGTGCAGCGAGGTCGCGCCGTCGCGGATGAGCTCGGCGACGATCCCGTCGAGCGTGCCGCCGCCGGGCGCCGTGCGCACCGCGGCCGTGATCGACAGCGGCAGCACGAGCTCGTCGGCCCACGCCTCGGTCTGGAGGTAGATGCGGTGCGTGTTCGCCGAGCGGAGGCCGGCGAACGCGCGGCCGGTCAGCGCACGCAGCTGCGCGTCGAGGTCGGGACGGTGCTGCTGCCGGAGCCGAGTGCTCGCGAGCCGCACGAGCTCGCGCTCGGACTCGGCGGTGGCGTCGTACTCGGCCCAGCCCGAGGGCAGGACGAGGGTGTACTCGGGCACGGGGCGGGCGGTGCCCAGCAGCTCGTCGCGCAGGTTCATGCCGGCCTTCTGGTCGTGGATGGGGTCGGTCACGCGGCGAGCTGGGCTTCCCAGGTCTCGACGTCGTCCTCGAAGAGATCGCCCACCGCGTCGGTGATCGCCATGCCGGCCGCCAGCGGGGAGTTCACCACCCAACCGTAGTGCCCGAAGACGTGGGCGGCCGCGCCCCAGCCGTTCGACATGGCACGGGTCGACTCGTCGCCGAATCCGATTCCCATGAGGCGGGCGGCGATGTCGGCGCCGGAGTGGCCGCCGCGCGCGGCGGCGACGAAGGAGGTGAACGGCGAGGCGCCGAACGCGCGGCTGATGCCGTAGGTCTCGGGGAAGCGCGTGATGGCGTTGCCGATGATCGCTCGGCTGCCCGAGGTGCCCAGGCCGCCGACCATGTCGTCGAGGAAGCCGGCCATGCCGGGCTTGAAGCCGCCCGAGAACTTGGCGAGGCTGCCGAACGGGATGACGCCCACGATGGCGAGTCCCAGCTCGAGCCAGCCCGTGTCGCCACGCGCCTTCTGGTAGATCGTGAGGACGAGCGAGGCGATGGCGACGATGGCGCCGAGCGCGGCGATGATCGGGCCGCCGATGACGAACGCGAGCACGGCGAGCACGATCCCGGCCCACTGCAGCACGACGAGCACGCCGGCCACGAAGCCGTCGACGTCGTCCCAGAACCCGTCGGAGATGCCGCCGTCGGTGGCGTCGCGGATGCCGTTCGACGCCGCCTCGAACGCGTCCTCCCAGGTCTCGAACTGCGTGTCGAAGCTGCGGGCCTCGGCGACGAACTCGTCGTAGGCGTCGTTCGCGCGGTTCAGCGCGGACTGGATGTCGCGCTCGTGCGCCTCCTGCTCGGGACTCTGCCCGCCGCCGGCAGGCGGCGTGCCGGCCTGTCGGGGCGGCAGCGGGTGGTTGGCGTCCTGGTAGCGGCCGAGCGCGGCCTGGTAGTCGTCCCATGCGTCCTGGCAGCGCGGCACGATGAGGCGCATCTGCTGCTGCACGGCATCGAGGGCGTCGGCATAGGCCACGAGCGCGGTGCCCGAGGGCTTGTACCGCTCGCCGGCGAGCTTCAACTCCCCGTCGATCTCGCCGATGACCTCCTTGATCCTGTCGATCGAGAGGCCCTGCTGCGGCACGCCGTTGTCGGCGATCGCGCGCAGCACGCCGGCCGCGCCGATCATCTGGTCGCCGAGGTCCTCGATCGCGCGCCCACGCGTGCGGATGCCGAAGGCGTTGCCGGTGACGACCTCGATCGGGTTCCCGGCGGGTGACGGCTCCATCTGGTTCGTGCTCCTCGTGATCTCGGGGTCAGGCCCGGGGCATGGTGTCGACTTCGTTCGCCTCGACGGCGAGCTCCCTGGCGGCGGCGGTGTCCCACTCGGCCCAGCCCTTGCCGGTCGCCTCGACGCGCTCCTGGATCTTCATGAGGTCCTCCTTGAGCGCGGCGCGGCGGTCGTCCCAGCCGTCCTCGAACTCCTCCGCCGCCTCGCGGAGCGTGTCGCGGCCGTAGGGGTCGCCGATGTCGCCCTCGAGGCTCGTGGCGCGCTCCTCGGCCTTCTCGAGCTCGACGATGATCTGCTTCAGCGATCCGTTGAGCTCGTTCAGCACGGAGTACTCGATCAGGATGTCGGCCACCAGCGGGCTCCTCGGTCGTGTGCGGTGTTCTTGGGTGGGGGCGCGGCATCCGTGCGTCGGATGCCTCGGGGACGACGCACGGCAGGAGGGTCATCCCTCCCGCCGTGCGATGCGTCAGCGGCCGGCGAGCTGCTGGTCGAGGTCCTGGATCGCCTGCATCATGCCGCGGAGGGCCTCGCCCATCTCGCCGATGCCGTCGACCGCGTTCTTGAGCCCGGTGGTGAGCTCCTCGTAGCCCTGGCCGAACTTGCCCGACGCGTGCTGCGTCTTGAAGTCGTTGCCGAGCAGCGAGTCCACCGAGTTCTTCAGCTGGTCGAGCTGCGACTGGATGTCGTCACGCGCGTCGTTCAGCTTGTTGGCCATCGCTTCCATCTCGCCGTAGGAGGCGCCGAAATCCGCCATCGGGGGATCCTTCCGTTCGATCGGGCCGAACCCTCGTCCGGGCCGGTGTGCTCCACAGTACGGAAGGTCGAACGCGGGTCACATGGGGAGCACTCCCCACCCCGGATCAGCCCGCGAGCGGGACCTGCACGGTCATGATCCGGCCGTTCTGCACGAAGATGCCGCGGCCCTCGGGGAAGTCCGAGCGCTTGACCTTCGGGAACGGCGTCTTGAACACGGAGTCGCCGTCGAACGCGTCGGGCTTCAGCGCGAGTCCGCGGCGGCCCGCCTTGAAGTCGCCGACGAAGCCGAACCCGGCCGAGAGCGTCGCCACCTCCGCGTCGCCGACGAGGAAGTGATCGCTGCGGTTGATCGCCTGGAACAGCTCCTTGAGCGGCCGCTCCGCGTCGGAGTCGGCGAACTGCGTGACGTTCTCGACCACGATGACGAATCGCCCGGGCACGTCGGCGTCGCCCACGACGTCCAGGAGCTCCTTGGCGAGGAGCTTCACCCCGTCGACGGTGGTGGCGCTGCGCACCCACGGCGCGTGGTCGGCGAGCTGCGCCCGGCGTCCGGCCAGGTGGAAGAGCTTCACCTCGGGGTCGAACCGGCGCACGGCGTCGACGATGGCGCGCATGGCGTTCGTCTTGCCGCTCTGCGGCGGGCCCGTGACCGCGAACGTGCCGACGGGCTCGAAGCCGATCGGCGCGAGCGTGTCGTCGGCGATGCCGAGCGCGGGCTCCTCCCCCACGGCGGTGGGGAGCTCGGCGGCCCCGAAGACCGCGGGCAGCGCCCCGATGGGTGCCACGTCGCGGGCGCCGCGGGCACGCAGCTCGCGCGCGAGCGACTCGAGCACGCGGGTCTGCTCGGCGACGTTCGTCGTGCCGCCGGGCACGGCGAGCTGCGTCTCGAAGCCCTCGACGATCGCGCGGCCAGGGGCCGAGCGCTCGGTCAGCACGTCCTTCGGCGCGCCGAGCACCTGGTAGCCCGACTCGTCGCTGAGGCGCAGCACGACGCGCTTCGTGACGTTCGCGCTCACCGCCGTCGGCACCGCGCCGGCACGATCGGCCGTCGCCACGACGTGCACGCCGAGCGGGCGGCCCTCGCCGAGGATGCGCATGATCACCTGGTAGAACGGCATGCGCACGGTCGTGGAGTCCCACTCGGTCTTGAACGCGGCGAAGCCGTCGAGGAGGAGCAGGATGCGCGGCTCGTCGCGGCCGGTCAGCTCGCGGTACTCCGTGAGGGTCGCGGCGTTCGCGTCGCTGAACGCCTTCGCTCGGCGATCGAGCACCTCGTTGAGCGTGCGCAACATGCGCTGCACGCGCTCGGGGTCGTCGCCCGACACGATGGACCCCACGTGCGGCAGGGCCTCGAGCGACCGCAGGGCGCCGGCGCCGAAGTCGAGCCCGTACACCTCGGCCGCGCCGAGGTCGGGACGCAGCCCGATGCCGACCGCGAGCGTGCGCAGCGCGGTCGACTTGCCCGAGCCGCTCGTGCCGTAGACGAGCATGGCGCCGTCGCGGTCGGGCACGAAGGCCATGGGCGCCTGCAGCTGCCGCTCGGGCACGTCGGCGAGGCCGAAGACGATCTCGGCGTCGCCGCGCTGCGGCAGCGACTCGACGGCGACCGTCGCGGCGAGCTCGTCGAGCCACGGACGTCGGGGCGCCGGAACGCCGGCCTCGGCGGCGGCCGCGATGAACGTGCGCACCATGCGCTTCTGGTCGTTGGGACCCGGGTCCTCGTCGTGCGCGTCGCTCTCGGGTTCGGCATCCGACTCCCAGGTGATCGTCGAGCCGAACCGCAGCTCGGCGACCTTCACCTCCGCCTCGGCCACCTCGGCGGTGGTCCAGCCGCCGGCGTACGCCGACTGGAACGGCACGAGGCGTCCGGGCCCGGTCTTCGCGATGCCGCGCCCGGGGATCGACGGGTCGAAGCCCGCGGCCACCGCATCGCCGACGACGTCGCGGGAGTCCGATTCGTCGGCCATGCGCAGGGCCACGCGGAGGTTCGTGTTCGCGCGGAGGTTGTCCTTGATGACGCCCGCGGGGCGCTGCGTCGCCATGATGAGGTGGATGCCGAGCGACCGGCCGCGCTGCGCGATGTCCACGACGCCGTCGACGAACTCGGGCACCTCCCCGGCGAGCGCGGCGAACTCGTCGATGACGAGCACGAGCGCCGGCGGCGTCTCGGGGTCCTGGCGCTTCTCGAGCTCGAGCAGGTCCTTCGCCTTCTTGCGGTTGAACAGGTGCTCGCGGTGGTGCAGTTCGGCGCGCAGGCTCGTGAGCGCGCGTCGCACGAGATGCGGGCTGAGGTCGGTCACGAGGCCGACGCAGTGCGGCAGGTCGACGCAGTCGGCGAAGGCGGAGCCGCCCTTGTAGTCCACGAACAGGAACGTGACGCGGTCGGGGCTGTACTGCGCGGCCATGCCGAGCACCCATGCCTGCAGGAACTCCGACTTGCCCGCGCCGGTCGTGCCGCCGACGAGCGCGTGCGGCCCCTGCGTGCGCAGGTCGAGCGTCATCGCGTCGGGGCTCGACTGGCCGATGAACGCCTTCAGCGTGCCGGCGCGCTTCAGCCGGGGCAGCTTCGCACCCGACCGGTCGACGACGGAGTTGTTCTGCCGCCACCGGTCGACGACGCCCGCGGGGCTCGAGGCGAACTCCTCGCCGATGAGCGTGAGCATCGAGACGCTGCGGGGCAGGTCGCTCGAGTCCTCGACCACGGTGCTCGCATCGACGACGGGAGCCAGCCGGCGCGCGAAGACCTCGGCGTACCTGGCCGAGACGCCCTCCACCCGCACGCCCGCGTACTCGGCGCCCGAGCGCACGACGCCGACCGTGGCCCGATCGAGGCCGGCGGTCACGTCGAGGAACGTGCGGCACGCGGCCGGCAGCGACTCGACCGTCGGGCCGACGAACACCGTGTGGATGCCGGCGTCGGCCCCGCGCTCGATGAGCTGGATGAGCCGCGGGCGGTCGACCGGGGCATCCGCCGACACGAAGAGGATGAGCGCGCTGTCGGGGCGCGGGTCGTCGGAGCGTTCCCCCGACGGCGAGCCGATGTCGGCGCCGCGCGACATCGAGGCCTTCGTGTCGGCGAGCGGCCCGCGGCGCGCGGCCGAGGCCGACAGCCGTTCGAGGATCGTCTCCTCGAGCGCGCTCAGCAGGCTCGCCCCGGCCGACTGGCTGTCGGCGAGCGCGACGTCGGCGAGCGGATGCCGCGCGCTCGACGTGTGCGGCAGCCACTTCAGCCACTCCAGCTCCCGGCTCCAGGCGGGGTCGACGATCGCGGCCGCGACGACCTCGTTCGGCGCGTGCAGGCCGAACAGCTGCACGGCGAGGCCGCGGACGGCGTCGGCCGCGAGGTGCATCGGCCCGGCGACGCCGAGCGCGCCCGAGCTCGTGAGGAGCTCCATGACGGGGACGTCGTCGATCTCGGCGAAGCGGTCGCGCAGCACCTCCACCTGGCGGGCGTACGTGACGATGCCGGGCAGCGCCGCCTCGGACGTCGCGATCGTGTTGCGGCTCGGCGCGCAGCCGACGCCGAGCCGGAGCGCGAGGAAGTTCCAGTGCTCGGGGCGTCGCGTCCAGAGCATCGGACCGAGCCGCATCGCCTGCTCGTAGACGACCGCGACGGGCGGCGTCTCGCCCTGCCGGCGTTCGCGCTCGACGACGACCTCGCGCGTCAGGGTCTCCTCGAGCTCCTCGAGCTGCACCTCGAAGGTCTCGATCTCCTGCTTGAGCTTTCGGCTCGACTGCGTGCGCGAGCCGAACCAGTTGGCGAGCAGCATGAGCGGCGAGAGCACGACGATGAGGAGGGACGCGGGTCGTCCGTTGAGCGCGAAGATCGCGAGGCCCGCGATCATCGGCGAGACGATCATCGGCCAGGGGAAGAGCCGCGGATTCTCCTCGGTGGGGATGCGCGGCTGCGGATGCTCGGTGCCCGGGTAGCGGGCCTCGACCCGGGGCGATCGGTTGAACATGAGGGCGCCGCCGCGTTCGAGCACGGGGTCGGCCGCGGCATCCGTGCCAGCGACCATCGAGAACGACACGTCGGTGTCGCCGACCGTGATGCGCTGGCCGGGGATGACCCGGATGCGCGTCATGGGGCCGCCGTCGACGATGAGCCCGTTGGCGGAGTTGAGGTCGACGAGCTCGACGGCCTGGTCGACCTCGATGCGCGCGTGGCGCTTCGAGACGAGCGCGTCCTGGAGCACGACGTCGGCGTCGGCGCTGCGCCCGATGACGTGCTGGCCGCGGCCGAGCGGGACCTGGCGCCCGGCGTCGGGCCCGGTGAGCACGTGCAGGATCGCGACCGTGCCCGCGTCGGCCGCGCGTCCTGCGCTCGGCGACACCACGGCGGCGTTGAAGCCCGAGCCGATGGGCGCGTCGGCGACCGGCAGGTCGGGATCGAGCACGACGGGCTCGCTCGACGTGGGCGGCGCGACCGCGAGCGTCAACGGCCCCGCATGCCGCGGCAGGTGCGCCGACGCGGGATCGTCATCGGCGATCGATCGCGCCACGTCGCCGACCGTCGCCGTCGCGTCGGTCGTCACGACCACGTCGGCGGCGGCGCCGGACTGGCGGCGCAGGCCCAGCTTCAGCCTCATCGGGCCGTCACCTCCTCGACGACGAACCAGCGGCCGCCGAGCTCGACCTTCGTGCCGCCGTCGACGCGCGTGCGGGCACCGGGCACGAGCTCGACCGGGGCGCGGCCCGGCGCGGCGACGCTCGTGCCGTTGCGCGACCAGCGGTCGGTGATCCAGATGCCGGCGTCGTCGACCTCGAAGCGTGCGTGGGTCTTCGAGATGCCCATGGAGTCGTCGGCGAGGGGCACGAGCAGGGTGCCCGCGGGGTCACCCTCGGCTCGCGCCGGGCGGCGGCCGAGGAGGCCCGTGCCCGAGGCGTCGAGGCGGCTGCCGTCGTCGAAGGCGAACACGGCGGCGGGGGCGAGCGAGCGGGTCGGCGCGGTCGCGACCGCGGGGGCGGGCACGGCAGCGGATGCCGCGACGGCCGGCACCCCGGGCGGCGGAACCGCCGCCGACGACGCCGCAGGCGCCGCGATCGGCGGCGGCGTCCACGCGCCCGCCTCGGGCACTGCGGCCACGACCCCCGAGGCGGATCGCGCCTGCGGGATGAACGTCGCCTCGTCGAGCCCGCGATCCGTGGCGAGCGACGGCATGCGCGCGACCGAGGCGGCCGGCGCGTCGAGCTGCCGGCGCGCGTGGCGCAGCGCCTTGAGGTCGAACGGGTCGAGGCCCTCGCGCACGTCGAGGACCCAGCAGCGTCCGACCCGGTCGAGCCAGCTGCGCCCGCGCTGCTCCGGGTCCTGGAGTCCCGACGCGAACATCAGCGCGGGTCCGACGAGCGGGAGCACGGCCTGCGACGCCCAGAGCACGAGCACGCGCAGCACGACGCGCCAGAACCCGGCGCGGCCGAAGTCGGCGACCTGCACCGAGCGGAGTCCGAGCGCGCGCTTGCCCAGCGTGACGCCGCGTCGTCCGTGCATCGCGAGCTGCGTGATGCCGAACGCGGTCACGAGCAGCTGCCCGACGGCGACGAGCACGAGGGGCAGCACGAGCGACGACGGATCGGCGCCGGTCGTGGCATCCGACCCGACGATCGCGTTCGCCAGCAGCACCGCGCCGACGATCGCCGGCGACGCCGCCAGCGCGTAGGCGGCGGCGTCGACCGTGAACGCGGCGGCGCGTCGACCCGACGGCGCGGGCCGGAGTCCGAGACGGGCCGCGTACGCGGGATCGGGCCGCCCCGACGCGTCGAGACCGGGCGCAGGCGCGTCGTCGACGTGCATGGTGATGCTCACGTGGCTCCTCGGGTGCAGGGTCAACGAGCCAGCAAACCCGACCGGGCGGGATGCTGTCGATGGGGAGGAGTCACCATCCCCGACACAGCAGCGTACCCGGCGGCCGCGACGCCGCCGGGTACGTTCCGGTCGCTGGGGGCGGGTCTAGGAGCGGATCGGCTGCGGCCCCGCCGCGAGCTCCAGATCGTAGGCCTCGCGGGCCAGGCGGTTGCGCTCGGTGACCGCGCGACCGCGGGAGGCGACCCAGCCGCCGAGCCAGATCGTGATCTCGCGGGCGAGGATGCCCGCGATGAGGGCGAACGGGTCGAGCCAACGGGCCCCGATGAACTCGTTCGCCTGGTCGATCGTCATGGTCCATGCCTGCACGGTCAGCAGGGCGGCGCCGATGTACGAGAGGTAGACGAACACGCC
>CBFGWW010000073.1:0-12722 GCA_965652625.1 uncultured Agromyces sp.
TGGGCGTTCGCGCACCTCGGCGAGGTCGTGCCGACGGCGACGATCGCGCGGCGGCGGCGCGCGGCATCCGCGGCCACCGTGCACCTCGGTGCGCTGGAGCCGCACGTGCCCGACCTTCGCGACCTGCTCGAGTCGACGTTCACCGACGCGTTCCTCGTGCTGCGCGGCGACGAGGTCGTCGCCGAGTACTTCCGTGCGGGCTTCGCGCCCGACGAGCGGCACCTGCTCATGAGCGTCTCGAAGTCGGTCTGCGGGCTGGTCGTCGGTGCGCTGGCGGATGCCGCGGCGCTCGACCCGGCGCGACCGGTGACCGACTACGTGCCCGAGCTCGCGGGCTCCGCCTACGACGGGCCGACCGTGCAGCACGTGCTCGACATGGCGATCGGCATCGACTACCGGGAGGACTACCTCGATCCGACCGCGGAGGTGCAGCGGCACGACCGCTCGGCCGGGTGGCGCACTCGGCTCGAGGGCGACCCGGTCGACACCGCCGACTTCCTGACCTCGTTGCGCGGCGACGGCTCGGTCGGCACGTTCCAGTACTGCTCGGCGAACACCGACGTGCTCGCGTGGATCGTGGAACGCGTCACCGGCCTCCGCTACGGCGAGGCCCTGTCGGAGCTGCTCTGGTCGAAGCTCGGCGCCGATCGGGATGCCACGATCACGGTCGATCGCGCCGGCTTCGGGTACGCGAACGGCGGGGTGTCGTGCACGGCTCGCGACCTGGCGCGCGTCGGCCGGGTCGTGCTCGACGGGGGCGTGGCATCCGGCGGTCGCGTGGTCTCCGAGGACTGGGTGCGGGCGATCCTCGCCGGGGGGTCGCCCGCTGCGATGCCGCCGTCGGGCTTCACCGAGGTGTTCCCGCGGGGCTCGTACACCCGGCAGTGGTGGTGCACGGGCAACGAGCGCGGCAACGTGAGCGGCATCGGCATCCACGGGCAGGGCCTGTGGCTCGATCCGCGCACCGATGCCGTGATCGTGAAGCTGTCGTCGTGGCCCGAGCCCGACGGGCCCGACCTGAACGGGGCGCAGTCGGAGCTGCTGCTCGACGTGAGCGAGGCGCTCGACGGAGTGGGCTGAAACGCAGCTGCTCAAATATGCAACTCAGGGGTTGCATGAGTCTGGCCGATATGCAACTCTAAGGTTGCAGTACTTCGAGACAGACGAGGAGCCGACATGACGACCACCGCGCAGCATCCGACCACCCGGGCGACGACCGTCCTCGCCGTGCTGTTCGCGGGCGCATTCGTCATGGGCTGCGCCGAGATGCTCGTCGTCGGCATGATCGACCTGATCGCCGCCGACCTCTCCATCTCGGTGCCCATGGCGGGGGTGCTCGTCACGGCGAACGCGCTCGGGCTCGCGATCGGCGGGCCGCTGCTCACGTTCCTCGTGACGCGCTTCGACCGTCGGCACGTGCTGATCGTTGCGACCGCCGTGTTCGTGCTGGCGAACCTGCTTCCCGCGCTCCTGGCCGACTTTCCGGTCTTCGTCGGCGCCCGCGTCGTGATCGGCGCCGTGCAGGGGCTGTTCATCGCCGCGGCGATGGTCACCGCGACCTCGATCGTGCCGCCCGAACGCACCGGCCGGGCGATGGCGGTGATCATCTCGGGCTTCGCGATGTCGAGCGCCCTCGGGCTGCCGATCGGCACGCTGCTCGGACAGGCGGTCGGCTGGCGCGGCTCGTTCGTCGCCGTCGTGGTGGCGGGTGCGATCGTGCTCGTGCTCGCCGTCATCGTGCTGCCGTCGGTGCCGACGCCGCGGGGGAGCGGCGCGATGGGGCAGGCGCGGCACGCGTTCGCGCCGCGCGTCCTGGCGGTGCTCGCGGTGAGCTTCCTGACCTTCGCCGCCATGCTCGCCGCGATCACCTACCTCGTGCCGTTCCTCGGCCAGGTCACGGATGTCTCGGGCCCGGCGGTCTCGATCTACCTCCTCGTCTACGGCGTCGCGACCGCCGTCGGCTCGTTCGGCGGCGGCCGGTTCGCGGACGCGAACGCGTCGCGCATGCTCATCGTGGGCGCGATCGGCGTGGCCGCGTCGCTCGTCGCCCTCCTCGCCTTCGGCTCCCACGCGCTCGCGGCGGCGCTCGCCGTGCTCGGCATCGGGCTGTTCGGCATGGCCACCGGGCCGTCGATCCAGCACCGCGTCGTGAGCCTCGCCGGTCCCGGCGCACCGCTCGCGTCGTCGCTGCCCGCCTCCGCGGTGAACGCCGGCATCGCGTTCGGCGCGTTCGCCGGCGGACTGGCGATCGACGCCGGGGGCGTCGGGCTCGCCGTGGTCGCCGGCATCGCCATCGCCGTCGTCGCGATCGCCGCCGCGTGGGCGACGAGCGCGCTGAAGCCGGCGGCCGCGGCATCCGTCATCGAACCCGCTCACGCGGCATCCGTCACCGAACCTCCGACCCGGTGACGGCACATCCCCACGAAAGGAAGCATCATGGAGCACATGACCGACAACCCGGCATCCGTCATCGACGAGGGCCAGTTCACCGTGCGGCGCACGATCCACATCGCCGCCCCCGTCGAGAAGGTCTGGTCGGCGGTGACCGAGCCCGAGCACATCTCGAAGTGGTTCGGCCGGGCCGACTTCGCCGGCGCCGGCGTCGGTGCGACGGGCACGCTGACCTTCGATGGCTACGGCGCCGTGCCGGTGCGCATCGAGGCGATCGACGCGCCGCGCATGGTGTCGTACCGCTGGGGCAACGACGACGCGAGCGGCGTGCTGCCCGAGCAGCTCGACGACCACGCGACCGTGTTCACCTTCACGCTCGAGTCCGTGTCGAACGGCACGCAGCTCACCGTCGTCGAGACCGGGTTCGACGTGACGTCCGACCCGGCCGCGAACATGGAGGCGCACCGCGCGGGCTGGGACGGCGAGCTCGACAAGCTGGTCGCGCTGCTCGAGGGCAGCGCATGACCCAGGCGCTGGTCCCCGTGTTCGCCGCACTCGGCGACGAGACCCGGTGGAGCATCCTGGCGGCACTCGGCGAGGGCGACGCGTCGGCGTCGGCCCTCGCCGGGCGCCTGCCCGTCACCCGCCAGGCCATCGCCAAGCACCTCGCCGTGCTCCAGGAGGTCGGCCTCGTCGAGCCCGTGCGCGTCGGCCGCGAGGTGCGGTACCGCGTCATCGGCTCGCAGCTCAGCGACACCGCGCACCGCCTCGACGCGATCGGCGCCGAGTGGGACCGCCGCCTCGCCGCGATCAAGGAGCTCGCCGAGGGGCTGTGAGCGCCTACATCATCGCCTGCAGCAGCTCCGCGGTCTTCGCGTCGTCGCTCGTCGAGAGCACGAGGCGGCTGTCGCCGGCCACGTAGACGAACGAGATGTTCACGTCGGCGTCGGCCAGCGCTCGCGCCATCCTGCCGAATCCACCTGGCGTGGCGACCCACTCCTCGCCGAGCGGCGGACTGATGAGCACCTCGGTCTCGCGATCGACCGTGATGCCTGCGCCCTCGAGTGCGGTTCGAGCACGTGCGGCGTCGTCGACGAGGATGTGCACCGTGCTCCGCCCTCCGTCGGCCATCGCGCAGAGCCCCTCGATGTTGACGCCCGCCGTGCCGAGCGCCTCGCCGAGTCGTGCCGCTTCACCGGGCTTGTCCTCGAGGGTCAGGGAGAGATCCTTCGCCATTGCGGCACCTCCTTCCGAGTGGTCTCAGGTCTACGCCCGCGGCGGTGGGGCGTCAATGGAGATGAGGAAAACTCAATGCCACGCACCGACCCGTGGTGGCACCGGCGCGCCGCTGTCACAATGGCGGAACCTGGCTTGTCCTCGTTCATGAGCGGCTCGACCGAGCCGAGAAGGGGAGCGGAGGAGCGCGATGAGCACCGGCGACGATTCCGAGCGGTTCGAGTATCCGGATGCCGCGGGGTATCCCGACGGGGGCGGCACCCTCGACGAAGGCACCGCGGCGCTCGTCGACGAGGTGACCGCCGATGCGCTGCGCGCGGTCGACACGCCGTCGGAGGACGCCGACGCCGAGATCGAGGTGCACCGCGACGACGAGCGGGGCGTCTTCGCCGCGACCCTCGAGGGCCTGGAGATCGCGACGATCCGCTACGACCTCGACGGCGACCGCATCACCCTCATCACCACGACGGTCGAACCCGAGTTCCGCGGCCGGGGCATCGCCACCGACCTCATCGCCGACGCGCTCGACGACCTCCGCGAGACGGGCACGCGCTTCACCGTGCGCTGCCCGGTCGTGGCCGCGTTCATCGCGGGCAACCCCGAGTACGCGGGCCTGGCGGATCCGGGGGGTTCCGGCGCCTGATCCGATCGGACGCGCCGACGCCGATCACCACACCACGGGAGGCTCACATGTCCGCTGACGACCGCAACGGGGCATCCGCCGCCGACGCCGTGATCGCGCGGGAGGGCCGCGGCGGCCTGTTCCGTTCACTCGCCCACCGGCTGGCGGGCGACCACGACGTGCTGCCCGACGAGGGGCGCCTGCCCTCGTTCGACCGCGCGACGAGCTGGCTCGACTCGGAGCCGCTCACGCCCGAGGGCCTTCGCGGCCGGGTCGTGCTCGTCGACTTCTGGACCTACACCTGCGTCAACTGGCTGCGGACCCTCCCGTACCTGCGGGCCTGGGCCGAGAAGTACCGGGACGCCGGGCTGACCATCGTCGGCGTGCACACCCCCGAGTTCGGCTTCGAGGCCGACGTGCGGAACGTGATGGCGCAGACCCGCAACCTCGGGGTCCGCTACCCGGTCGCCGTCGACAGCGACTACGGCGTCTGGAACGAGTTCGCGAACCGCTACTGGCCCGCGATCTACCTCGCCGACGCGAACGGCCGGCTGCGGTTCCACCACTTCGGCGAGGGCGAGTACGCGATGACCGAGATGGCGATCCAGCAGCTCCTCGTCGAAGCGGGGGCGCGCGGCCTCGACACCGACCTCGTCGTCGTCGAGCCGCAGGGTCTCGCGGTGGCGGCCGACTGGCGTTCGCTGCGGAGCCCCGAGACCTACCTCGGCTACCGGCAGAGCAGCGGCTTCGTCTCGGAGCACGGGGAGTACTACGACCGCCCGCACGTGTACGCGGGCGGGCACCGGCTGATCACCAACACGTGGGACCTGACGGGCGACTGGACGGTCGCGAGCCACGCCGCCGTGCTGAACGAGCCCGGCGGTCGGATCTCGTTCGCCTTCCATGCGCGCGACGTCAACCTCGTCATGGGGCCGGTGGAGTTCGGGGCATCCGTGCCGTTCCGGGTCACGCTCGACGGTCGCGCCGTGGGTGATGCGGCCGGTGCCGACGTCGACGCCGACGGCCGCGGGGTCCTCACCGACCAGAACACGTACCAGTTGATCCGCCAGGGCGATCCGGTCGCGGATCGCGTGGTCGAGATCGAGTTCCTCGAGGCCGGCGTCGAGGCGTACTGCTTCACGTTCGGGTGAGCGCGGCAGTTCCTGGTCGGCTCCGCCGGTTCCCGTGTGGGCGGGTCGGGGCAGACTGAACGGATGACGCGGAGCGACGTGCAGCGGGTGCGGGTCCCGCGGCCCGACGGTGCCGAGCTGGCGGCCGAGGTGATCGGCGAGGCGGGGCATCCGCTGCTGCTGCTCGTGGCCGGTGCGGACTGCTCGATGGACTGGTGGCGGCCCGAGTTCTGCGCCGAGCTCGTCGCGCTCGGGCTCCGCGTGATCCGCTCCGACCAGCGCGGCACGGGGGAGACGACGCTCGGCCCCCGCGGCACGCGGCGCGAGGGGCTGCCGACGGCGCTCGGCGACGCGCTCGCCGTGCTCGATGCGGCGCAGGCGATCGGTGCGGATGCCGCGGGGGCGCGGGACGCGCACTGGCTCGCGTTCTCGCCGGGCGGCTGGGTGGCGCAGCTCGCGGCGCTCGACCATTCCGACCGCGTCCGGTCGCTGACGCTCATCTCGACCCGGCCGACGGGCCCAGGGTCGGCCGACGCCGACCTGCCCGAGGTCGCCGATCGGCTGGCGGCGACGTGGGAGCATCCGCGGCCCGATCCCGACTGGAACGACGACGCGGCCGTCGTCGACCACCTCGTCGACGTCGATCGAGACTACGCGGGCGACGAGTTCGACGAGGAGCACGAGCGGGCGATCTGGACCGCGACCGTGCGCCGCTCACCGGGCATGCACCACGACGAGGGCGGCGCCGACCTGTTCGACGCGACCGTGCGCTGGCGGGAACGACTGGGCACGCTGCGCGTGCCGACGACGGTGCTGCACGGCACCGCGGACCCGCTGTTCCCGATCGGCAACGGCGAGGCGCTCGCCCGCGAGATCCCCGGCGCGCGATTCCTGTCGTTGCCGGGCGTCGGGCACGAGTTGCCGCCACGTGCCTGGCCCGCGGTGGTGGAGGCGGTCGCGTGGGCCGTCGCAGAACGCGGTTCGTCCTAGGAGGCGGACTCCGCGGCATCCGATGCGACGTCGATGAGGACCTTGCCGACCGTGCCCGCCTCGACCGCGTCGTGGGCCTCGGCCGTGCGCTCGAGCGGGAAGCGCGTGAGCGGCAGGCCCGTGCCGTCGCCGACGGGCAGCGCGCCGTCCTCGACGGCCCGCGTGACGTCCTCGGCCGCCGCCGCGAGGGCGGTGTCGCCGACCGTGTACAGCAGCAGGAACTGGTAGCGCACGTTGAGCGAGAAGTGCCGGCGCACGTCGAGCGTCATCTCGGTGCCGCCGTCGGTCGCGTAGACCGACACCGAGCCGTGGTTCGCGACGATGCGGCTGTTGAGCTCCGCGTTGCGCGCCGGGGAGACCTCGACGACCTGGTCGACGCCGTCGGGCGCGATCGCGCGGACCGCCTTCGCCGCGTCCTCGGTGCGGTAGTTCACCACGTGGTGCGCGCCGGCGGCGGTCGCGAGGGCCGCCTTCTCGGGCGAACTCACGGTGGTGATGACGCGGGCGCCCGACCAGCGGGCGAGCTGGATCGCCGCGTGCCCGACCGCGCCGGCGCCGCCCGCGACGAGCACGGTGCGTCCGTCGAGCGCGCCAGGTGCGAGTCGCGTCGGTCCGCCCTCGTGCACGGTCAGCGCCCGATGCGCGGTCATCGCGGGCACGCCCAGGGATGCCCCGAGCTCGAAGCCCGCGGCATCCGGCAGGCGCACGACCCGCGCCGCCGGCAGCACCGCGAACTCCTGCGCCGTGCCCGTCGGACGCTCGTGCGCCGCGAGGAACACCCACACGCGGTCGCCGACCGCGAACCCGGTGACGCCCTCGCCGACCGCATCGACCACGCCGGCGCCGTCCTGGTTCGGCACGACCTCGGGGAACGGCGTCGGCCGGCCGGCGCCCGAACCGGCGCGCGCCTTCCAGTCCGTCGGGTTCACGCCCGACACGACGATCCGCACGCGCACCTCGCCGGGGCCCGGCTCGGGGACGTCGCGCTCCACGAGCTGCAGGACGGACGACGGGCCGGTCTGGGCGTACGCGATCGCTCTCATGAATGTGCCAACGCGGTTCGAGCGGCGGTTCTTCCGCGAGAATGGAACCCGAGGACGAGGGGTATCGAGATGGCTGAGCACGTGACCGATTCGACGACGGATGCCGCGACGACGGATGCCGCGACGACGGCGCCGAGCGAGACCGAGGTCGCCGCACACGACCACGCGCACTACGCGATCGGATGCCCCGAGTGCTTCGAGGAGCTGCAGCAGAACCACGACTGGTGGAAGGCGCGCCCCGAGGGGTCCCGTCTCGTCGGCCTCGTCGTGCCCCGCCCAGACATGCCCTCGGTGGTCGAGCAGCGCAACGACCTGACCCGCTTCGGCGTCGCGATCCTCGACTTCAAGCACCCGGCGCCCGAGACGCCCGAGACGTGGGAGCAGCGGCTCGGCCGCCTCTTCGAGACGCTCCAGGCCGGAGACGTGCTCGTCGTCTCGAACGAGCGCGCGCTCGGTCGCACCCCCGACGAGGTCGCGCGCACGATCCGCACGCTGCGCCGGCACGACCTCGTGGTGAAGGTGCTCGGCCGCGGCGCGCCGCACCTGGAGGATGCGCGGGCGTGAAGACCGACCGCGACCTCGCGCGCTGGCGGCTGCACTCGCAGCACCTCGCCGCGCCGGTCGCCGCCGCCGAGCAGGTGGTGTCCTCACTCCTCGCGGGGCAGGCCGAGACCCCGTCGCAGTCGGCGTGGGCGGTGGCCACGCGCACCACCGCGCCCCGGCAGGCCGACCTCGCCGGGGCGCTCGCCGACGGACGCGTGCTGCGCACGCACGTGCTCCGGCCGACCTGGCACTACCTCCACGCCGATGACGCGCGGTGGCTGCTCGAGCTCACGGCGCCGCGGGTGCTGCCGGTCATCGATCAGCAGCTGCGGCCGCTGGGCGAGCGGATGCCGCGACTCACCGATGCCGTGACGGAGCTCCTCGCGACCACCCCCGACCGCACGCGCAGCGACCTCGCGAGCGGCTTGGCGGAGCGCGGCGAGGAGCTCACCGGCCAGCAGCTGATGCTGCTCCTCGCGCACCTCGAGATGCACCTCGTGGTGTGCAGCGGCGCGCCGCGCGACGGCGAGCACACGTACGCGCTGTTCGACGAGCGCGTGCCGGCCGGTCGGCCGTTCGACCGCGACGAAGCCCTGGCCGAGCTCGCCCTGCGCTACTTCACGTCGCACGGCCCGGCCACCGAGCGCGACCTCGCCTACTGGGCGACGCTCACCCTGACCGACGTGCGCCGCGGCATCGCCGGCGTCGGCGAGCGGCTCGAGTCGTTCGAGCACGACGGCCGCACGTACTGGCACGCGCCAGGCGAGGTCCCCGCCGCAGCCGAGCCATCGGGCCACCTGCTCCAGGTGCTCGACGAGATGTACCGGGGCTACCAGGACTCCCGATGGCTGATCGACACCGAGGGCGTGGCGTCGCGTGCCCGCGAGACCGCGATCGGCATGGCGCTGGTCGACGCGCAGCTCGTCGCCGGCATGCGACGCACGGTCGGCCCGAAGGTCGTCACGTTCGCGCTGTACCCGCATCGCGCCCTCGGCACGCACGAGCTCGACTCGATCCGGGACGCCGCCGGCCGGTACGCCGACTTCCTCGGGCTCGAGCCGCGGATCGAGGTCGAGGAGCGACCGAGGGGTTGGTCGTCGGCCGGATGAGCCGCGGGTCGAGGTCGAGGAGCGACCGAGGGCTTCGTCGTCGCCGGATGACCCGCCGGCTCTCCCTGGACGGCTCGCACAGGCGCGCATTCCTGCAGGCGGCCGACCGGCTCGATCGCATCGCGGAGCTCAGCGAGGATGTTCCGACGGCGACGGGTCGAGGGCCAGTCGGCGACTCGTGTCCGCCGCCCTCCGTCGCGCATCGATCTCAGGCTCCAGCAGGTGACGCTTCGCGGCACGCAACGTGTGCGAGTACCCCACGAGCTCATGGCCGACGACCTCGATGATGCACGACAGCGACACGAGCCCGATGACGATGACGAGCGCCGTGAGGTCGCCGCCCGGCTCGAGGTCGATCGGGGCCTCGGCGTCGACGACCGCCGCGATGATGACCGCGGCGACGAGCGGCACGAGGTTGCAGATGAAGAGCGGCACGTGCGTGAAGTCCATCGACTTCATCAGGACGCTCCAGATCAGGAAGACGAGGATGACGACGCACGCGACCGGCACCGCGAGCGCGAGGGTGATCTGCAGCAGGCTGAGCTCCTGGTGCTCGACCCCCTCGGCGGCGACGTGCAGGCCGGCGCCGACGGCGGCGATCGCGCCGAACAATGGCAGGTGCACGTAGCGCCAGGCCCAGGCGCGTTCGGGCCAGCGCAGCAGGATCGTCCGCGACGGGATCAGGTAGTACGCCCACCACAGTCCGGCCGCGATCACGAGCCCGGCGGCGACGATGACCACCGGGGCGACCGACCATCCCTGCTCACCGACGAGGGCGCCGACGGCCGCGACCGTCCCGGCGATCACCTCGCCGAGCGTGATCAGCGTGAGCAGGCCGAAGCGCTCGGCGACGTGCCCGGCGTTCCACGGGGCGCGCCCGTATCGTCGTTCGATGACCACCGGCGCGATCAGCTCGGCGGTCGCGAGCACGCTGAGCGCGACGATGGTCGCAACCGTCGGGATCCCTGGGATCGTGGTGAGGAGCCATCCGACCTGCGCGACCGCGATCACGACCGCGTACGCGATCGACGTGCGCCGCCGCGCCGGATCCTGGCGCGCCGCCCGCAGCCACAGGGCGATGAGCGGAACCCGCATGACGATGTAGCCCGCCACGAGCAGCAGGTTGTTCGGGCTGGCCCCGTGCGCGGCATCCTCGAAGCTGACCGGCAGGCCGAAGATGAAGATCACGACGCCGACCATCTGCACGACGACCGCCGCCCGCACGAGCGCGTCGTCGTTGTCGTAGGCCGACGAGAACCACGTGAAGTTCAGCCACGCCCATGACACCCCGAAGATCGCGAACACGTAGGCGCCGACCCCCGGCCCGACCTCGCCGACGAAGAGCGCGTGCGCCAGCTCGTCGGCAGCGGCGGCGAACGCGATGACGTACGTCAGGTCGTAGAGCAGCTCGAGCGGGGTGACCACGCGGTGCGGGTCACCCGGGTCGCGGCCCGACATCGGCCGCAGCCGATGCCGGAGGTCGAGCTTCAACTGCGCGGCGAGGGTCGGCGTCGTCATGGGGGCAATCATGCGCCCGCACGTGGTGCGCGGTCGAGAGGCGGATGCCCCGCGATCGCCGATCACTCCTCAGTCGGCCGGATGACCCGCCGCGCCACGTTCTCGGCCGCGTCCGCCGGGATCTCCTCGGTGATCCAGGGCCCGGTGCCCTCGCTCACGTCGATGATGCCCTGCTCGAGCCAGGTGTAGCGGCCGTCGAGCACGCGCTCGGCGAGGCGCTCGTCCGTGGCATCCGTGTTGTGCCAGAGCTCGTCGAGCAGGCGTTCGGTGCGGTGACGCGATTGCTCGGCGAAGGTGGCGGCCAGCTGGTACGCCGACTTGCCGTCTTCGGGTGAGTCGGCGGCGATCATGATCGCGCGCACGCAGGAGGCGGAGACGGCGAACAGCTCGGCGCCGATGTCGACGACGCGGGCGAGGAAGCCCTGCTTGCGCTCGAGGCCGCCCTGCCAGCGCGCCATGCCGTAGAAGGTCTCGCGGGCGAGCTTGCGAGAGGTGCGCTCGACGTAGCGCAGGTGGGTCGCGAGCGCGCCGAACTCGTCGAACGCCGTGGGGATGTCGCCCTTGCCGGCGACGAGCTGCGGGAGCCAGCGGGCGTAGAACCCGCTCGCCGAGACGGCCGCCTTGAGCTTGCCGGCCAGGTCCTGGTGCGGGTCGATCAGGTCGCCCGCGGCCTTGAGGTGGGCATCGACGGCCTCGCGGGCGATGAGGAGGCGCATGATCTCGCTCGAGCCCTCGAAGATGCGGTTGATGCGGAGGTCGCGCAGCATCTGCTCGGCGGGCACCGCGCGCTCGCCGCGGGCCGCGAGCGACGGGGCCGTCTCGAACCCGCGGCCGCCGCGGATCTGCACGAGCTCGTCGGCGATCTTCCACCCCATCTCGGATGCCCACAGCTTGGCGAGCGCCGCCTCGATGCGGATGTCCTTGCGGCCCTCGTCGGCGAGCACGCCCGACAGGTCGACGACGGCCTCGAGCGCGAACGTCGTCGCCGCGATGAATGCGATCTTGTGCGCGACGGCGGCATGCTCGCCGATCGGCTTGCCCCACTGCACGCGTGCGTTCGACCACTCGCGCGCGATCTTGAGGCTCCACTTGCCGGCGCCCGCGCAGATCGCGGGGATCGCGAGCCGCCCGGCGTTGAGGGTGGTGAGCGCGATCTTGAGCCCCTCGCCCTCGCGGCCGATGAGGTTCTCCTTCGGGATTCGCACCTCGCGCAGCGACGTGAGTCCGTTCTCGAGGCCCCGCAACCCCATGAACGCGTTCCGGCGGTGCACGGTGATGCCCGGGGCATCCGCTTCGACGATGAAGGCGCTGATGCCGCCGCGGTGCCCGTCGGCCACCTCTTCAGGCGACCGTGGCACGCGGGCCATCACGACGAGCAGCTCGGCGACGACGCCGTTCGTGGTCCAGAGCTTGGTGCCGTCGAGCACGTACTCGGAGCCGTCCTCGCTCGGCACGGCCGTCGCGCGCAACCGCGCCGGGTCGGAGCCGACCTCGGGCTCGGTGAGCAGGAACGCGCTGATCGCGCCCGTCGCGCAGCGCGGCAGGTACTGCCGCTTCTGCTCCTCGCTGCCCGCGAGCACCAGCGGTTCGGGCAGCCCGACCGACTGGTGCGCCGAGAGCAACGCGACGACGGCCGGGCTCACGGTGCCGATCATGGTCAGGGCGTGGTTGTAGTAGTACTGCCCGAGCCCGAGGCCGCCGTACTCGACGGGGATCTTCATGCCGAAGCATCCGAGCTCGGCGAGCCCCTGGTAGACCTCGTCGGGGATGCGCGCATCGCGCTCGATCTGCGCCCCGTCGACCGTTCGCAGGTACGCCTCGAGGTCGGCCATGAATCGCTCGCCGCGGTCGCGGCGATCGGGAGCCGGCCTGGGGTGCGGATGGATCAGGTCGAGGTCGAACTGGCCGAGGTACAGGCCCTTCGCGAAGCTCGGCTTCCGCCATTCCTGCTCGCGCGCCGCCTCGGCGACGGCGCGCGACTGCTGCTCGTCGACGTGCGGCGGGTGCACGTCGCCGTGCTGCCCGTTGCCGTGCGGCTGCGGCACGCCGACGCCCTCGTCGGGGGGAACGGTGGACTCTCGGATGGTGGTCACGCGAACCTCCTCGTTCGTGGCCAATCTACGCTCGGGCCTGGGGCGGG
>CBFGWW010000074.1:0-12715 GCA_965652625.1 uncultured Agromyces sp.
CGTGCGGATCACGGTGCTCGCGGGCGGGGTCGGAGGCGCGCGCTTCGTGCGCGGCGTGCGCGAGGAGGTGCGACGGCGGTGGCCCGCCGCGAGCGGCGCGAGCGACGGACGCGAAGCAGGCGACGCGAGCGACCGGAGCGTGGCATCCCTTCGACCGGCTCAGGACACCGCCGTCGAGGTCATCGTGAACACCGGCGACGACCTGTGGCTCGCGGGCGTGCGGCTCATGCCCGACTTCGACTCGCTGCTCTACGCGCTCGCGGGCGTCAACGACACCGAGCGCGGATGGGGCCGCGCGGGAGAGACCGAGCGCGTCGCCGCCGAGCTGCGGGAGTGGGGCGTCGGCTGGCCGTGGTTCACGCTCGGCGACCTCGACCTCGGCACGCACCTCGCGCGCACCGCGTGGCTCCGCGAGGGACGCACGGTGTCCGAGGTGACCGAGCGCCTGCAGCGGCGCTGGCCGCTCGGCGTGCACCTGCTCCCGGCGACCGACACCGAGGTCGACACGCACGTGCTCGTGGCCGACTCCGAGGAGGTCGACGGCGAGCGCGAGCTGCACTTCCAGGAGTGGTGGACGCGGTACCGCGCCAGCCTGCCCGCCCTCGCGTTCCGACAGCGGAACCTCGACATCGCGCGGCCGGCGCCACGGGTGGTCGAGGCGATCCTCGGCGCCGACGTCGTGCTCGTCGCGCCGTCGAACCCGGTCGTGTCGATCGGCACGATCGTGTCTATCCCCGGGATCCGGGAGGCCATCACCCAGACGCATGCGCCGGTCATCGGCGTCTCGCCGATCATCGGCGGCAAGGTCGTGCGCGGCATGGCCGACGCGTGCCTCCCGGCGATCGGCGTCGCCACCACGGCCGAGGCGGTCGGGCGCCACTACGGCGCGCGCTCCGCGGGCGGCCTGCTCGACGGCTGGCTCGTCGACGAGTCGGATGCCGCGGCGGTCGCCGCCCTCGCCGACACGGGGCTCGTCGTGGCATCCGTGCCGCTCTGGATGCGCGACCTCGACACGTCGGCCGCGCTCGCCGGCGCCGCGCTCGACCTCGCCGCGCGCATCCGCGCCGCCTGATCGCGGAGGGCGTGCCGCACGACCGCCGCGGCAGTAGGATGACCGTGACCCCTCGGTCTGGATCTGACCGATGCGTGCAGCCCGGGATTGGGCCGCGAGTCGCCGACCTCGTCGGAATCACGCTTGCCTGCCTTCCCGGAGACGCCATGCCCGAATCCCCTTCCCCGACGCGCCGGCCCGCCGGCCGCGCCGCCCTCGCCCTCATACCCGTCGCCGCGCTCCTGCTCGCGGGCTGCGCCGACGGCGCCGCCGGCACGGGTTCCGACCCCGCCGACGGCGCAGCGGATGCCGCGGCATCCGGCTACCCGCTGACGATCGACAACTGCGGCACCGAGGTCACCCTCGAATCGGCTCCCGAGCGGATCGTCGCCATCAAGTCGTCGACCGCCGAGCTGCTGCTCGCGCTGGGCCTCGAGGACCGCATCGTCGGCACCGCGTTCAGCGACGGTCCCGTGCCCGACGAGTACGCCGCCGCGGCATCCGGGCTCGAGGTGCTCTCCGACAAGGTGCCGTCGCAGGAGGTCACGCTCGCGGCCGAGCCCGACCTCGTGTTCGCCGGCTGGGAGTCGAACCTCTCGGCCGAGGGCGCCGGCGACCGCGCCACCCTGCAGCAGCTCGGCGTCGCCACGTACGTCGCGCCGGCGGCGTGCAAGGAACCGGGCTACATGCCCGACCCGCTCACCTTCGAGGAGGTCTTCGCCGAGTTCGAGGAGGCGGGCGCGGTCTTCGGCGTGCCGGATGCCGCGGCCGACCTCGTGGCCGACCAGCGCGCGGCGCTCGAGGCGATCGAGCCGAACGGCGACGACCTCACCGCGCTCTGGTACAGCTCCGGCGACGACACCCCGTTCGTCGGCGCCGGCATCGGGGCCCCGCAGATGATCATGGAGGCCGCGGGCCTCGAGAACGTGGCCGCCGACGTGCACGACTCCTGGACGTCGATGGGCTGGGAGGCGATCGTCGCCGCGAACCCCGACGTGATCGTGCTCGTGGACGCCCCGTGGAACACCGCCGCGTCGAAGATCGCCAAGCTCGAGGCCAACCCCGCCACGTCCGCGCTGCCCGCCGTGCAGCAGCAGCGGTACCTCGTCGTGGACTTCCCGTCGACCGAGGCGGGCGTGCGCAACGTCGGCGCGGTCGCCTCGCTCGTCGACCAGCTCGGAGAGCTGGGCTCCTGATGTCACGGACCGCCGAGGGTCGGGCCGCGGACGCACTCCGCGTCCCGGAGACCGCTCCCCCCACGGAATCCGGGTCGGCCGCATGGCCCGCCCGGCCCTCGGCCTCGCTCCACCGCACCGGCGCCGGCAGCGGGCTGCGGGCCGGCGCCCGCGGCGGGCTCCGCACCGGAGCCTGGGCGGCGGCGCTCGGCGTGCTGCTCGCGGCATCCGTCGTCATCGCCGTCACCATCGGGCCGGCCGGGCTCAGCCCCGCCGACGTGTGGGCCAGCGTGCTCGCGCACCTCGGCATCGGCGAGCCGACGCTGTCGCCGCTGCGCGACGGCATCGTGTGGCAGCTGCGGATGCCGCGGGTGCTCACCGCCGCCGCAGTGGGCGCGGGCCTCGCCGTCTGCGGCGCGGTCATGCAGGCGCTGACCCGCAACCCGCTCGCCGATCCGTACCTGCTCGGTCTCTCGGCGGGCGCGTCGGTGGGCGCGGTGCTCGTGATCGTGCTCGGCATCGGCCTCGTGCTGCCGCTCGCGGCGTTCGGCGGCGCCCTCGTCGCGCTCGTCGCGACCCTGGCCCTCGCGGGCGCGGGCGGCGCCCTGACCCCGACGCGCACCGTGCTCGCCGGCCTCGCGGTCTCGTCGGTGTTCGGGGCGATCACGAGCCTCGTCATCTTCTGGAGCGCCACGGGCGACAGCTACCGCGAGATCCTCAACTGGCTGCTCGGCTCGCTCGCCGGCACCGACTGGACCTCGGTCGCCATCGCGGGCGGCGCGATGCTCGTCGTCGGCCTCCCCCTCATCGCGAGCGCCCGCACGCTCGACGCGTTCGCGTTCGGCGACACTGCGGCCGCCGCCCTCGGCGTGCACGTCGGCCGGAGTCGCGCGCTGCTGCTCGGCGGCACGGCGCTGCTCACGGGCGCCCTCGTCGCGGTGAGCGGCGCGATCGGGTTCGTCGGACTGATCCTCCCGCATGCCGTGCGGTTCCTCGTGGGGTCGCGGCATCGTGCGCTGCTGCCCCTGTCGGCGCTCGCGGGCGCGATCTTCCTCGTGTGGGCCGACACCGGCGCCCGCACGCTCTTCGACCCGCGCGAGCTGCCCGTCGGCATCCTCACCGCCCTCGTCGGCGGCCCGGTCTTCGCCGTGCTCATGCTCCGGAACCGGAGGCTGTCGTGACCGCGCCGAGCGACCACCGCGACCTGCACGCCGACCGCGTGCGCTTCACGCGCGGGCGCCGACTCATCATCGACGACGTCGACTGCACCGTGCCGGGCGGGTCCGTCGGCGCGCTCCTCGGTCCCAACGGCGCGGGCAAGAGCACGCTGCTGCACCTCATCGCCGGCGTCGAGCACGCGGATGCCGGCGCCGCGCGCCTCGGCCGTCGAGACCTCGCCGCCCTGCGACGTCGAGACCGTGCGCGGCTCGTCGCGCTCGCCGAGCAGGAGGTGCAGGATGCCCCGGGCCTCCGGGTCGCGGAGGTCGTCGCCCTCGGCCGCACGCCCTACCTCGGTGCGTTCGCCGGCCCCGACGCGCACGACCGTGCGGTCGTGCGGCGGACGATCGACGACGTCGGGCTCGTCGACCTGGCCGACCGCGAGTACGCGACGCTCTCGGGCGGCGAGCGCCAGCGCGTGAACCTGGCCCGCGCCATCGCCCAGGAGCCCGAGCTGCTGCTGCTCGACGAGCCGACCAACCACCTCGACGTGCACGCGCAGCTCACGGCGCTCGGACTGCTGCGCTCGCTCGCGCGCGGCGGGCTCACCGTGCTCGCGGCGCTGCACGACCTCTCGCTCGCGGCGGCGTACGCCGACCACGTCGTCGTGCTCGCCGAAGGACGGGTGCGCGCGGCGGGGACACCCGCCGACGTGCTCACGCCCGCGCTCATCCGCGAGGTGTGGAGCGTCGAGGCTGCCGTGCTCGAGCACCCGGCGACGGGGCGCCCGCTCATCGCGTACTCGGAGGTCGCCGAGGGCGCGGCCGTCACGCCCGACCGCGACGGGGCATCCGCCCGGGCGTAGCCTTGACCGCATGGACACGGACGCCATGAACGAGGTGACCGACCGGCAGGTGCTGCTCGACTGGATCGCCGACGAATTCCTGCACAACTCGTGGGTCGGGCGTCGGCTCGTCGCGGTCGAGGGCGCGACGACCGGGCCCGCGGCGCGCTTCGCCGACGACCTGGCCGGCGTGCTGTCGGGGCGCGGACAGGTGGTGGCGCGCCGGTCGCTGGGCGAGGTCGACGAGACGACCCTGCGCCACGAGACGATCGAGCCCTTCCGCGCGGGCACGCTCGACGGCGTCGAGGGCGCCGACACCGTGCTCGTCGTCGACGGCATGCGGTTGCTCAACGACTCGGTGCGCGGCATCTGGCACTTCTCGATCTGGACGCTCGTCGGCGACGAGCTCCCCCACTCGGGCGCGAACGTCATCGTCGACGACACCGACGAGTCGAGGCCGATGCGGTACTTCTACGACTACTGCAAGCTGCCGCCGAGCTTCGGCGAGCGGCGGGAGTCGCCCGCCGCGACGTCCTGATCTACGACAGCACGTCCTTCGTGAGGAACCGGCCGACCGCGAGCGCGCCGAACACCAGGATGTAGCCCGCCTGCAGCAGCGCGTTGTCGACGAACGCATCCCACACCATCGGCTCGCGCAGCAGGTCGACGAAGCCCAGCCAGTAGTGCGTGAACAGCCACGGATGCAGCCACTCCAGCTGCGGCAGCACGTCGAGGATCTGCGACACCACCGCGAGGATCGCCGTGGCCGCCATCGCCCCGACGGGCACCGTCGTGAGGGTGGAGAGGAAGAGCCCGATCGCGGACATGCCGAGCAGCGACACCGTGACGTAGGCGGCGATCGCGAGGAAGCGCAGCAGGGCCTCGCCGATGCCGACGGTCGCTCCCGAGAGCAGCGTCACGGGGCCGATCGGGAACAGCGCCCAGCCCACGAGCGTCCCGACGACGACCACGGTCAGCGTCGCGGCCGCGCAGAACGCCGCTGCGGCGAGGTACTTCACGAGGAGGAGCCGCACGCGTCCTGCCGGCGCGATGAGGAGGTAGCGCAGGGTGCCGTGGCTCGCCTCGCCCGCGATCGTGTCGCCCGCCACGACGCCGATCGTGAGCGGGAGGAACAGCGGGATCGCCACGATGAGCGCCGTCATGCCGACGAACAGCCCGTTGCCGGTGATCTCGCTGAGGAACGTCGGACCGCGGCCGCTCGGAGCCGGTCCCGCGATGATGAGCGCCACGCCGATGAGCACCGGGATGGCCCCGAGCGCGGCGAGCATGGCCCACGTGCGCAGCCGTCGGAAGAGGGTCAGCAGCTCGGAGCCGAGCAGCTGGAGGGTGCCGCCCCCCGATCGTCGGGCCGGCTCGGCGTGGGCGACGTCGACGACGGATGCCGCGGCGACGCGCTCCTCGGCCGCCTCACTGGACAACGTCGAACCCCTCCCCCGTGAGCTCCACGAACCGCTGCTCGAGGCTCGCGTGCACGGTCTCGAAGCCGCGCACGCGCACGCCCGCGCCGACGAGTGCGGCCACGACCGCCTCGGGCGCCGTGCCGCCGAGCCGCGCGGTCACGGCACCGTCGGAGTCGGCGGGGGCATCGCCCTCGATCGCCCCGTCGCCCAGGAGCGCGGCGAGCGCCGCCCGGGCCGATGCGACGTCTGGCGTGCGCACCCGCACGCGGGCCTCGCCCTCGTCGCGGAAGTCGTCGAGCGTGCCCTGCGCGACGAGCCGTCCGGCGCTCATCACGCCGACATGCGTGCAGACCTGCTCGACCTCGGCGAGCAGGTGGCTCGACACGAACACCGTCGTGCCATCGTCGGCGAACGAGCGGATGAGTGCGCGCACCTCGCGCGTGCCCTGCGGGTCGAGGCCGTTCGTGGGCTCGTCGAGCACGAGGAGCTCGCGCCGCATGAGCAGCGCGTTCGCGATGCCGAGGCGCTGCTTCATGCCGAGCGAGTACGCGTGCACGCGCTTGCGGGCGGCGTGCGAGAGGCCGACGCGATCGAGCGCCTCCGCCACCCGGTGATCGCGGCTGCGCCGCGGCGCATGCCGGTCGGCCGCGTCGAAGCGACGCAGGTTCGCCGCGCCCGAGAGGTACGGCGAGAACGCCGGACCCTCGACGAGCGCGCCGACCCGCGGCAGCACCGCGTCGACGTGGCGGGGCATGTCGGCGCCCAGCACGCGCGCGTCGCCCGCGTTCGCCGCGACGAGGCCGAGCAGCATCCGGATCGTGGTGGTCTTGCCCGAGCCGTTCGGCCCCAGGAACCCGAAGACCGAGCCCCGCGGCACCGCCAGGTCGACGCCGTCGACGGCCACCTGCGAGCGGAAGCGCTTGGTGAGGCCGTGCGTCTCGATGGCGAGCTCGGACGTCGGCGCGGCCACGCTGCGGCCCGTCAGCCTGCGCTCGAGGCGACGGCGAGCAGGTGCTCGGGGGTCACGGCGCCGGCGAAGACGCGGCCGTCGTCGGTGAACAGCACCGTCACGAGCGACGTCGAGACGATGCGGCCGCCGTCGACACGCTGCGCGATCGAGTCGAGCAGCGTCGAGGCGTCCGCGAAGCCCTCGGCGCCCTCGGCGGCCTCCGCTCCGTCAGCGGCCTCAGCGCCGTCGGCCGCTCCGGCGGCGCCCGCTGGCAGCTCGACGACGGTCGACCAGCCCGACCCGTGCACGATCGGCCGCGGCATCCCCTCGGCCTCGGATCCGGTACCCGACTCGGCCTCCGCCTTCCACTGCTCGAGCTCGGCGACGGTCGGCACCGGCACCTCGTGCTCGGTCACCGTCGCACCGTCGGGCGGCGTGAACGCGAACACCGAGGCATCGGGCGCCTCGAATGAGACGTCGGTGAACGCCACGCTGAACGCCGGCTCCTCTGCGCCGGCCGCGGTGACGGATGCCGCGAGCGCGACGCCCGTGTCGGCGTCGATCGCGACCGACACCTCGCCGACGAGCGTGTCGACGTCGCGCGGCACGAGCACGAGCTCGTACGCCTCGCGTCCGGCCACGCGGGCGTCGGTGCCCACGGAGACGTCGGTCGTCTCGTCGAGCTTCGCGAGCGCGTCGTCGAGCACCTGCTCGGGCGTCGGCAGCGTGCCCACCTCGGCCTCGACCTTCGCGCGAGCCTCGTCGGCGTGCGACTCGGCCTCCGCCTCGAGCGCATCGAGCGCCGCCTGGTCGACCGTGACGTGCGTGGCCGACTGCTCGCGCGAATCCCAGATCCACGCCCCCTCACCCTTCGTGACGTAGACGTCGCGCTCGCCGAGGGGGTCGAGCACCTGCAGTCGCGCGTTCGAGCCGTCGGCGTAGACCTTCGCGGTGTGGCTCCCGGTGATGAGCGAGAGGAGTTCGTCGATGCCGTCACCGGATGCCGCGTCGCCGCCCGAGCCGTCCGAGCTCTCGGCACCCCCGGGGCCGGGACCCGCCGACGCCGAGCCCATGCCGCCGGTGAGCCCCGAGAGGTCGGGGAGCCCGAGCTCGGACGTCTGCTCGACCGTGCCCGACAGCGCCTCGACGTCGCTCGACGCCGCGAGCTCGAGGAGTTCCTGCGGCGTCAGGTCGGGGAGGTCGACCGCGGCGTTCGCCTGCAGCGGCACGAGCACGACAGCGGCGCCGACCACGATCGGCGCGGCGATGGCTGGGATCCAGCGGGCGAACCTGCGGGACGCCCCGGTGTCGCGGGGGCGCATGCCCTCAGGCTACGCCTCCCCGCGGCATCCGGAACCAGGTCGGCGGCGAACGCTCAGGAACGACGGACGTGCCCGGACCGACGACGCATCCGGCGTAACCCGTTGCGGGGGCGCGAGCACGGGTCTACCGTGAGGGGCACTTGTCGTGTGTCACCAGTTCGGGGGGTTCGCTCATGGTCACCGTCGACCGTCGCCGTTCGCTTCGGCACGCGGGCATCGCGCTCGCCGCCGCCGCCTCGCTCGGGATCCTCGCCGCAGGCGCCCCGGCCACCGCCGCGCCGACGGCCGCTCCACCGGGCGCCTCGGTCACGACCGGGCGCCCCGCGCCGGCGGCCCCGTCGACGTCGACCGGAACCGGCGGCGCCGTGTCGTCGGTCGACGCCGAGGCGAGCCACATCGGACTCGAGGTGCTGCGCGACGGCGGCAACGCCGCGGATGCCGCGGTGGCCACGGCCGCTGCGCTCGGCGTGACCGAGCCCTACAGCGCGGGCATCGGCGGCGGCGGGTACTTCGTGTACTTCGACGCAGCGACCGGCGAGGTGACCACGCTCGACGGACGCGAGACCGCGCCCGCCGGGATGGGACCGAACGCGTTCATCAACCCGGCGACGGGAACGCCGTATCCGTTCGCCACCGCCGTCTCGTCGGGGCTGTCCGTCGGCGTCCCCGGCACGCTCGCGACCTGGGAGACCGCGCTCGACCGGTTCGGCACCGACTCCCTGCGCGAGGCGCTGCAGCCGGCGATCGTGCTCGCGAACCGCGGCTTCACCGTCGACCAGACGTTCCGCCAGCAGACGCTCGACAACGCCGGGCGGTTCTCGCAGTTCTCCGACACGGCCGCGCTGTTCCTGCCGGGCGGCGATGCGCCGCAGGTCGGCTCCACGTTCAAGAACCACGACCTGGCGCAGACGATGAAGCTCATCGCGCAGCGCGGCACCGACGTGTTCTACGACGGCCCGCTGGCGGCAGAGATGGCGGACGTCGCGCAGCATCCGCGGCTCGCCCCCGACGCGACGATCGTCCCACCGTCGGGCTTCCTGACCGCCGACGACCTCGCCGACTACGAGGTGCTCGAGCAGGCGCCGACGCACGTGGAGTACCACGGCCTCGACGTCTACGGCATGGCGCCGTCGTCGTCGGGCGGCACCACGGTGGGCGAGTCGCTGAACATCCTCGAGGACTTCGACCTCTCCGCCGACGCAGTGCCGCAGAGCCTGCACCTCTATCTCGAGGCCACGGCGCACGCCTTCGCCGACCGCAACCGCTACGTCGGCGACCCCGCGTTCGTCGACGTGCCGACCGAGACGCTGCTCAGCCAGGAGTTCGCCGACTCCCGCGCCTGCCTCATCGACCCGGCGCAGGCGCGCCCGAAGCCGGTCGCACCCGGCAACCTCGCGGCGACGGGCTGCGAGCCGGCCGCTGCCGTGGCATCCGTCGACCAGGGCGTGTCGACCACCCACCTCTCGGTCGTCGACCAGTGGGGCAACGCGGTCGCCTACACGCTCACCATCGAGCAGACCGGCGGGTCGGGCATGACGGTACCCGGCCGCGGGTTCCTGCTCAACAACGAGCTGACCGACTTCAACTTCGCGCCCGCCTTCCCGGGCGACCCGAACACGGTCGAGCCCGGCAAGCGTCCGCGCTCGTCGATGTCGCCGACGATCGTGGTCGACGGCGACGAGGTGCGGTACGTGCTCGGTTCGCCCGGCGGCGCGACGATCATCACGACCGTCGTGCAGATCCTGCTGAACCGCCTCGACCTCGGCATGACCCTGCCCGAGGCGGTGGCGGCGCCACGCGCCTCGCAGCGGAACGCGGCGACCACGCCGGCCGAACCGGCGTTCATCTCCGCCTACGCCGACGACCTCGCGCCGTTCGGGCACGTGCTCGCACCGGTGCAGGGCACCAACCCGAGTCCGCTGGCGGCCGAGATCGGCGCGGCCGCCGCCATCGAGGTCGACCAGGGCGGACTCATGACCGCGGTCGCCGAGCCGGTGCGACGCGGCGGCGGAACGGCCCTGGTGGTCGAACCGGCGAACTGAACGCCGGCCGGCTCACCAGGCCGCCGTTCGGGGCGGGGGCTCGGGACAGCCCCCGCCCCGCAGTCGTCTCGGGACAGCCCCGCCCCGCAGTCGTTCAGCGCGCGCGAAGCCGCGGCGCCAGGTCGCGCTCGAACAGCTCGAGGAACCGCCGCTGGTCGTGCCCGGGCGCGTGGAACACGAGGTGGTCGAAGCCCCAGTCGACGTACTGCCCGATCTGCTCGACGACCGCGTCGGGGTCGGACCCGACGATCCATCGCCCCGCGATCTCCTCGATCGGCAGGGCGTCGGCGGCGCGCTCCATCTCGACCGGGTCGGTGATGTCGTGCTTCTGCTCCTTCGACAGCGACAGCGGCGACCAGAAGCGGGTGTTCTCGAGGGCGGCCTCCTCGGTCTCCTCGTACGACAGCTTGATCTCGATCATGCGGTCGATGGCGCCGAAGGATCGGTTCCCGGCTTCGGCACCCTCCTCGACCGCGGGGATCAGCTGGTCGACGTAGAGCTCGGCGCCCTTGCCCGACGTGCAGATGAAGCCGTCGCCCGCGCGCCCCGCGTACTTCGCCACGGTCGGCCCGCCTGCGGCGATGTACACGGGCACCGGGACATCCGGTCGGTCGTAGATCGACGCGTCGTGGGTCGAGTAGTACTCGCCCTGGAAGTTCACGCGCTCGTCCTTCCACAGGGCGCGCATGAGCCGCACGGCCTCGCGCAGCCGGGCGAACCGCTCCCGGAATTCGGGCCAGTCCTGCTCGCCGGCGCCGCGGAAGCCCGTCGCGATCTCGTTGAGCGCCTCGCCCGTGCCGAAGCCCGCGATGATGCGGCCCGGGTAGAGCACGCCGAGCGACGCGAACGCCTGCGCGAGCACCGCCGGGTTGTAGCGGAACGTCGGCGTCATCACGCTGGTGCCGATCCGCACGTTCGACGTGCGCTCGCCGACCGCGGCCATCCAGGTGAGCGAGAACGGGGCGTGCCCGCCCGTGTGCCGCCACGGCTGGAAGTGATCGCTCGTCCACACGGACTCCATGCCGTGCCCCTCGGCGGCGACCGCGATCTCGACGAGTTCGCGGGGGTCGAACTGCTCCGCGGAGGCCTTGTATCCGAGTGTGAGCGTCATGGGGTTCCCTTCCGATCGGCGAGGCGCGCCACGGCTTCGGCGGTGTGGTCGCCGACTCCATGGTGCAGCACGGTTTCGAGGCCGTCGACGGTGTCGACGTCGCGCGTGAGGCCGGGGGCGTCGGATGCCGCGAGCTCGACGAACCCGGCCGCGGCGTGCCGCTCGGCCGATCCCGGGCCGAACCGCGGGTCGAACGCGACGCCGGCGGCGGCGGTCGCGAGCGTCGTGCCCGTGCCGTCGGCGTCGCGCACGAAGGCGAGCGGATGCCGCGCCGCCGCGCCGAGCGCCCGATCGAGCTCCTCGGGCCGCAGCCCCGGCAGGTCGCCGAGCAGCACCGCGACGGCCACGGTCTCGTCGGACCGCGCGTGGGCGATGCCGCGGCGGATCGCGGGCAGGAGGCCGCGCTCGACCGTCGAGTCGCCGTCGGCGCCGGGCTCGGCGAGGTACTCCGCGCCGTCCGCGAGGTCGGGATCGTCGCCGACGACGATCACCCGGTCGACCGATGATGCCGCGCGGGCGGCCGCGATGGTGTCGAGCGCGAACGCGCGCGCCAGCTCGGCGCGCGCGGCATCCGCCACCGCCGGCGACAGCCGGGTCTTGCCCGCGGCGGGCGCTTTCACGGGGATCACCACGGTCCAGGTGGTCGGCCCCGCGGCATCGGGTGCAGCGCTCATGCCCGCAGCCCCGGCAGCACGTCGCGGCCGAACACCTCGAGGAACTCGGCCTGGTTGCGGCCGACGTTGTGCAGGTAGATGCGCGTGAAGCCGAGATCGAGGTGGCGCTGGATGTCGGCGCGGTGCACCTCGGGGTCGGCCGAGACGACCATGCGACCGGCGAAGTCCTCGGGGCGCACCGTGCGGGCGAGCTGGTCGAACTCGTAGGGCGAGCGGATGTCGCTGCGCGGGAACCGCATGCCCCCGTTCGGCCACTCGACGAGCGCGTTCCGCATGGCCTCCTCCTCGGTCGGTGCCCACGACAGATGCAGCTGCACGACCTTCGGCATCGCGCGCGCGTCGCGTCCGACCTCGCGGGCGCCCTCGGCGAAGCGCTGCAGCAGCGGCGCGAGTCGGTCGCTCGGCCCGCCGAGCGTGATGAACCCGTCGACGCTGCGGCCAGCGCGGCGCGCGGTCACGGGTCCGGATGCCGCGACGAGGATCTCGGGGGCGACGGGCGGCATCGTCCAGAGCCGCGTCGACTCGAGCCGGAAGTGCGGCCCCGAGTGGCGCACGTCGCGACCGGCGATGGACCCCGCGAAGAGCTTGCGGATCACGTCGACCGCCTCGAACATGCGGTTGATGCGCTCGGGCGCCTCGGGCCAGTACTGCCCGACGACGTGCTCGTTGAGCGCCTCGCCCGAGCCGATGCCGAGCCAGTGCCGGCCGGGGTAGAGCGCGGCGAGGGTCGCGCTCGCCTGCGCGACCACGGCCGGGTGCATCCGGAACGTCGGCGTCGTCACACCCGGGCCGAGGTCGCCCGTCGTGCGTTCTCCGATGGCCGCGAGCACGCTCCACACGAACGACGACTCGCCCTGCGCGGGCACCCACGGCTGGAAGTGGTCGGTCGCCATGACGCCCCCGAAGCCGTGCGACTCGGCGAGCGCGGCGAGCGCCACCGCCTCGGCGGGCGGGAACCGCTCGAGCAT
>CBFGWW010000075.1:0-12490 GCA_965652625.1 uncultured Agromyces sp.
CGGGAGCGGGCACCCAGTAACCGGGCAGACTGGTGTCGTCAAGGCCTCGCCGCCGGACGCCGCCCGGCGTAGCGTGAAGCCGACACGGATGCCCCGAGGCATCCGCGTGCACTGGAAGGAGCAACACCATGGACGAGTCGATCGGTCGGGTCGCCGCACCGACGACGGAGGCGGGCGGACCCGACGCCCCCGACACAGCATCCACCACCGACGAACCCGACGCGCCGACGCCTCCACCCGGCGTGATCGGACGCGTCCGCGACCTCCCGCCGTCGGGTCGCTACGAGGACACCGGCATCACCGACCTCGACGAACTGCAGCGCGCGATGGATCCGCTGGACCCGCGCAAGCCCGGCCGTGAGAACGGCGATCCGCTCGATCCCGACGGGCACGTGATCTGAGGGCCGAGCCGGGCGCACCGTCGGGCGCACCGGCCGCCGGCCCGTCACGACGGATGCCGCGCGGCGGGGCTCAGCCCTTGAGCCCCGTCGACGCGACGCCGTCGATGATCTTCCGCTGCGCGACGAAGAACAGGATGATCATCGGGATGGTCGTGATGACGCTCGCCGTCACGATGATCTCCCAGTGCCATTCGCCGCCGAATCCGTAGGCGTCGACGAGCGCCTTGAGCCCTCGCGGCACCGTGAAGGTGTCGGAATCGCGAAGGTAGATCAGCGCCCTCATGAGGTCGGTCCAGACGGCCTGCACCTCGAAGATGAGCACGACGACGAGGATCGGCTTCGACAGCGGCAGCGCGATGCGCCAGAACACGCCCCACTGCGACGCCCCGTCGATGCGGGCCGCGTCGAACAGGTCGCGCGGCAGGCCGAGGAAGAACTGTCGCAGCAGGAAGATGTAGAACGCGCTGCCGAACAGGTTGCCGGCCCAGAGCGGGGTGAGCGTGCCGACCTGCCCGAGCGCGCTCCAGATGAGGAACGTCGGGATCATCGTGACCGCGCCGGGCAGCATCATGGTCGCCAGCACGAGCACGAAGAGCGGCCCGCGCCCGCGGAAGCGGAAGTACGAGAAGCCCCACGCGACCATCGCGCTCGAGATCGTCACGGTCGTCGCCGCGAGCACGGTCACGATCGCGGTGTTCATGAGCCACAGCGCGAGCGGCGCCTCCTGCCAGACCGCGACGTAGTTGTCGAAGGTGAACGTCTCGGGGATGAGGCGGTTGTCGAACACCTCGCCCCGCGGCTTGAACGACGCGCTCACGAGCCAGACGAACGGGTAGATGAAGACGATGCCGAGCACCGTCAGGCCCATCCACGCGAACACCTGCCCGAGCGTGCGGCGGCGACGGGTGCTCGGCAGCCGGCGCTCGACCTCCGCGCCCTCGGCGGTCGCACCGGCGGCCACCGGACGCGCGGCGAGCGCCTCGGCCGGAGGCAGGTGGACGTCGACCTCGGTCATCGTTCCTCCCCCTCGTAGTAGACGAGACGCCGACTGACGATCAGCTGCACCGCGGTGACGGCCATGATGATGACGAACAGCAGCCAGGCCATCGCCGAGGCGTAACCCATGTTCAGGAATCCGAACGCCTGCTGGAACAGGTAGATCACGTAGAAGAGCGCGGCGTCGTTGCTGTAGGTCGTGTTGCCCGAGCCGAAGAACGCCGTGTACGCCTCATCGAACGTCTGGAACCCCGCGATGGTGTTCACGATGATGATGAAGAACAGCGCGGGGCTGATCATCGGGATGGTGACGCTCCAGGCCTGGCGCCAGAATCCCGCGCCGTCGAGCCGGGCCGACTCGTAGAGCATCTCGGGCACGTTCCGAAGCGCCGCCAGCAGGATGATGACGGATGCCCCGACCGTCCAGAGCGACATGACCACCAGGCCCGGCTTCACCCACGCCGGGTCCGTGGTCCACGCCGGGCCGTCGATGCCGAACCAGCCGAGGACCGTGTTGACGAGCCCGTTCTGCCCGTTGAACAGGAGCAGGAAGAGCACGCCCACGGCGACCGGCGGCGTCATCTTCGGCAGGAAGAACACCGTCCGGAAGAAGCCCGACGCGCGCCCGGCCCGATCGAGCAGCAGCGCGAGCACGAGCGAGACGATCACGTACAGCGGCACCTGCAGCAGCGTGAAGATCGCCGTGTTCGCCAGCGCGAGCATGAGCTTGTCGTCGCTCACCATCTGCGCGTAGTTCTCGATGCCGATGAACTCGGGGTTGTTGATGACGTCGTAGTCGGTGAGCGAGAGATAGGCGCTGTAGATCATCGGCCACGCCGTGAAGACGAGGAAGCCGACGATCCACGGGCTCAGGAAGAGCAGGGCGGGGCGCGCTTCGCGCCAGGCGGCGCCACGTCGCCTGGCGCGAACCGGCGTCCCCGCCGCTGCGCTCGTCACTTGCCGTCCCCGATCTCGGCCCAGCCGTCGTCGAGGGCCTTCTGCGCGGTCTCCTGCGCATCGGCAAGCGCCTCCTCGGGGGTGGCCTGCCCGTTGAGCACCTTGTTCACGGCCTCCTGCATGGCGTCCTCGAACTCGGCGTCGGCCGGGCTCGCCGGCTGCGAGACGGCGTTGTCGTTCGCGTCGTACATGGCCGCGATCGCGCTGTCCCACGGCTCGCCGCCCGAGGTCACCATGCCGCGGATCTCCTCGTCGGCGACCTGGTTGCCCGTGAGGATGCCCGTGAACGGCTTGCCCTCCTCCTCGCGCGCCGCGAGTCGAGCCTCGGCAGCCGCACGCCACGCGTCGATCGAGGTCATGGCACGCGCCCAGCGGCACGCCGCCTCGGGGTTGTCGCTGCCCGAGGGGATGGCCCACGCCGACCCGGTCGCGAACGCGATCGGCTGGCCGTCGGTGCCGCGCACGGTGTCGAACGCCATGGGGGCGTCGGGCGAGACGTCGTTCAGCACGTTGATGTACCACTGCTCCATCGGCATGGCGCCGAGCGTGTTCGTGGCGAACTGGTTGCCCTCGCCGAAGAAGTCGGCCGAGTCGCGGAACGCCTTCACGGCGCTGAACCCGCCCTGGTCCTCGTAGATGCCGACGGCCCAGGTCAGCGCGTCGATCGCCTCCTGCGAGTCCAGCTGCGCCGTCGTGCCATCCTCGGACAGCAGCGAGCCACCGGCGCCGGCGACCCAGAGCGGCAGGAACTCGGGCAGCTTGGAGTCGACGCCGATCACGGTGACGTTGCCGCCGTCGACCTTCGCGAGCTTGCGGTTCGCCTCGGTCATGGCCTCGCGGTCCGAGCCGTTCACCTGGTCGATCGTGACGCCGGCGGCGGCCAGCAGGTCGGCGTTCGCCATGGTGACCTGCACCTGGTTGAACTCGGGGATGCCGTAGACCTTCCCGTCGAGCGTGACCTGGTCGACGGCGTAGTCGCGGAACTCGTCCATGTCGATCCCCTCGCCCTCGATGCAGTCGTCGAGCGGGATGATCGCCTTGCGCGCGGCGAGCGAGCCGATCTGGTCGCGGTCGGCGTAGAGCAGCGACGGCGGCTCACCGGATGCCACTGACGCGAGGAACTGCTGCAGGTCGAGCTCGCCCTCGATGAGCTCGACGTCGACGTCGCCGAGCTCGGCCTCGGCGACCTCCACGCGGGACGTCGCCACCTCGTCGACGCCCGAGAACCCCATCACCGAGAGCGTGCCGCCGAGGTCGGCCTCGGCGTCGTAGTCGGCCTCCTGGTTCGCGGCGCCGCCGGTGCCCACCGCGCATCCGGCGAGGAGCACGGCGGCGGCGGCGCCGGTGAGCAGGGTTCCCGTTCGACGGGCGGAAACGGTTCGCGGTCGGCGCATGAGGTCCTCCGTTCGGGTCCCGGTTGCAGGGTCCGGGGCGATGTCGTCACGGTAGGGATGCGCGCCGCTTCCGATGAAGGGGCTTGACAGGAGCGCTTCTCCCAGAAAGGCGGCTGATCAGGGCTTCAGCACGACCTTGATGCAACCGTCCTCCGTGTCACGGAACTTCCCGTACATCTCGGGCTCGTCGAGGCCATGTTCCGACGCGTCCTATACCACGGACATCGGCGGGCTGACGCCCTTTTCGGCCCGGCGTACCCTCCGCCGTCGACGGCGACTAGAGTCGCCGCATGGGCAAGCTCATCTACAACTCCACGACACGCGAGATCGAGATCGACGATCGCACCCTCGCCCACCTGCGCGTCGCCATCCTGAACAAGCTGCGCCGCTCCGAGAGCTTCGCCATGACGTGGGAGCACGGGGTGGAGAACGGCAGCGGACGCACGACGATGTGGCTGCACGAGTCCATTCCGCTGCAGTTCATCTTCAGCGGGAACCGCGCGCCGAAGCTCAACCGACTCTGGATCGAGCAGATGCTCCTGTCGGCGAACAGCACCGCGGGCCTGCAGTTCGTGCCCGAGCCCGCCGAGGACGACCCGATGGAGGCCGAGTAGCGGCATCCGCCGCCCCGTCGACGAACGGTGCTGGATGCCGCGCCGCTCAGTCGACCGGCTCGATCTGCGTGAGCACGAAGCGCTGCTCGGCCGGCGTGAGCCGGTCGGGTGCGGACTCGCCCGTGATCGACTCGATCTCCGCCGCCGTCTCGGCGTCGATCGGCCCCGTGATCTCCGCGAGCAGGCGGTGCTTCCCCTCGATGGAGAGGTGCGGCCACCAGCGCTCGATCGCTCCGCGGTCCGTGTCATGCGTGGCGCTCATGACTCCTCCTCGTCCTCGATCCCCACTTCCCGTTTAGCAGCCCGGCCGGGGGGCTGCAAGCCCCTCGAACCGTTCGAGCGAGTCTGCCTACGGTGGCACCCGGGCATCACGACGTGCCCGGAACGGAGGAGATCATGAGCACGACCCTGAACGCGTCGGTCGAAGTCGACGTGCCCGTGCGGGTGGCCTACGACCAGTGGACCCAGTTCGAGACGTTCCCCGAGTTCCTCGGCGGCGTCGAGGAGGTCACGCAGCTCGACGACACGCTGACCCACTGGGTCGCGAAGGTCGGCGGCGTGCGCCGCGAGTTCGACGCCAGGATCGTCGAGCAGGAGCCCGACCGCGTCGTGGCATGGGCGAGCGTCGGCGAGGTGCTCCACCGCGGGCGAGTGCAGTTCACGCCCGAGGGCGCCGACCGCACGAAGGTCGACGCCGAGATCGAATGGGAGCCCGAGGACTTCGTCGAGAAGGTCGGCGCGGCACTGCAGCTCGACGACATGCAGGTGAAGCGCGACCTCAAGAAGTTCAAGGACTTCGTCGAGGACCGCAACGCCCCCACGGGCGGATGGCGCGGCGAGGTGCACGGCGGCGTGGAGACGTCGCGCGACGACCTCCTGTAGCACGGTACGACGCAGACACGACGAGGCGCAGCCCAGTGGGCTGCGCCTCGTTCGTCGTCAGACGGGCTGGGTCTCGGTGCCGGTCTCGACCTCCTGGACGTCGACGCCCACCTGCACCGGCTGGTCGGCCGAGGTGGGAATGGGGTCGGTGTCGAGGTGCTCGGGCACGAGCTGGATGCCGCCCGTGCTGTTGGCCGAGCGCATGAGGTCCTCGATCCAGCCGCGGCTCAGCTCGGGGGCCTCGGGCTCGTCGAACACGAACCGCAGCGGGATGGACGGATGCAGCCACAGCGTGCTGCGGCCGCGCGGCTGATCGTCGGTGTGACGCCACGACAGGGTGAAGCTCTCGCCCCGGCGGAGCTTGGTGGTGATGGCGATCTTCAGGTGCGCCAGCGCCCGGTCCTCGATGCCGATGGGGGTGCCTGAATCCCCGTAGTACAGCGTTCCCACGGCATCAGCATACGTCCCAATCGTCGATTGCGATGCACGCGTCCGGGAGATCGGGAACGGCCCCCCGGCACGAGGTGCCGAGGGGCCGTCTGGAGGGTGGGAGCGTGCGACCGCGTCGCGCGTTCCCGGGGGATCTCAGGTCATACCGTCCGGTTCCCGCCGATGAAGCGCACGAGGAACACGATGGCCGCGATGATCAGCAGCGCGATTCCGACCCACAGCAGGAAGTTCAGCGTGGGCACCACACCACCCGTGATGAGCAGGATGATGGCGGCGATGGCGATGACGGCGACGAGGATGTTCATGATCTCTCCTTCACGGTGATCCGCACCCGTGTTCGACGAGGCGGATCCGCCCGACGGGTGCGGGCGGGGCATCCGGACGCAGGTACGGCCGGATCTCCGACGGTAGAGGGCCGGGGCGACGCCGGCCTAGGGGTTGACCCCCATTCGCGGGGAGTGCTAGATCCGCGGACGCGATCCCCGTGATGCCGGGGCTGTCGGCCAGGCGACGTCGGCGGCGAGGGGCGGCTCCCGATGTCAACCCCGCGCGGGCCCATCGGCCCCCGCGTAGCGTGGCAGTCCTGACCGAAGGGGGCTTCACAGGTCATGAACGAGCAACTCGTCGACCCGACCACCAAGCACACGACGGATCCGTTCCCGAAGCAGGAGCAGGCGCCGCCGGGACTCACCGAACGGATGACGCCGCAGCCCGACCACGGCGAGCAGAGCTACCGCGGCAGCGGCCGCCTGGTCGGCCGTCGCGCGCTCATCACCGGCGGCGACTCCGGCATCGGGCGCGCGGTCGCCATCGCGTTCGCGCGCGAGGGCGCACGGGTCGCGATCGCCTACCTGCCGAGCGAGCAGGACGACGCGGAGGAGACCGCCCACTGGATCACCGATGCCGGCAGCGACCCGCTGCTGCTCCCCGGTGACCTGCGCAGCGAGCAGCACTGCAAGGACCTCGTCGCGCACACCGAGCAGGCGTTCGGCGGACTCGACCTCCTCGTGATCAACGCGGCGCACCAGCGCAACCGGGGCGGCATCGACGAGATCCCGACGGCGGACTTCGAGGCCGTGGTGCAGGTCAACCTGTTCGCGCCGGTGTTCCTCGCGCGCGCGGCGGTGCCGCTCATGGACGCCGGCTCGAGCATCATCACCACGACCTCCATCCAGGGCTTCGACCCGTCGAGCGCGCTCGTGGACTACGCCATGACGAAGGCGGCGCTCGTCGCGTTCACGAAGGCGCTGGCCGAGGAGCTCGGGCCCCGCGGCATCCGCGTGAACGCCGTCGCCCCCGGGCCGATCTGGACCCCGCTCATCCCCGCGACGGGATGGCCCGACAAGCTGCCCGAGTTCGGGCACAACACCCCGCTCGGACGAGCGGGCCAGCCGGCGGAGCTCGCGGGAGCCTACGTGTACCTCGCGTCGGACGACGCGTCGTACGTGTCGGGCGCCGTGCTGCCGGTGACGGGCGGCCGGGCGCTCTGACCGAGCGCGGTCGGCCGCAGAGGAGAGGAAGGAGAACCGCATGCCGGGACGCAGGAACGCGTCGCTCAAGGATCCGGAGCTCTACGAGGAGCTCCGCGACGACGGCGCGTCGAAGGAGAAGGCCGCGCGCATCTCGAACGCGGCGGCGAACCGCGGTCGCAGCGCGGTCGGCCGCAAGGGCGGCAAGGCCGGCGACTACGAGGACTGGACCGTCGAGCAGCTGCGCAAGCGCGCGAAGGAGCTCGGCCTCACCGGGTACAGCGGCAAGCGCAAGTCCGAGCTGATCTCGGCACTGCGCAACCACTGAGCCGCGGATGCCGCGCCTCAGGCGGGTCGAACCCTACGTGTCACCCGGGTTCACCCGGCTGCGGCGCGGCCGCGGGTTCGCCTACGTGCACTCCGGCGGCGGTGCGGCCGGACGCGCCGAGCGCACCCGCATCGCCGACCTTGCGATACCGCCCGCGTGGGAGGACGTGTGGATCTCGGATGCCCCGAACGCGCACATCCTCGCGGTGGGCGTCGACGCGGCCGGCCGACGTCAGTACCTCTACCACCCGGTCTGGCGCGAGCAGCAGGACGCGGAGAAGTTCCTGCGCATGACGGCACTGGCCGAGGTGCTGCCGGCGGCGCGCCGCACGGTGCGGCGCGACCTCGCGCTCGCCGAGCTGCCGCGCGAGCGCGTGCTCGCCGCCGCCTTCCGCACCCTCGACCTCGGCGCGATCCGCATCGGATCGGAGGAGTCGCTCGCCGGGTTCCGCAGCCGCGGACTCACCACCCTGCTCGTGCGCAACGCGCGGCTCGACGATGCCGCCGCCGACACCGTGCGATTCCGGTTCCGGGCGAAGGGCGGCATCGCACAGGACATCAGCGTGACGGATGCCGCGCTCGCGACGTTCGTGGAGCGCTCGGCCGAGCGCTCGCCCGCGTCGCGGCTCTACGCGTGGCTCGACGGCCGGCGGATGCGCGCGGCGATCGCGTCCGACGTCAACGACGACATCCGGGCGCGCACGGGCGGCGACTTCACGGCGAAGGACTTCCGGACCCTCCGCGGCACGATCGCCGCCGCCGACCGGCTGGCCGAGCTCGGCGTCGCGGAGACGACCAAGGCGCGAGCGGCCGCCGTGCGCGACGCCGTCGAGTTCGCGAGCACGGTGCTGGGCAACACCCCGACGATCGCGAAGGCGAGCTATGTCGATCCGCGGGTGGTGGACGCGTACGAGCACGGCCGCACGATCAGCCTGCGTGGTGGGCGCGAGACGGCGCTGCTGGCGCTGCTCGTCGACGAGGCGTGAGGGCGCGCCCGGGCTCGGCCGCGCGTTCGACCTCCGGCGAAGGCCGGGTGGCCGGCGCCGGCTGTCGCCGGGCGGTCAGGCCGCGATGACGGGCGGCAGGTCGGGCTCGGGCTCCACGTCGACGTGCTCCTCGACGAGCGTGATGCCGCCGGTGCTGTTCGCCGAGCGCATCAGGTCCTCGACCCACTCCCGGCTCAGCTCGGCGGGTTCGGGCTCGTCGAACACGAAGCGCAGCGGGATGGTCGGGTGCACCCAGAGGGTGCTGCGACCGCGCGGCTGGTCGTCGGGGTGCTTCCACGACAGGGTGAAGCTCTCGCCGCGGCGGAGCTTGGTCGTGATCGCGAATTTCAGGTGCGCCAGCGCGCGGTCCTCGATGCCGATCGGAGTGCCGGAATCGCCGTAGTAGAGTGTGCCCACCGAGGAAGCCTACCCCGTTGAGGGGCCATCGGATGACGCTTCCCTCACCACCTCATCGGGGGATTTGTCGCTGCGGAGACCGCGCCACCTCGGGTGCCGCGCGACGCCCGTGCGGGTCCACTCGCCGAACTCGATCTCGCCGACGAGCTCGGGTCGCACCCACACCGCGTCCTTCGCGTCGATGGCCGGCACCGCCAGGAACGGCGGCGCGGACTGTTCGAGCTCGCCGAGCCGCTGCAGGAGCCGATCGAGCTCGACCTCGCGGAAGCCGCTGCCGACCCGTCCGGCGTACTCGAGCCCGTGCTCGCCAGGGATGCCCACCAGCAGCGAACGGATGTGCCCCGTGCGCGTGCCCACGCCCTTGCGGTAGCCGCCGATCACGACCTCCTGCGTGCGCGTGAGCTTCAGCTTCAGCCAATCCTCCGAGCGAACGCCTGGTCGGTACGGCGAGTCGGGTCGCTTGGCCACGAGGCCCTCCAAGCCGAGGCGGCGGCTCTCCTCGAAGGCCTCGGCGGGTTCGCCCGTCGCGGCGGACGGCACCTCCACCGGCACCCCGGCGCGCGGGCGCAGCAGGCGCTCGAGCAGCTCGCGCCGCCGACGATACGGCAGCTGCATCACCGGCGAGCCGGCGATCTCGAGCACGTCGAACAGCAGCAGCCGAACCGGCACGGATGCCGCGAGCCGCTCGATCTCGCGGACGCGGGTCAGGTTCATCCGCTGCTGCAGCAGCTCGAAGCTCGGACGCCCCTCCTCGTCGAGCGTGACGATCTCGCCGTCGACGAGTGCGTCGCCGCGCAGCACGGTCGGCAGCCCGGCGAGCTCGGGGTAGCGCGCGGTCACGTCGTTCCCGTTGCGGCTGAGCAGGCGGAGTCCGCCGCCGTCGGTGCGGGCGAGCACGCGGATGCCGTCCCACTTCCATTCGAGCGCCCACTCCTCCCCCGTGAGGCGGCCGAGCGTGCCCGAGGTGGCGAGCATGGGACGGACGAGGATGGGCTCGACGGCGTCGTCTTCGGTTCCGGCACGGGGGCTTCGAGACGCGTCCGACTCCGCCGGGCGCTCCTCGTCCACCGGGCTCTGCGCCGGGCGCTCCTCCACCACCGGACGTTCGCTGCTCGCGTGCCGCGCCTTCGACGAGGGGCTCCAGTGCCCGGCGCGCTGGTCCTTCATGCGGTGCAGCAGCCACTGCGACTTCTCGCCCTCGCCCTCGGTGCGGATGAGCGCGAGTCGCACCTCGCCGAGCGGGCCGCCGGGCCGGCCGCTCAGCGTGAAGATGACCTCCTCGTCGCGCCACTTCTCGGTCTCGTAGGTGCCGGTGTCCCAGACCGTCATGCTGCCCGCGCCGTACTGCCCGCCGGGGATCGTGCCCTCGAACACGAGGTACTCCATGGGGTGGTCCTCGGTCTGCACGGCGAGGTTGTTCCGGTCGGTCCCCTCGGGAATGCCCTTCGGGACGGCCCAGCTCTTCAGCACGCCGTCGCGCTCGAGCCGCAGGTCGTAGTGCAGGCGTCGGGCGTGGTGCTCCTGGATCACGAACCGCGGCAGGCCCTCGCTCGGCGCGCCCCACGACGACGAGGGCATCGGCTCGGGCGTCGCCCCCGCCTCGCGCATCGAGAGGTAGGTGGCGAGCGGTCCGTGCCCGCCGCCGCCGGATGCCGCGAGCGGGGCGGTCGGGTCGATGCCCTCGGCGACGCGCTCCAGCACCTCGTGCGCCTCGAGGTGGCGCAGGTCGGGGTCCTCGAGCTCCTCCCACGTGCGGGGCGCCGCCACGGTCGGGCGGAACCGCCCTCGCAGCGAGTACGGCGCGATCGTCGTCTTGTTCTGGTTGTTCTGGCTCCAGTCGATGAGCACGCGGTTCTCGCGCAGCGTCTTGCGCATGCTCGAGACGATGAGCTCGGGGTGGTCGGCCTCGAGGGCGCGGGCCAGCTCGTGCGCGACGGCCGAGATCTGCTCGGAGGTCTGCGCGCCGTCGAGCGGGGCGTAGAGGTGGATGCCCTTGCTGCCGCTCGTCACCGGGTAGGCGTCGAGCGACATGCCGTCGAGGATGGCCCGCACGAGCCGGGCCACCTCGGCGCACTCGGCGAGGCCCATGCCCGGGCCGGGATCCAGGTCGAACACCATGCGGTCGGGGTTGCCGCGCCCGCCGTCGGGGCGGAACCGCCACTGCGGAACGTGCACCTCGAGGGACGCCTGCTGCGCGAGCCAGACGAGCGTCGCCCGATTGTCGGCGATCGGGTAGGTCTTCGGCCCGTCGGAGTGCTGGATGACCCCGCGGCGCACCCAGTCGGGCGCATGCTCGGCGAGGTTCTTCTCGAAGAAGACCTGGCCCGGGGCATCCGGCGTGCCGACGCCCTGCACCCAGCGCTTGCGCGTGACCGGTCGCCCGGCCGTGAGCGGCACCATGACGGGGGCGACCTCCGCGTAGTAGGAGATCACCTCGCCCTTGGTCATGCCCGTCTCGGGATACATGACCTTGTCGAGGTTCGTCAGCCGGAGCCTCCGACCGTCGACCTCCACGAGCTGGCGCGTGCCCTCGGCCACGCGTCCATCCTCGCGCACGGCGGCGAGTCACCGCGAGGGCTGGGGGTTCCGCCCGCGCGGGGCGGGGGTGTGTACTTGAGGCATGCGAGCCGTCTGGAAGGGGGCGGTCACATTCGGCCTGGTCAATGTGCCCGTCAAGTTGTACAGCGCCACCGAGGACCACGACGTGTCACTGCACCAGGTGCACGACGCGGATGGCGGGCGCATCCGCTACCAACGCATCTGCGAGATCGACGGCAAGCCCGTCGACTACAAGAACATCGACAAGGCCTACGACGACGGCGAGCGCACGGTGATCATCACCGACGAGGACCTGAAGTCGCTGCCGGCCGAGCGCAGCCGCGAGATCGAGGTCGTCGAGTTCGTGCCGACCGAGCAGATCGACCCGATCATGTTCGACAAGAGCTACTACCTCGAGCCCGATTCCGCGTCGAACAAGGCCTACGTGCTGCTGCGTCGCACGCTGGAGTCGACCGACCGCACCGCGATCGTGCGCATGGCGCTGCGGCAGAAGACCCGCCTGGCCGCGCTGCGCGTCTTCGGCGACGTGCTCATGGTGCAGACGCTGCTCTGGAGCGACGAGGTGCGCGAGGCCGCCTTCCCGTCGCTCGACGAGCCCGTGAAGATCTCGTCGCAGGAGCTCGAGCTCTCGAAGCAGCTCGTCGAGAGCCTGGTCTCCGACTTCGAGCCGGCGCAGTTCGTCGACGAGTACCAGCAGGAACTCCGAACGCTGATCAAGGCCAAGCTCGAGCAGGGCGACGCGATCGACACGGCCGCGACGTTCGGCGAGCAGCCCGAGGAGGAGGCGGGCGGCGAGGTCATCGACCTGATGGAGGCGCTGCGCCAGTCGATCGCGTCGAAACGCGGCGGGGCGGATGAGGCGAAGTTGACCGCCAAGTCGACCTCGAAGACCGCGTCGAACGCCAAGTCCGCGTCGAAGTCGTCGTCGGGCGGCACCAAGTCGGGCGACGGGGCCAAGAAGAAGGCACCCGCCAAGAAGGCGCCGGCCAAGAAGGCGGCATCCTGACCGCCGCGTCCTGACCCGCGCGGGCGGCCGCA
>CBFGWW010000076.1:0-12418 GCA_965652625.1 uncultured Agromyces sp.
CCGAGGGGTGGAATGATCGGCCCATGAGCGGCGACGAAGCACGGGCGAACGACGTCACGATGATCGTGGACGTGGCCAACGTGATGGGGTCGCGTCCTGACGGATGGTGGCGTGACCGCGCCGGTGGCGCCGCGCGAGTCATGTCCGAGCTGCCGGGCCTCGTTGGGCGGGTCGCGGACGAGCCCGGTGGCGACACCGTGCACATCGCGCGCGTCATCGCCGTCATCGAGGGCGCCGCGAAGGCGGCGGCATCCGTGCCGGGCATCGACGTGGTGCGGGCGCCGCATGACGGCGACGGCGCGATCGTCGACACGGCGAGCGGGCTGCGCGGGACCGGGTCGGAGCCCGCCGCCCGGGTGCTCGTCGTGACCGCGGATCGTGGGCTCCGAGCACGGCTCGGCGGCGACGTGCTCATCGCCGGCCCGGGCTGGTTGAACGCACTCATCGGCCGCTAGCCGCGCCAATCGGCGAGAATGGGGCGGTGACGACGACCACCGACATCCGGCTCGGCGACCTCGCCGACGAGCGGGTCATCCGCCTGCTCACCGACCACCTCGACGACATGTTCGCGACCTCGCCGGCCGAGAGCGTGCATGCCCTCGACGTCTCGGGGCTGGCGGTGCCCGAGGTCACCTTCTGGACCATCGGCGACGCCGACGGGCTGCACGGCTGCGTCGCCCTCAAGGAGCTCGGCCCCGAGCACGGCGAGCTGAAGTCGATGCGCACGGATGCCGCGGCGCGCGGCCGGGGACTCGGTGCGCGCCTGCTCGAGCACGTGCTCGCCGAGTCCGCCCGGCGCGGCTACCGCCGGGTGAGCCTCGAGACCGGATCGCAGGACTTCTTCCGCCCGGCCCGCACGCTCTACGCCAAGTACGGCTTCGTGGAGTGCGGTCCGTTCGGCGGCTATGTGCTCGACCCGAACAGCGTGTTCATGACCCTCGAGCTCGCGCCGGAGGCCTGAGCCCCCCTCCTCCTGCGGACCGTCGTGTCCGTTTCGTGATCCGACGCCGCTACTGTCGGAGGCGCTCCGTCCATTAGCGTGATCGGACGGACGGTCGCGCCGCGGGCGCTCGAACGAGAAGGATTCCCGGCCTGTGACCCCTGTTGCGCCACGCACGATGCGCCACCCCCTCATGCTCATCGCCCTCGTCGCGGCATCCGCGATCGTGATCGGCGGGCTCAGCGTCACCCGTGCCTCGATGATCGAATCCGAGGCGCGGGCCGAGCTGAGGTCCCGGTTCGACCACGTCGTCGCGGACCTGGCGCTGGTCAACGACCGCACCGTCGCGGCCCGCACCGTCGAGGCGACGGCCCAGGAATGCGTCGATGCCGAGGCCGCGCGCCTCGGGCCGGTGCTCGCGGCATCCGCCCGATTCTCGACGTCGACCGTCGCGCTCGCCGGCGCCACCGCCGGGCGTGCGACCACCGCCGCGGCTTCCGAGCCGCTGGTCGTGAATGCCGGCACGCTCAGCGTGACGCCCGTGCAGCCCGCGGCCGGGGCGGGTGTCGAGGAGCTGCGCGCCGCGCTCGAGCAGGCGGGACAGATCCGAGCGGATGCCGGCACGGCCGCGCATCACGCCCGACTCGCCGCAGCGGAGCGTCACGTCGCCTGCGACGCCGCACGCCGCGCGGTCGCCGAAGCAGTCTCCGAGGCGGGGCCGCGCACCGACGCGGTCATTTCCGCGAGCGGTCTCGCGTCGGCCGAATCGGTCGCCGAGCTGCGCGCCGCGCGTGACGCCGTGCTGGCGACCGAGGGCGAGGCGACGGGAGCCGACGCACTGCCGCGGTGGATCGCAGCGGCATCCGTGGTCGAGTCGACGCACGCCACCGCGAACGCGGCCGCCATCGCGGCGGCCGAGCAGGCCGCAGCCCGTTCCACGAGTCCGAGCACCGGCAGCGCGCCGCGAGCGGGTTCGTCGGGGCCGGCGCCGCTCGCCCACCCCGAGTGGCGGGTGCTCACCCCAGAAGAGGTGGCGGCACTGGGCATGCCGCCGGGATCGTTCATCCAAGAGGTCCCGCCGGGGTACTACCCGCCGACCGGTCCCACCGTCGGCTGACGCAGAACGCCCGACTGACTGACGCAGGACGCCCGGCCCGCGGTGTCGCGCGGGCCGGGCGTTCGGCGGTCGGGGCATCCGATCAGGCGGCTTCGGCGAGCTCCTCGAGCGGGGACTCGACGACCGGGATCGCCCGCGCCTCGGGCCGGACCGGACGGCTGCGGCCGAAGAACGGCACGAGGCCGCCGACCAGCGCGAGCACCGCGCCGATCACGAACGCGGCGACGTAGCCCGACTCGGCGGGCAGGCCGGCGGCGCCGAGCGTCGCGCCGATCGCGGCGGCGAACACGGTCGTGCCGATCGCGCCGCCGATCGTGCGGATGTTCGCGTTCATGCCCGTCGCGATGCCGACCTGGTCGGCCGGCACGCTACGCACGATGAGGTTCGGGGTCGACGAGGTGACGAGCCCCGTGCCGAGGCCGAGCACCGCGGCGGCCGCGGCGAGCGTCCAGACGTTGTCGTGCAGGAACGCGATCCCGAGCGACGCGAGCGCCGAGAGGAACGCGCCGAGCGTGAGCTGCGCCGCGAACGGCAGCACGCGGCTCAGCGGTCCGGCGACGAATCCGACCGAGGCCATCGTCACGAGCATCGGCAGCATGATGAGGCCCGCGGTGCTCGCGTCGACGCCGAGACCGTAGCCGCTCGAGGTCGGCGTCTCGGCGAGGCGGGGCAGGTACGCCCAGACGCCGAACATCGCGGCGCCCGTGAGCAGGGCGGTGACGTTCGTCGTCCAGACGGCGGGCAGGCGCATGATCCTCATGTCGACGAGCGGGTTGCGCGAGCGGAGCTCGACCGCGACCCACGCGGCGGCGAGGATCGCCGCGACGACGAAGAGCGTGAGCACGATGGGCGAGCCCCAGCCCCACTGGTTGCCCGAGCTGAGCGGCAGGAGCAGTGCGACGAGCCAGCCCGAGAGGAGTACGGCCGCGAGCACGTTGATGCGTCCGGTCGCCCGGGTGGTCGTGCGCGCGAGTCCGAACCAGCCGAGGGCGAGGCCCGTCGCGGCGAGGGCGAGCGGCAGGGCGAAGAGCCCGCGCCATCCGATCACGGCCGCGACCGGACCGGCGATGACGGTGCCGAGGCCGCTGCCGACGGCCATGATCGCCGAGAGGCCGCCGATCGCACCGGCGAGGCGTGCCGGCGGGAAGGCGTCGCGCACGAGCCCGAACCCGAGCGGGAAGACCGCGGCGCCGAGGCCCTGCAGCACGCGGGCGAACAGCATGACGGTGAGGTTCGGCGCGAACGCCGAGAGCAGGGAGCCGACCGCCACCGCGCCGAGCGCGAGGAGGTACATGCGGCGACGGCCGACGAGGTCGCCGGCGCGGCCGAGCAGCGGCGTGGCGACCGCCGCGGCGATGAGCCAGGCGGTGAGCATCCACGTCTGGCCGACCGCGTCGGCGCCGAGGTCGGCGCCGATCGTCGAGAGCACGGGGATGATGAGCGATTGCAGGCTTGCGACTGCGGTGAAGCTCGTGGCCACCGCGATGAAGGTGATGCGTGATGCAGACAAGCGAAACGCCTTTCGATCAGGCGGAAGGGATATACTGGAGGGAGACTCCGATCGGAGGATGCCTCCGCTTAGTAGATTAGCGGAGGGAGCCTCCACTTTGCAAGCGAGGTGTTCCCGTTGACCGATCCGGCGCTCCGCGCGCTGCTCGACGAGCGTCGTCCGACGCGTGCCGATGCGCGGCGCAACTTCGACGCGCTCATCGAGGCGGGCCGCGCAGCCTTCGCCGAGCACGGGGTGGATGCCTCGCTCGAGGACATCGCCCGCCGGGCCGGCGTCGGCATCGGCACGCTCTACCGCAACTTCCCGACGCGCGACGCGCTCGTGGAGGCCGTGTACCTCGACGAGGTCGCGGGTGTCGCGTCCTTCGCCGAGGAGGTCGACGACGCCGAGCCCTTCGACGCGCTCGCGGCCTGGCTGCGCCGCTTCGCCGACTACGCGAGCCGCAAGAAGGTGCTGCTCGAGGGGCTGAACCGCGACTCCGAGCTGCTGCAGACCTGTCGCGGCATCATGTACGAGTCGGGTGAGCCGCTGCTCCGCCGCGCCCAGGCGGCCGGAGAGGTGCGCACCGACGTCGCGATCGACGACGCGGTGCGGCTCGTCGCGGGCGTGGCGGGCGTGGCGTTCCCCGACGCGGCGCAGCGCGAGCGCGTCGTCGACCTCGCGCTCGACGGGCTGCGCACGCGGTAGGCACGGCGCGCGGCGCCTGCACCTTGCGCATGCCGGAATCCCGCCGGGGCGCTGGAATCCCGGTCGGGAGGGATTCCAGCGCACGCCGGGGATTCCGGCGAGTCTCAGGCGGTGGCAGGATGTGCACCGTGCGGGGCCGGACGAACGGCCGTCGGTCGAGGCATCCGCACGGAAGGGGAGGTCGTGATGGACGACCTGCGGGGAACGGCGACCGAGCGACTCGCACAGCTGCGTGCCGGCGAACCGGGCGACGCGGCGTGGCTGCACCGGCAGCTCGTCGCGGCGCTCGAGGGCTGGGAGGCATCCGAGGACCAGGTGCAGGAGTACCGCGAGGCGCGCGAGGACTACTGAGCCGCGCGGCGCCCGCGATCAGCCCGCGCGCGACATCACGAGGAAGAACGCGCCCGTCGGGTCGAGCAGTCCGGCGCTGCGGCCCGACGCCACGTCCGACGGCGGGTCCACGACCGTGCCGCCTGCCTCCACGGCACGCGCGACCGTGTCGTCGACGTCGTCGACGCCGAAGACCACGCGCCACGCCGGTCCCTCGTCTTCGCCGAGCGTCGACGCCGCGTCGACGATGCCCGCGAAGTCGCGCCCGCGGCGCTCGAACACCGCGTACCGCGGCTCGTCCTCGCCGAGGGCGAGGCTCCAGTCGAACGCGTGCGCGTAGAACTGCGTCGCTGCGTCGAAGTCGCTCGCCGCGAGCTCGAACCACACGGCGCTGCCGGGCTCGCCGAACACGTCGAATCCTTCGACGATGCCGGGCTGCCAGTAGCCGACCACCGCGCCGGTGCCGTCGATCGCCATGCCGATCACACCGCGCGTCGGCACGACCATGGGCTCGAAGAGCACCGTGCCGCCGGCCTCGGCGATGAGCTCGTCGGTCGTCGCGGCGTTGAACGTGAGCAGGAACACCGTCCAGTGCGGCGCCGACACGTCGTCGTCCATGCGCATGCCGATCCCGCCGATCCGCCTGCCGCCGAGGCGGAACACGCGGTAGCCGCCGAAGCGCTCGTCGACGACGTCCTCGGCCTCCCAGCCGAACAGCGTCTCGTAGAAGGCGGATGCCGCGTCGACATCCGTCGTGCTCAGGTCCACCCACGCCGGGGCGCCCGGCACGAGATCATCGGGTCCGGGCATTCGGGCTCCCCCCTGGTCGCGGTCGCGGGAACGACGACCGTCCGTCCGCGCATGCTAGCAGCGTCAGGGTCGTTCGTCGCCGGTCTCGACGTCGGACCCGACCTCGTCCTCCTCCGTGTCCGCGGCCGGCCCGTACACGGCGTCGTTGGACTGCCCCACCGCGAAGAGGACGCCGATGATGGCAGCCGCCGGGCTGGCCAGCAGCATGATCGCGAAGAGGTTCCTGACGGGGTCGTCGATGCCGGTGAGCAGGGTGAGCAGCCCGGGCGAACCGGCCAGCAGTGCGGTCCACCAGCGGCCCCCGATCACGAGCGCCCCGACCCCGCCGAGCAGGCTCGTGAAGGTGAGGGCGGGGACCACGGCATCCTCCACGGGCGCCGCGCCGGGGCCGCCGAACGCGCCGAAGGCGGCGGCGAACTGGGCCAGGATCAGCACGGGTCCCACGAAGACGGTGACGAGGCCCCAGATCCAGATGAGCGCGACGACGTGGGGGCGCCGGCGCTCGGTGGGCGGCGTGTCGATCACGGCGCCAGCGTACCGGCATCCGCCGCAGCGGAGCGTGAGGCGACCGGTCGAGATCAGGACGCGGCAGGAACGCGGAGTCGTTCGAGGATCCACTCGACCGGGAGGGTGGTCGTGCGTCAGGCCGCCGCGATCGCCGCGCGCACCTCCGCCTCGACGAGGTCGGCGTTGATCCCCGCGCCCGCGAGGCTGCCCGCGGCCATCGCGTAGGGCACCGACGACCGGCCGTCGGTGACGTTGCCGGCGGCCCACAGGCCGGGCACGCTGGTGCGTCCCATCGGGTCGACGGCGACCCAACGTCCGCCCATCGGGTGCTCGGCCGTCTCGGCGCCGAGCGCGAGGAGGATCCCGTCGTTGGGGCGCGGCGCCGGGCCGACGAAGATCGCGGCGGCCGGGCGATCATCCCGCTCACGCGCAGCAACCCCGACGTGCACGAGTTCAAGATGGTGCTGCCGGGGCATCCGCCCGACACACCCGTCGAGCAGCGGGCGCACGAGGGCTACGACTGGATCTACGTGCTGAGCGGACGCGTGCGCCTCGCGCTCGGCGACGAGGAGATCGTGCTCGAGCGCGGCGAGGCCGCCGAGTTCGACACCCGCACGCCGCACGGCACCGCGAGCGCGTCGCTCGAGCCGGCGGAGATCATCAACCTGCTCAGCGCGCAGGGGGAGCGGGTGCACCTGCGCGAGCCCGGCGGCGACTGAACGAGCACGGCGGCGCGGCTCACCGATGACACCCATCGGATGCCGCGGCACGGCGGACTTCGCAGCCGTTGCGCAGCGACATCCGCTCGGCGACGGGTTAACGTCGAATATGGCGGAGCGGGAGCTGCGGAGCGCGGGCGGCGCACGCTGGCGACTGCGCTCGCGATCGCCGCGTTCGCACCAGGAGCTGCCGGCGTGGACGGCAGCCCTCGTCGAGGGCGACGACGCCGGGTACTTCGGACCGGGGAGCGCCGTCTGGGCGGTGAACGGCGCGCTGCCGACCCTCGTCGCGGGCATCCGCGCGTTGCTGCTGCAGACGCTGCACCCGGGCGCGATGGCGGGCGTGCACGACTGGTCGCGCTATCACGAGGACCCGCTCGGGCGCCTCGACGGCACGATCCGGTGGATCGCCACGACGACGTTCGGCGACCGCAGGGCGGCGGCAGCGGCATCCGCTCGCGTCTCCCGGCTGCACGAGCGCATCACCGGCACCTACGTCGACGCCGCCGGCGCCGAGCGCGCCTATGCTGCGAGCGACCAGGTGCTGCTGCGCTGGGTGCACGACGCGTTCACCGAGGCGTTCCTCGGCGCGCACGCCGTCTGGGGTGCGCCGATCCCCGGCGGGCCCGACGCGTACGTGCGCGAGTGGGCCGAGGCGGGGCGGCTGATGGGCGTGGTCGACCCGCCGACGTCGGTCGCGCAGCTCGATGCCGAGCTCGACGGATTCCTGCGCGAGGCCAAGGTCGACGAGCGCGTCGTGCAGGCCGTGCGGTTCATCCGCAAGCCCGGGCTGCCCGGCCTCACCGGGCGCGTCTACCCGATCCTGTTCGGGGGCGCGGTGGCGTCGCTCTCGCCGCGCCACCGCGAACTGCTCGGCCTGCGGCGGCCGTGGTGGCCGGCGATCACGATGACGCGGATCCTCCTCGTGTCGGCCGCCCGAGTGCTCGGTCCGGTCTCGCCGAGCGAGCGGAACGCACGGGCTCGGATCGCCCGGCTGGCGAGCGAGACCGCGCACGAGTCCGGCCCGCAGGCGGCCTGAGCGCCCGCCTTCGCCGCGGTCGTCGAGCGGATGCCGCGCACCTGCGACCACCGTGCCGAATTCCGTTGACACGGCGCAGCGGCAGGCATACTCTGGCCAAAGGTTTACTGCTGATTATCGAAGGTTTTCTAATATGCAACCTGAGCACCGACCCGCCGAGGAGCCGATCGGCCCGGTCGACGCGAGCGTCGTCCCGCGGTTCGCGGGCATCGCGACCTTCGCGCGGCTGCCCAGGATCGGCGAGGTCGAGCACGCCGACATCGCGGTCGTGGGCGTGCCGTTCGACAGCGGCGTGAGCTACCGCCCGGGGGCGCGGTTCGGCCCGTCGCACGTGCGCGAGGCGTCCCGACTGCTGCGCCCCTTCAATCCGGCCCAGCGGATCTCGCCGTTCGCCGTGCAGCAGGTCGTGGACGCGGGCGACATCGCGGTGAACCCGTTCCGCATCGAGGAGGCCGTCGAGCAGGTCGAGGCCGGGGCCAGGGCGCTCGCCGAGTGGGCCGACCGGCTCGTCGTGATCGGCGGCGACCACACGATCGCGTTGCCGCTGCTCCGCGCGGTGGCCGACCGGCACGGTCCCGTCGCCGTGCTGCACTTCGACGCGCACCTCGACACCTGGGACACGTACTTCGGCGCGCCCATCACGCACGGCACGCCGTTCCGCCGCGCGTCGGAGGAGGGGCTCATCGACCTCACCGCGAGCATGCACGTGGGCACTCGCGGTCCGCTCTACGGCGTCGAGGACCTCAGCGACGACGCCCGGCTCGGCTTCGCCATCGTGACGAGCGAGGAGATCGAGGAGCACGGCGTCGCCGCCGCGATCGAGCGGATCCGCGCGCGCATCGGCGACGCGCCGCTCTACATCTCCATCGACATCGACGTGCTCGACCCCGCCCACGCGCCGGGCACCGGCACGCCCGAGGCCGGCGGCATGACGAGCCGGGAGCTTCTGCGCATCATCCGCGCGCTCGCCGACCGGCGCATCGTCGGCGCCGACGTCGTCGAGGTCGCGCCCGCCTACGACCACGCCCAGCTCACGGGCATCGCGGCATCCCATGTCGCCTACGAGCTCATCAGCGCGATGGCGCCCCGCCAGGAGGAGGAGTCCGATGACCGACCGTGAACCCGACGAGCAGGAGGTGCTCGCGGCCGCCGACGCGATCGTCGACGCCTTCGCCGCCACCGACGGCGAGCGGTACTTCGCCACGTTCGCCCCCGAGGCGACGTTCGTGTTCCACACGGAGCCTGCGCGCCTCGACGACCGGGCGACGTACGAGCGACTCTGGGCCGAGTGGATCCAGAGCGGCTGGCGGGTCACCTCGTGCACGTCGTCGAACCGGCACGTGCAGACGTTCCCCGGCGGCGCCGTGTTCGCCCACGACGTCGACACGGCCGTCGAGACCGGCGACGGTCCCGACGCCTACCGCGAGCGGGAGACCATCGTCTTCCGCGCCGACGGCGACCGCCTCGTCGCCGTGCACGAGCACCTCTCCCCGTTCCCCGGCTGACACGCCACGCGGCATCCGGCCGCCACACCCCCACCCAGGAGGAGCAATGTCGCTCTACTCACGCCTCGATCGCCGCCTCGAGCAGCAGGCCGACAACGCCGGGCCCGTGCGCGGCACGCTGTCGCTGCTGCGCATCGGCATGATCTGGCTCGCCGCGAACCTCGTCGTCACGACGCTGCTCACCGGCACGCTGTTCGTGCCCGGCGTCGACTTCGGCACCGCGTTCACCATGATCGTGTTCGGCACGCTCGCGGGCGCGATCGTGCTCGCCGCGGTCGGCAACATCGGCACGCGCACCGGGCTGCCCACGATGGCGCTCACGCGCGGGTCGTTCGGCACCCGCGGCAGCTACCTGCCCGTCGTCGCGAACGTCGTGATCCTCATGGGCTGGAGCTGGGTGCAGGCCATGCTCGCCGGCGTCACGGTCGACTACCTCGTGCAGAGCCTCACCGGGTTCTCGAGCCCGATCCTGTTCTCGGTGCTGGCGCAGACGCTCGTCGTGATCCTCGCGATCTTCGGCCACGAGGGCATCGCCCGCGTCGAGCCGTGGCTCGCCGTGCTCATGCTCGTCATCATCGCGTGGATCTTCATCGTCGCGTTCACCACGTTCACGCCCGCCGAGTTCCAGGCCATCCCGGTCGACGAGGCGATCGGCTACACGCCCGTGATCGTGCTCGACATCGTCATCGCCACCGCGATCTCGTGGACCGTGCTGTCGGCCGACTTCAACCGGCTCGCGAAGAGCAGCCGGGCCGGCATCATCGGCTCGGGCGTCGGCTACACGCTCTCGACGGTCATCTCGATGACGCTCGGCCTCACGGCGTTCGCCTACGTGATCCTCGCCGGCGGCGACGCGGTGCCGTTCGACCCCGCCACGATCGTGGCCGAGTTCGGCGCCCCGCTCGCCATCGTGATCTTCCTGTCGGTCATGGCGACGAACACCATGGTCGTCTACGGCATGGTGACGTCGGTCGTGCACGCCCGCGTCGGCGGTCGCCTGAAGTTCCTGCCCACGGCGCTCGTGCTCGGGGCGATCTCGATCCTCGGTGCGACCTGGCTGGGGCTGCTCACGCAGTTCACGAACTTCCTCGTGCTCATCAGCTCGCTGTTCGTGCCGGTGTTCGCGATCATGATCGTCGACTACTACCTCGTGAAGCGGTCGGCGTACACCGCCGACATCCTGCGGGCGAGGGGCGGACGCTACTGGTACGCGGCCGGCATCAACTGGATCGCGGTCGCCGTCTGGGTCGTCGGCGCGCTCACCTCGTACCTGCTCACCTACGTCTGGCCGTCGCCCATCGGCGCGACCATTCCCGCGTTCGTGCTGAGCTTCGTGCTCTACCTCCTCGCGATGCTGCGCGAGCGGTCGCGGCATCCGCGCGAGCCGAGCGTGCACCTCAGCGAGGCCGACACCGCGGCCGCGACCGACGAGCGCGCCGAAGTGGGCTGAGGGCCCGGCGTGCGCGAGCTGAGCCACCGCATCGCGAGCGGGATGCAGGTGTACCCGGGCGACCCCGGCGTCGAGATCGGCGCTGCGCTCGAGTTGGCGCGCGACGGCGTGGACGTGGCGCAGCTGCATCTCGGCTCGCACACGGGCACCCACCTCGATGCCCCGTCGCACACGGTGCCCGGCGGGCGCACGACCGGGGGCATCGGGCTCGACGAGCTCGTGGGGGAGGCGCTCGTCGTGCACCTCGAGGGTCTCGCGCCCCGTCAGCGGTACGGCCTCGCCGAGCTCGCGTCGGCGCTCGGCGGCGAGGTGCCCCAGCAGGTGCCCGCGATCGTGGTCGTCGACACCGGGTGGGCGTCGCGGTTCGGCACGGATGCCGCGCTCGAGCATCCGGCGCTCGATCCCGATGCCGCCGCCGAGCTGCTGCGGCGCGGCATGCGCGTGCTCGCGGTCGACACCCTGAGCCCCGACCCCACAGGCGGCGACGGATTCCCGGTGCACGACGTCGTGCTCGGCGGGGACGCGCTCATCGTCGAGAACCTCACCGGGCTCGACGGACTGCCCGAGCGCGTGCGCGTCGGATTCTTCCCGTTGCCGATCGACGCCGACGGCGCACCGGTGCGGGCGGTGGCGTTCACCGACTGAGCCGCGCGAGTCGCGGGCGGGGCAGGTCGCTCCGGCCGCCTACCGGCCCGCCCAGCGCAGCACGCGCAGGGCGCGCAGCGTGTTCCAACGGCTCGGCTCGCCCTCGGGCTCGTCGAGCGGGAAGAACACCTCGCCGCGCCGGGGCTTCGCGGCCGGCCAGCGGCCGTCGTCGAGGCGCTGGTCGAGCACGAGCCCGATCGCGTCGCCGATGCGCGGGTCGGGGTCGGAGCCGGTCTCGCGGAAGTAGTCCAGCGCACGCAGCACGTCGTAGTGCCAGTACGGCGGGAACGCGAAGTCGGTGTAGCGGTCGAGCACGAGCTCGCCGGTCGACCGGCGGCGGAACAGCCCCCGCTCGAGCAGGTACTCCTCGCCGCGCCGCCGCGACTCGGTGATCGCCGCCGGCGCGTCGGGCACGGCGCGTTCGTAGGCGAGGAACCCCTCGATGACGCACAGCGTCGAGTCGAACGACGACCTCGTCGACTCCTCGGGCGGGTCGCAGTTCCACCCGCCGTCGTCGAGCTGCTGCTCGAGCAGCATCCCGATGATGCGGTCGCTGCCCTCGCCGAGCTCGCCGAAGTAGGCGCCGTGGGCGAGCACGCCGCCGTTCACGCACTCCTCGACCTCGCCCTGGAAGTACGGGCGGTGATCCCACCAGCGCCAGGTCACGCCGTCGCGGACACGGTCGATCGCCGCGCGCACCTGCGGCGCGGCGGGATCGACGCCGATCCGGCGCAGGTCCTGCAGGATCCAGTGCGTGCCGCGGCGGTCGCCGTCTTCGCCGTACTCGTGACCGCCCCAGGAGCCGTCGTCGGCCTGCAGGGCGAGGAGCCGCGCCCCGACGCCCTCGATCGCGACACGGGATCGCTCGGCGGCGACGGCGTCGGCCGGCGCGTCGAGCAGGTCGCGCATGACCTGCCAGCGGATCGCGGGATCGGATTCGAGCAGCCACTCGGTGACGTCCATCCGTCCATGGTTCCCGATGCCGCCGACACCGGGCAGGGGTTGACCGGGCTTCGAGCCGGGAGCGACTTCGTCGGGCGCCGGGCGCTCCTCGACCGGCGGACGGACGGCGCCGGCTAGGCCGGGCGCGTCTCATCCCACGACGTGCGGGGGCCCGGGCCGGGGCTAGTGCACCACGACTCGGGGGCGGGCTCCACGC
>CBFGWW010000077.1:0-12388 GCA_965652625.1 uncultured Agromyces sp.
GAACCGCGAGCGGAGGAGCGGGGCGCGGCGCATCTCGACGGATGCCTCGCGCGTCGCCGTGCTCGTCGTGCCCACGAACGAGGAGCTCGAGATCGCGCGGCAGACGCTCGAGGTCGTCGAGGAGCGTCCTGTCGTCGAGTAACGCCCGCCACGCGGTCGTCGAGTAGCGCCCGCCGGAGGCGGACGCGTATCGAGACGCCCCACCCGGTCGTCGAGGAGCACCCGGAGCACCCGGTCGTCGAGGAGCGCCCGCCGGAGGCGGACGCGTATCGAGACGCGGCGAGGGACGCGCCTCTGTTGCGTCTCGATACGCGTCGCGCTGCGCGCGGCGCTACTCGACGATCGGTTCCACAAGGAGACTTGCGCAAGAAGCATTGCACAAGAACTCTTGCAGAGTTAGCATGAGGGCATGGCCGAACACGGAAGCTCCATCGACCTGCACGAAGCCGGTCCCATGCGCGCTCTGGCGCACCCGCTGCGGCTGCGCATCCTCGGGCTGCTCCGCGTGGAGGGTCCGAAGTCGGTCGGCATGCTCGTCGAGGCGACGGGCGCGGCATCCGGCTCGGTGAGCTATCACCTCGCGACGCTCGCGAAGCACGGTTTCGTGGTGCCCGCACCCGAGCTCGAGCGCGACGGCCGCGAGCGCTGGTGGCGCGCCGCCCACGAGATGACGAGCACGCGCAGCGAGGAGTTCCTCGACGATCCCGAGCGCCGCGAGGCATCCGACGCCATGCGCCGCACCGTGCTCGACTCCTATCACCGCGAGCTGCTCGAGGCGCTCGATGCCGAGATGGCGCTCGAACCCGAGTGGGTCGCGGCATCCGACTCCTCCGACGGGGCGGCGCAGCTCACGCTCGAGGAGTTCCGCGAGCTCAGCGCCGAGCTCGCCGCCGTGCGCGAGAAGTGGTGGGCGAAGGGGCGCGAGCCGCGACCCGGCACCCGTTCGGTGCGCTGGATGACCCACACCTTCCCGAGGACCACGCGATGAGCGCGTCCACCGACGCGACGAGCGTCGCCCAGGCGACCGACACGACCGGCGACACGGGTCGCCTGACGACGGATGCCCCGCGCCGCCGCCTCCCGATCCTCGCGCTCTTCGCGGCCCAGTTCTTCTCGCTCTCGGGCAACGCCATCGCGATGATCGCGGTGCCGATCATCGCCCTCACCGAGACCGGATCGCCGCTCGCCGCCGGCGTCGCGGGCGTGTTCGCCACCGTGCCGCTCGTCATCGGCGGCGCGCTCGGCGGCGTGCTCGTGGACCGCTTCGGCTACCGGCTGTCGAGCATCGTCGCCGACGTCGCGAGCGGCGTCACGATCATCGCGATCCCGGTGCTCTGGGCCACGGTCGGCCTGCCGTTCGGCGTGCTGCTCGCGCTCGTGTTCCTCGGGGGCCTGCTCGACCCGCCCGGCGACACCGCGAAGACCGTGCTCGTGCCCGACCTGGCCGCCCTGGCACGCATGCCGCTCGCCCGCGCCGCGGGCGCCCAGTCCACCGTGCAGCGCACCGCGACGATGGTGGGCGCCGGCACCGCGGGTGCGCTCGTCGCCCTCGCGGGCGCGGCGCCGGCGCTCATCGTCGACGCGATCGGGTTCGCGGTCTCGGCGCTGCTGGTGCTCTGCTTCGTGCCTCGGCGCATCGCGAGGGCCGCCGCCGCCCACGGCTCGACCGACGGCGAGGCGGCGAGCGGGGGATCGGGGACGGAGGACACGCACGCCAAGGGCGGCTTCGTCGCCGGCATCCGCTTCATCGCGGTGCATCCGCTGCTGCGCGCCGTCGTGCTGCTCGTCACGCTCACGAACGCGATCGACGCGGCGGGCATGACGGTGCTGAAGCCCGTGTACGCGACCCGGGTGCTCGACGACCCGGCGGTGCTCGGGTTCATGGTCGGATGCTTCGCGGCCGGCGCGCTGGCCGGCTCGGCGCTCTTCGCCCTCGTCGCGCACCGCTGGTCGGGGCGCCCGATGTTCGCCGTCTGCTTCGTGCTCGCCGGCACGCCGCCCTACCTCGCGATGGCGCTCGGCGCGCCGCTGCCCGTGCTCCTGCCGGTGCTCGCGGCATCCGGACTCGCGGCCGGCGCGCTGAACCCGATGATCGCGACCGCGATGTACGGCGAGGTGCCCGACGGCATGCGGGCACGGGTGTTCGGCGCGACGACCGCCGGGGTGGCGGCGTCGATGCCGCTCGGCGCGCTGCTCGGCGGCCTCTCGGTCGACGCGTTCGGCATCACCGCGACGGTCGCGGGCGCCGCACTGCTCTACCTCGTGCTCGGCGGGAGCCCGTTGTTCCTGCGCTCGTTCTCGGGGCTGACCGCCGCGCGCGCACCCGGGGGCTCGGCTGCCGCCGAACCGGCGACCGATGCGCCCGAGGTCGCGGCCGAGGCATCCGCGGCGCAGCTCACGCCCGGCGAGTGAGGCGGCTGCCGCGAAGGCGCAGTCGGCCGACCCTCGTCAGCCGACGAGCCGGGCGCAGTCGATGCAGAGCACGGCCGTGGGGCGCGCGTCGAGCCTTCCGACGGTGATGCGCTTGCCGCAGCGCTGGCAGATGCCGTAGCTGCCGTCGGCGATGCGGGCGAGGGCGCGGTCGACCTCGGCGAGCTCGGCCCGCACGTCGGCGAGCACCGCGGTGCGCTGCGACCACTCCTGCGTCATGGTCGGGCCCTCGGGGTCGTGCTCGTCGTCGGCCGTGGCGTCGGACCTGGCGGTGCGCACCTCGGCCATCGCGTCGTCGAACTCCGCGAGGCGCTCCTCGGCGTCGGCGCGCTCGGCCATGAGCCGTGCCTCGAACCGTGCGAGCTGTGCCGGGGTCATCGTCGTCGCCGTCATCTCGCCCCTTTCCGATGATCACCGCATGCTACGCCCTACCACCCCCAATGGGCTGTCAACGCCCCCGGACGCCGTGTCGGATGCGGCAACTACGATTGAGGCGTGGTCACCGCCCTCTATCGCCGCTACCGGCCCGAGACGTTCGCCGAGATGATCGGCCAGTCGCAGGTCACCGAGCCGCTCATGACCGCGCTCCGCACCGATCGGGTCAACCACGCCTACCTCTTCAGCGGCCCCCGCGGGTGCGGCAAGACCACGTCCGCGCGCATCCTCGCCCGCTGCCTCAACTGCGCCCAAGGGCCCACCGACACCCCGTGCGGCGTGTGCCCGAGCTGCATCGAGCTGTCGCGCGCAGGCGGCGGTTCGCTCGACGTGGTCGAGATCGACGCGGCGAGCCACAACGGCGTCGACGACGCCCGCGACCTGCGCGAGCGCGCCGTGTTCGCCCCCGCGCGCGACCGCTACAAGATCTTCATCCTCGACGAGGCGCACATGGTGACGCCGCAGGGCTTCAACGCGCTGCTCAAGCTCGTCGAAGAGCCGCCCGAGCACGTGAAGTTCATCTTCGCCACGACCGAGCCCGACAAGGTGCTCGGCACGATCCGCTCGCGCACGCACCACTACCCGTTCCGGCTCGTGCCGCCCGGGCCGATGCTCGAGTACGTGCAGCAGCTCTGCACCGAAGAGGGCGTCGAGGTCGCGCCGGGCGTGCTGCCCCTCGTCGTGCGGGCGGGCGGCGGGTCGCCGCGAGACACGCTCTCGCTGCTCGACCAGCTCATCGCCGGGTCCGAGGGCACGACCATCGACTACGAGCGCGCGGTCGCGCTGCTCGGCTACACGCACGGCGCGCTGCTCGACGAGGTCGTCGACGCCATCGGCGCGAAGGACGCGGCCGGCGCGTTCGCCGCGGCCGACCGGGTCGTGCAGACCGGGCAGGACCCGCGTCGCTTCGTCGAAGACCTGCTCGAGCGGCTCCGCGACCTCATCGTGGTCGCCGCGTCGTCGCCCGAGGCGGCGAAGGCCGTGCTGCGCGGCGTGCCCGACGACGAGCTCGCCCGCATGGCGGCGCAGGCCACGGCCTTCGGGCCCGCCGAACTCTCGCGCGTCGCCGACCTCGTGAACCAGACCCTCACCGAGATGACCGGCGCCACGTCGCCGCGGCTGCACCTCGAGCTCATGCTCGCCCGCGTGCTCGTGCCCTCGAGCGACGACACCGAGCGCGGCGCGCTGGCCCGCGTCGAGCGGCTCGAGCGCCGTGTCGGGGTCACGGATGCCGCGACCGACGGCACGGGTGCGCTGCCCGAGCGGTCGGCGGCCGCCCCGTCGAAGGCCGGTGCGGCGGCGGTGCCGAGTGCATCCAGCGCGGGCGCCTCGCGGGCTCCGACACCGCCTGCCGCCGCAGCGACACCTGCCGCGTCGAGCGAGCCGGGTGCTGGGGCGTCCGAGCCTGCGGCGCCGGCCGCTGCGGCGCCGGCCGCCCCCGCTGCCAGGCCGAAACCGGTCGGTCCGGTCACGCTCCAGCAGATGCGCGACGCCTGGCCCGAGGTGCTCGCCTCGCTCCAGCGCACCAAGCGCAGCGCGTGGATGGTCGCGTTCACCGCGCAGGTGCGGGAGTTCCGCGACGACGACGTGCTGGTGCTGGCGTTCCCGAGCGAACAAGACGTGGCGGGCTTTCGCGGCGGCGCCCCCGGCCAGAGCGTCAGCGAGCTCCTGCGCGCCGCGATCGCCGAGGTGCTCGGCGTGACCGTGAAGTTCATCGCCAAGGTCGAGGGCCCAGGGCGCGCCGGTGCGGCGACCGGCACCGGGGCCGCGGCGCCTGCCGGATCGGGCACGCCGCCCGCGGGTTCGGGCACGCCGCCCGCGGGATCGGGCCTGGCCTCTGCCGGGTCGCGCACGTCGCCCGTCGAATCCGACATCGCGCCGGCGGGGGAGTCGAGCACGTCGGCGTCGGGCGCTTCCGGCCGCAGTGCCGCCTCCGCACCATCGGCCCGCGGGGAACGTCGCCCGTCGCCGAACACGACGACGTCGGCGCTCGGTCCCACCGCGCCCGTCGACTCGTGGGCCACGGTCGCCATCCCGGGCGGCGACGTCGCGACCGACGTGGCGTCCGCTCCCGACAGCTCCACAAGGCTGGCGGGTGGCCGCGGTGGCACGGCGACCGCGATCGCTGCACCCCCCGCGCCGGCGTCGGTGTCGGCACCTGCGTCCGCTCCGGCGTCCTCGCGGGTGTCCGCTCCGCCGGCACCCATCGACGACCTTCCCGACGATGCCGACGCGCCGCCCGAAGACGTGGAGCCGCCGTTCGACCCGGGCCCGGCGCCCGAGATCGTCGTCGAGGCATCCGACCCCGCACCCGCCGCCGTGCCGCGCGGCGGATCCGGCTCGGCGCCCGCCGACGGCATCCAGCGCTACGGCGAGGCCGTGGTGCGCGAGGTGCTCGGGGCGACGTTCCTCGAGGAGGTCGAGGCGCCCGGGCGCTCCGGCTTCGGGGAGCGTGGGTAGCGCGTGTACGAGGGCATCGTCCAGGAACTGATCGACGAGCTCGGGCGCCTGCCCGGCATCGGTCCCAAGTCCGCGCAGCGCATCGCGTTCCACATCGTGCAGACCGAGCACTTCGACGTGAGCCGGCTCGCCGAGATCCTGCTCGAGGTGCGTGACAAGGTGCGGTTCTGCGAGATCTGCGGCAACGTGTCCGAGCAGCAGACGTGCTCGATCTGCCGCGACCCGCGACGCGACCCCAGCCTCATCTGCGTGGTCGAGGAGGCGAAGGACGTCGTCGCGATCGAGCGCACCCGCGAGTTCCGCGGGCTCTACCACGTGCTCGGCGGCGCGATCAGCCCCATCGACGGCATCGGGCCCGACGAGCTGCGCATCCGCCAGCTCATGCAGCGCCTGGCCGACGGCACGGTGAGCGAGGTCATCATCGCGACCGACCCCAACCTCGAGGGCGAGGCCACGGCGACCTACCTGAGCCGGCTGCTCACGACACTCGAGATCCGGGTCACCCGCCTCGCGTCGGGCCTGCCCGTCGGCGGCGACCTCGAGTACGCCGACGAGGTCACGCTCGGCCGTGCCTTCGAGGGCCGTCGCACCGTCGGCTGAGTCAGCGCAAGCCCCCCGGCGTCAGTTGTGGATGTCGGAGGGTCCGCGTAGAAACGAGCGCATGGCGAGCAGAGGTGCGGAATGGGTCGCGGGATACGTCGCGGCATGGGAGTCGAACGATCCCGAGCAGATCGGGGCGCTGTTCACCGATGACGCGGTGTACCTGACCGCCCCCGACGCCGAGCCCCGACGGGGCCGCGAGGCGATCGTCGCGGGCTGGCTCGAAGACCTCGACGAGCCGGGCACGTGGAGCTTCGACTGGGAGATCCTCGACGAGCACGACGACTTCGTCGTCGTGCAGGGTCGCACCGCGTACCCGGCCGAGAAGGACTACCTGAACCTGTGGATCATCCGGCTGGCCGACGACGGCCGCGCCACCGAGTACACCGAGTGGTACATGCCGCGCGCGCACAAGGACTGACCGCGGCATCCGTGGCCGGCGGGCAGCGCCCGCGCACGCCGATGGCCCCAAAACGGGTGAGGAATACTCACGGAAGCTTGTCGCTCGTCGCGAGTTCCGGGAGGCTGGGCACGCGCGCCATCCGACGCGATCAGCCTCGTCTCGAGGAGTGCTCATGTCTCGCAGGCTTCGTCCCATCCCGATCGCGCTGACGGCCATCGTCGGCCTGAGCCTCGTCGCCATCGGCGCGCCGCCGGTGAACGCGGCTCCGCCCGGAGCGTCCGACCCGGTCGTCGTAGCCACGGGCCTCAACAACCCGCGGCAGCTCTCGGTCGGTCCGGGCCAGCGGATCTACGTCGCGGAGGCGGGCACGGCGACCGCGTGCGAGCTCATCCCCGGGGTTCCGCCCGAGTTCCAGGTGTGCGGGCTCACCGGATCCGTGACCGAGATCGACGGCGCCAGCCAGCGACGGGTGGTGACCGGACTCCCCGCAATGAACTTCGTCGGCGAGGTCGTCGGCGCGTCCGACGTCGATGTGCGCGGCAACGAGATCACCGTGCTCATCGGCGGCATGTCGGGCGCCGCACTGGCTCGCGACAGCCTTCCTGCGCAGTACGCCACGTTCGGCACCCTGCGGACGGGCTCATTGAAGGCCGCCCCCCTCGCCGGCGCGGACCTCGCGCTCGCGGCCGATCTCAACGCCTACGAGATCGCGAACAACCCCGACGGCAACGAGCCGCCCGACAGCAACGCGGTCGGGTTCACCGCCCTGAACGCCAAGAACTGGGCCGTCAGCGACGCGGGGGGCAACTCCCTGCTGACCGTCGGCAAGCGCGGGGAGAGCACCGTCACCGCCTTCCCCGACGGGCCGGCCGTGCCCAACCCGTTCGGTCCCGGCATGATCAACCCCCAGGCGGTCCCGACCGACGTCACGGTCGGGCCCGACGGTGCGTACTACGTATCCCAGCTGACCGGCTTCCCCTTCCCGACGGGCGGGTCCACGATCTGGCGGGTGACGAGCGACGGCCAGCGCACGGCGTACGCCACGGGACTCACGATGGTCACCAGCCTCGCCTGGAAGGGCGGCACGCTGTACGCGGTGCAGCTCGATGACGGCAACTTCTTCGACGGGCACGTCGGCTCCCTGCGCACGATCACGCCGGGCGGCTCGACGCACGAGGCCGTCGTCGACAACCTGCAGGCACCGTACGGCCTGGCGATCCGAGGCAACACCGCGTTCCTCACGACCGGATCGGTCTCGGCCGGAGGCGGCTCGGTGATCCAGGTCGACCTCCGCTGACGGCACCCGAAGCATCCGCGCGCTGGAGCGGTGACGCTAGCGCAGCACCTCGACGAGCACGATCCACGAATGGAGGACCGCTGACGCGATCGCGAGGATCGCGCCGGCGGCGAAGAACCAGAGGCCGGCGGCGACCGAGCCGGTCATGAGCAGCAGGCTGCCGACGAGGTAACTGGTGATGGGCACCGTGCCGGCGACCGACTTCGCCATCCGCTTCATGGTCGCGACCACCTGATCGTGCATGATCGCGCGGATGGCTCGCACCTCGAACCCCGCCGCGAGGCTCGCGCCCACGAACACCTCGAGGCCGTACGCCCACGCCGGCTGCTCGGGCGCGAGCCCGAGCGCCGTGGCCGCAAGCGCGACGAGCAGCGTCGTGAGCGCCGTCGCCATGCGGACCGGGAGCGACCTCGACGCCATGATCGCCTTCAGGTTCACCGACATCGCCACGATGAGCAGGCCTGCGAGCGCCGCCGTCGCCCCGGCCATCGCCACGTTGAACTGCGACCAGTCCTCGGCGAGTTCGGACATGGCCGCACTCTACGCCGCAGCCCGACCCCGGGGCCACGGGTGACGCGGCATCCGCGGCCAGCTGCTAGCGCAGCACCTCGACGAGCACGACCCACGAGAAGAGCAGCCCGGCGATGATGCTCAGCACCGAGCCGACCGCCATCGTGATGAGGCCCGCCTCGAGGACGCCCGCGATCACGAGCAGCGAGCCCCCCAGGAAGGCGGCGATCGGCAGGATGCCGGCGATGCTCTTCAGGACCCGGTCGGTCGCGGAGACGTGGTCCTCGCGCGCCACCACCCGGATCGCGTGCCACTGGAAGATCCCGGCGAGGACCGTGGCGATGAGCACCTCGATGCCGTAGGCCATCGAGGGCTGCCCCGGCACGAGCCCGAAGGCGCCCGAGGTGAGCGCGAGAACGAGCGCGGCGATCGACGCCGCTGCACGCGGCGGCAGGGTGGGCGACTTCATGATCTCCGCGATGTTCACCGACATCGCGACGATGAGCAGACCGGCCAGGGCGGCGGTCGCCCCGACCATCGCGACGTTGAAGTCCGACCATCCCTCGAGCGCCTCAGGCATGCCCGCATGCTATCGGCGCATCCGCGCGGAACCGGGGAGGAGGGCGGGGCTTCACGCGGCCGTCACATTGCCGGGGCCGCATACGTGCCGCCGTATGATGGACCTTCCGGCGCCGGGTGCACCCCTCCCCGGCCGCAATCCACTTCGGGAGCGCCTACGTGAGCTTGATCGTGCAGAAGTTCGGCGGGTCGTCCGTCGCCGACGCGGAGAGCATCAAGCGGGTCGCGAAGCGCATCGTCGAGACCCGCAAGGCCGGCAACGACGTGGTCGTCGCGGTCTCGGCGATGGGCGACACGACCGACGAGCTGCTCGACCTCGCGCACGAGGTCACGCCCATCCCGGCACCCCGCGAGCTCGACATGCTCCTCACCTCGGGCGAGCGCATCTCGATGGCGCTCCTCGCGATGGCGATCAAGAGCATGGGCCACGAGGCCCGTTCGTTCACGGGCAGCCAGGCCGGCATGATCACGGATGCCACGCACGGCGCCGCGCGCATCGTCGAGGTCACGCCGGTGCGCCTCCGTGAGGCGCTCGACGACGGCGCGGTCGTCATCGTCGCCGGATTCCAGGGGTTCAGCCGCGAGTCCCGCGACATCACCACGCTCGGACGCGGCGGCAGCGACACCACCGCCGTCGCCCTCGCTGCGGCGCTCGACGCCGACGTCTGCGAGATCTACACCGACGTCGACGGCGTGTTCACGTCGGACCCGCGCGTCGTGAAGAAGGCGCGCAAGCTCGACAAGATCACCAGCGAGGAGATGCTCGAGCTCGCGGCATCCGGAGCCAAGGTCCTGCACATCAGGGCGGTCGAGTACGCCCGCCGTCACGGCGTCACCCTGCACGTGCGTTCGTCGTTCAACAACAGCGAGGGGACGATCGTCTACGACCCCTCGCGTCTTCCCGAAGGAGCAGCTGTGGAAGAGTCCGTCATCGCGGGCGTCGCGGTCGACCTGACCGAGGCGAAGATCACGGTCGTCGGCGTGCCCGACGTTCCCGGCGTCGCCGCCAAGATCTTCAAGATCGTCGCCAACACCAACGCCAACGTCGACATGATCGTGCAGAACGTCTCGGCCGCCTCCACCGGACGCACCGACATCTCGTTCACCCTCCCGAAGTCCGACGGCGAGCGCGCCCTCACGGCGCTCTCGAACGCGCAGGACGCCGTCGGGTTCACGTCGCTGCAGTACGACGACCAGATCGGCAAGCTCTCGCTCGTCGGCGCGGCCATGCGGTCGGCCACGGGCGTCTCGGCGCGGCTCTTCGAGGCGCTGTATGAAGCGGGCATCAACATCGAGATGATCTCGACGAGCGAGATCCGCATCTCGGTGGTGACACGCGCCGACAGCGTCCACGCCGCCGCCCGTGCGGTGCACTCGGCGTTCGAGCTCGACGCCGAGGAGGACGCGGTGGTGCACGCCGGCACGGGCCGCTGAGCACACCGAGCACACGCGCGCCGCGGCATCCGTCGACTGCCGCACTTCGCGGAAAACCTGCCAGAGGCCTGCGGATCGAGGTCATCGGGCGTCGCGCGACCCCAGCGTCGGGCACACTGGAATGAGGGCATCGCCCAGACGACCACGCGGAACCGCGTTCCGCGAGTGAGGAACAGACCATGGCTCAGGGAGTGAACATCGGCGTCGTCGGCGCCACCGGACAGGTGGGTGCCGTCGTGCGCCGGCTGCTCGAGGAGCGCGACTTCCCGGTCGCGTCGATCCGCTACTTCGCCTCGGCGCGGTCGGCCGGTTCGACCCTGCCGTGGAAGGGCCAGGACATCGTGATCGAGGACGCCTCGACCGCCGACCCGACCGGCCTCGACATCGCGATCTTCTCCGCCGGTGCCACCACCTCGAAGGCGCAGGCGCCCCGCTTCGCCGCCGCCGGCGTCACGGTCATCGACAACTCGAGCGGCTGGCGCATGGACCCCGATGTGCCGCTCGTCGTCAGCGAGGTCAACCCGCACGCCATCGATGAGGCCAGGAAGGGCATCATCGCGAACCCGAACTGCACCACCATGGCGGCCATGCCCGTGCTGAAGGTGCTGCACGACGAGGCCGGCCTCGAGCGGCTCATGGTCTCGACGTACCAGGCCGTGTCGGGCGCAGGGCTCGCGGGCGGCGAGGAGCTGCTCGAGCAGGCCCGCGCGGCCGTGGCGCAGGACGCCATCGGGCTCGTCCACGACGGCCGCGCCGTGGAGTTCCCCGAGGCGCAGAAGTTCCCGCGCACCATCGCGTTCGACGTCATCCCGCTCGCCGGCTCGATCGTCGACGACGGCGACCTCGAGACCGACGAGGAGAAGAAGCTCCGCAACGAGAGCCGCAAGATCCTCGAGCTGCCGGGCCTGCGCGTCGCGGGCACCTGCGTGCGCGTGCCGGTGTTCACGGGCCACTCGCTCTCGATCCACGCCGAGTTCGCCAACGCGATCACGCCCGAGCGCGCCACCGAGCTGCTCGCGGATGCCCCGGGCGTCGCGCTCTCCGACGTGCCCACGCCGCTGCAGGCCGCCGGCACCGACCCGAGCTACGTCGGCCGCATCCGCCAGGACCAGTCGGCGCCCGAGGGCAAGGGCCTCGTGCTCTTCGTCTCGAACGACAACCTGCGCAAGGGCGCCGCGCTCAACGCCGTGCAGATCGCGGAGCTCGTGGCCGCGAAGCTGCCGGTCGCGGTCTAGGAGCCGCCGGGAGCGGTGTTCCGCCGAGGGGTCGGGCGCGGCACGGCGGCGATCGTCGCCGCGGTCGGATGCCTCGTGCTCGTCGCGTGCGGGATGCCGGTGACGTCCGCGCCCGGGCAGGCGGCGGCGCCGTCGCCCGGCCAGGTCGTCGTCGCGTTCTACGGCGACTCCTACACGCGGGGGACCGGCGCGAGCTCGCCCGAACGCCGCTGGTCGACGATCGTGGCGCAGGGGCGCGGGTGGTGGGAGTTCAACCCGAGCATCGACGGCCTCGGGTACGTGAACAACCGCGACCTCATCGGGGGAGACGATCTCGTCGACCAGATCGTCGAGCATGAGCCGACGCCCGACGTGGTGATCGTGACGATGGGACTCAACGACAACTTCTCGATGCCCGCGAGCGCCGACGAGATCGAGGCCGCGATCGACGCCGACCTGCGGCGCTTCCGCGACGAATTGCCCGACGCGCGCCTCGTGGTCGTCGAGCCGTTCTGGTACACGGACGAGCGGCCGGATTCGGTGGAGCAGGTCATCGGCTGGGTCGAGGCGGCGGCCGCCGACGTCGACGCGGAGTACATCGCGGGTGCCTCGCGCTGGCTGGAGGGGCATCCGGAGTGGATGGCGGCCGACGGCATCCACCCGAACGACGACGGCTACGCCGAGCTCGCGCGCCGCATGGACGAGGAGCTCGAGCGGCTCGGGCTCTGAGGCATCCGTCGCCTACCCCTCGCGCAGGGCCGCCACGACGTCGATCTCGACGAGGATGTCTGCGAGGCGGGAGCCGACGGTCGTACGCACCGGGTAGGGCTCGGTGAAGAACTCGGCGTAGGCCTCGTTGTACTCGGCGAAGTCGGCGAGGTCCTCGAGGTGGGCGGTGACCTTCACGACGTCGTCGAAGTCGAGCCCGTACTCGGCGAGCACCGCGCCGATGTTGCGCAGCACCTGCCGCGTCTGCTCCGCGACGCCGCCCTCCACGACCTGGCCGGTCGCCGGGTCCTGCGGCCC
>CBFGWW010000078.1:0-12381 GCA_965652625.1 uncultured Agromyces sp.
GCACCGCGAGGTTCACGCGCGGCGAGGCGTTGTCGGCGGCGAGCAGGGCCTCCAGCTCGTCGCCGCGGCCCTCGTGCTCGAGGGCCGTGCGGAAGGCCCGCACGATCCACTCGGGGTGGCTCTCGAGCCGGGCGAGGCGCTCCTCGTCGCTGCGGGCGCCCTCGGCGAGGAGCTCGCGCCAGCCCTCGGGCGACGTGCGTGAGATCGTGCGCAGCACCGCGTTCGCGAAGCCCGCCGCCTTCGGCTCGACGCGGCGCGCGAGCGCGACCTGCTCGTTCACCGCGGCGTGCGTGGGCACCCGGGTCGCGAGCAGCTGGTGCGCGCCGAGCCGCAGCACGTCGAGCACCGCCGGGTCGATCGCCGACGTCGGCCGGCCCGCGGCGAGTTCGATGATCCGGTCGTAGGTGCCCTGCCGGCGGAGCGTGCCGTAGGTCAGCTCGGTCGCCAGTGCGGCATCCGCCTTGCTCAGCCTCGCCCGGCGGATGCGCACGGGCAGCAGCAGGTTCGCGTAGGCCTCGTCGGCGCGCACGGCCGCGAGCACGTCGTACGCGACGAGGCGTGCGGGCGAGACGCGTTCGTCGCGGCGCGGGCCGCCGCGAGCGCCACCGCCGCGTGCGGAGTCCTGCCCGCGACCGCCGCGGTCGCGCCCCCCGCCGGGTCCGGGTCCGCCGCCCTGCTCGGCGTTCATCGCGCCACCGCCCCGTCGCGACCCGAGCCCCGCCACCAGTCCGCCGCGGACATCGCGGTGCGGCCGGCGGGCTGCACGCGGCGCAGCTCGAGTGCGCCCGTTCCGGTGCCGACGAGGAGGCGTCGCCCGACGAGTTCCAGGGCGCCCGGGGCGAGCGCCGCGGCATCCGTCGCCATCGCCTCGGCGAGGTCGAGCACCTTGACGCGCTGGTCGTCGACGGTGGTCCAGGCGCCCGGCTCGGGCGTCACGCCGCGGAAGCGGTTGCGCACCGCGTCCGCGGAGGCTGTCCAGTCGAGCCGCGCGTCATCGATGCCGAGCTTCGGGGCGAATGTGGGCTCCCCCGTCTGGGGCGTCGTCGTCGCCGAGCCGCAGGCGATGCCGTCGACCACCTCGGCGAGCAGGTCGGCGCCATCGTGCGCGAGCGCCTCGAGCAGCTCCCCCGCGGTGTCGTCGCCCGCGTTGCGCGTGTGCATGGCGAACACGTCGCCCGCGTCGAGCTCGGGGACGAGCCGGAACACGGATGCCCCGGTCTCGACGTCGCCGGCGATGAGCGCGTGCTGCACGGGCGCCGCGCCGCGCCAGGCGGGCAGGAGCGAGAAGTGCAGGTTGATCCAGCCGTGCGTCGGTGCCGACAGGAGCGGATCGCGCACGAGGCCGCCGTAGGCGACGATCACGCCGAGGTCGGGCTCGAGCGCGACGATGCGCTGCGTCGTCGCCTCGTCGAGCCGTGCCGCCTCGATGACGGCGAGGCCGAGCCGCTCGGCCGCGGCGGCCACGGGCGACGGGGTGAGCTCGCGCCTGCGGCCCTGGGGCGCCGCAGGGCGCGTCACGACGGCGACGATCTCGTGGCCGCTCGCGGCGAGTCGTTCGAGCGACGGGACGGCGGCGGCCGGCGTGCCGGCGAACACGAGGCGGAGCTTCTGCACACTCCATTGTGGCCGACCGGCGTGCACGGCGGATCCGATGCCCGCGCTCGCCTCAGGGCACGTCGGGATCGTCGAAGCGCACGCGCAGCACCGGCGGTCGCCGCACGGGCCGCCCGGCCACCGGTCGCCGTCGCTCCGTGGCCACGCGGATCATCTCGGCGCGCAGCTCGCGCGCCACCCGGGCGCCCGCGCCGTAGTCGAACCGCACGATCGCCCGCTGCAGGCCCTCGTCCTCGTCGCCGGTGGGCGCCGGTCCGAGCACGTCGACCCCGTCGATCCCGCGCACGCCGTCGACCGCCCGCGTGACGGCGGCGTGCCCGGCGGTGACGCTCGCGACCCGCACCGCGGGCGGGAAGCGCAGGGCGCGCCGGGCGGCGAGCTCGGTGACGGCCCACTCGGGCTGCCGCCACGTGGAGAGCGCGGTGGCCAGCGCGCCGCCGACGCCGACGAGGAAGACCGGTGCGCCCGGAGCGGCAAGGGCGCTCGCGTTCGACCACCACCGCAGGCAGTCCTCGGCCACGCGCAGGGACTCCCGCAGCAGCATCCGCTCGCCGTCGAGGAGCAGGACGGCACGGTACCCGCCGTCGGCGATGGGCTCCGCCCCGCGCGTGGCGACGATGAGCGCCGGTTCGGCGCCGACGCGCAGCACGGGACGCTCGCCGTCGGAGAGGATCACGCGCGAGCGTGGGAAGGCGCGACCGAGCTCCTCGGCCGTGCGGGTCGCCCCTACGGTCGCGGCGCGCAGGCGGGTGCCGTCGCACACCGGGCAGTGCCAGCCGCTCGCGCTCGTGCCGCACAGGACGCAGCGTGGGTCGCCGCCCGCACGCGGCACCACGAGCGTGCCGCCGCAGGCCGCGCAGTGGGCGGTCTCCCGGCAGCGGTCGCACGCGAGCAGCGGGGCGTTGCCCGGGCGCGCCACCTGCACGAGCACCGGGCCCTCGCGAACGGCCTCCTGCGCCTGCCGCCAGGCCGCTGACGGGATGCGCGCGGAGCCCGGATCGGGGTTCGCCTGCTGCTCGGTGAGCACGACCTTCGGCCGCACCTGCGCGGCCGGTTCGATCGGGTGCACCCAGCCGATCCCGACGAGGCGCTCGACCTCGACGCTACGGGTGTGCGCCGCGAACAGCAGTGCGGCACTGCTCTGCTCCTGGCGCACGAGCGCCGCGTCGCGCGGGTGCACGCCCGGGGCGAGCGGCTCGCTCAGCAGCGGGTCGCCGTCGTCCCAGATCGCGATCAGGCCCAGGCGGGCCGCCGGCGCGTACACGGTCGAGCGGTTGCCGACGATGATGCGTGCGTCGTCGCGCGTCGCATCGAGGAACGCGCGGTAGCGGTCGCCGCCCGACTGCCGTGCGTCGGTGCGCAGCACGCGTCGTGGGTCGACGAGGGCGTGGAGCGCCGCCTCGAGCTGCTCCTGGTCGCGGTAGTCGGGCACCACGAGCAGCGCGGAGCGGTCGCGGTGCAGCGCGTGCGCGCCCGCCTGCGCGAGCGTCACGGCCCATGCGCCGACCCACTCACCCGTCGGCAGGCGCAGCGGACGCGGATCGGCGGCGAGCGTCATCCGCTCACCTCGATCGATGCCCGACTCGACCCGGCCGGCAGGCGCGCCGTGGATCGCGGGCGGCGCCTCGGGGAGGGGCCCGGGTTCGCCCGGCGACGCGAGCCACGACCGCTCGACGCGCACGTACCGGCTCGGGATGGCGAGGCGCAGGATGTCGCTCGCGTTGCCCGCCGCCCGATCGGCGACGGCGCGCGCGAGCGTCCAGACCTCGGGCACGAGCATCGGCACGTCGGAGACGACGTCCTCGAGCTCGCTCAGGGTGCCGCCGTACTCGCTCGTGTCGGCGAGCTCGACGACCCAGCCGTCGGCGATCCGGCCGCCGGTGCGCAGCGGCACCCGCACCCGGGCGCCGGAGCGCACCCGCTCGCGGAGGCGTTCGGGCACGGCGTAGTCGAAGAGCTGGTCGAGCTGCGGCAGGGGCGAGTCGACGAGCACCCTGGCGACGGCGCCGCCCGGCACGTCAGAGACCGGCGGCGCTGCGGAGGTCGTCGACGCGGTCGAGCCGCTCCCAGGTGAACTCGGGCAGCTCGCGCCCGAAGTGGCCGTAGGTCGCGGTCTTCGCGTAGATCGGGCGCAACAGGTCGAGGTCTCGGATGATGGCGGCGGGCCGCAGGTCGAACACCTCGCGGATCGCCCCGATGATGCGCTCGTCGGGCACGTGCGCGGTGCCGAACGACTCGACGTACAGGCCGACGGGTGCCGCCTTGCCGATCGCGTAGGCGACCTGCAGTTCGAGCCGGTCGGCGAGCCCGGCCGCGACCGCGTTCTTCGCGACCCATCGCATGGCGTAGGCCGCCGAGCGGTCGACCTTCGACGGGTCCTTGCCGCTGAACGCGCCGCCGCCGTGCACGCTTGCGCCGAAATACTTTTCGATGTTGATCTTGCGCCCGGTGAGGCCCGCGTCGCCCTGCGGTCCGCCGATCTCGAAGCGGCCGGTCGGGTTGATGAGCACCGAGAGGTCGGAGCGCGAGAGCTCGACGGTCTCGAGCACCGGCCGGATGACGAGCTCCTCGACCTCGGCGCGCAGCTGCTCGGTCGAGATGGCCGGCGAGTGCTGCGTCGAGAGCACGACGGTCTGGATCGTGGGTCGCACCTGGCCCTCGTAGCCGACGGTGACCTGGGTCTTGCCGTCGGGGCGCAGGTAGTCGAGCTCGCCCTGCCTGCGCACGGCGGAGAGTCGCTCGGCGAGGCGGTGCGCGAGCCAGATCGGCACGGGCATGAGCTCGCGCGTCTCGCGAGTGGCGTAGCCGAACATGATGCCCTGGTCGCCGGCGCCCTGGCGGTCGAGGGCGTCGTCGCTCGCGCGCTCGCGTGCCTCGAAGGCGTTGTCGACGCCCTGCGCGATGTCGGGCGACTGCCCGCCGATCGACACCGAGACGCCGCACGAGCGGCCGTCGAACCACACGTCCGACGAGTTGTAGCCGATCGACGTCACGCGGTCGCGCACGATCGCGGGGATCTCCACGTACCCCGTCGTCGAGACCTCGCCGGCCACGTGCACGAGACCGGTCGTGACCAGCGTCTCGACGGCGACCCGGGCGTGCGGATCGACGGTGAGGAGGGCGTCGAGGATCGAGTCGGAGACCTGGTCGCAGATCTTGTCGGGGTGACCCTCGGTGACGGATTCGGAGGTGAACAGTCGGAGTGCGCTCATGTCGTGGGCTCGTGTTCCTTCGTGGTGTCGGCGGCGACCGCCGTGGTCGTCGCCATCGAGACAACCACGTCGAGGATGTCATGGGCCACTGATGTCTTGGTTCCGTGTGCTCGTGTGACGATCTCGCCGTCGCGTCCGATCACGACGACGGCGTTCTCGTCGGTCGCGAAGCCCTCGTGCCAGCCCACGCGGTTGACCACGAGCAGGTCGGCGCCCTTCGCCTCGCGCTTGGCGCGGCCGAGGGCCAGGAGGGCCTCGTCGTCGGGCTCGGTCTCGGCGGCGAAGCCCACGAGCAGCGTGCCGTCGTGCGGCGCGCGGCCGAGCCCGGCGAGGATGTCGGGATTGCGCACGAGCTCGAGGGTCAGCCCCGAATCGCTCGCGTCCTTCTTGAGCTTCGACTCGCTCACGTCGGCGGGACGGTAGTCGGCGACCGCAGCGGCCATCACGACCACGTCGGCCTCGCGCGCGGCGTCGGTCACGGCATCCTGCAGCTCGAGGGCGGTCGAGACGCGGCGGATGTCGCAGCCGCCCGGGTCGGCCACCTCGAGGTTCGCGGCGATGAGCGTCACCTCGGCGCCGCGGGCGCGCGCCGCCTCGGCGATCGCGACGCCCTGCTTGCCGCTGGAGCGGTTGCCGAGGAACCGCACGGGATCGAGCGGCTCCCTCGTGCCGCCCGCGGTCACGACGACGCGCAGGCCCGCGAGGTCGCGTCGACCGGATGCCGCGGCGACCTCGAGCGCGGCGGCCGCGATCACGTCGGGCTCCTCCATGCGTCCGGGCCCGCTGTCGGCGCCCGTGAGCTGGCCGACGGCCGGCCCGACGATGGCGACCCCCCGCGAGCGGAGCGTCGCGATGTTCGCCTGCGTGGCCGGATGCCGCCACATCTCGGTGTGCATCGCGGGCGCGATGACGACGGGCGCCTCGCTCGCGAGCACGGTGTTGCCGAGCAGGTCGTCGGCGAGGCCCGTCGCGAGCTTCGCGATCGTGTTGGCCGTGGCCGGCGCGATCACGATGAGGTCGGCGGCCTGCCCGATGGCCACGTGCCGCACCTCGGCGACGCCCTCGTAGAGGTCGGTGTGCACCGGGTTGCGCGAGATCGCCTCGAGCGTCGGGCGGCCGACGAAGCGGAGCGCGCCCTCGGTCGGCACGACGTGCACGTCGTGCCCGGCGAGCACGAGCGCGCGGACGACGCCGACGGCCTTGTACGCCGCGATGCCGCCGGTGATGCCGACGACGATGTTGAGCGGCGACATCCGTGCCGTGCTACTCGCCGATGGGGCGGAGCCGGAGCTTGTCCTCGTTGATCTCGTGGAGCGCGACCGACAACGGCTTGTCGTCGATCGACGAGTCGACGAGCGGCCCGACGTTGTCGAAGAGGCTGCCCTCGTGCAGGTCCGCGTAGTAGTCGTTGATCTGGCGTGCGCGCTTCGACGCGAAGATCACGAGCTGGTACTTCGAGTCGACCTTCGAGAGCAGGTCGTCGATGGGCGGATCGATGATGCCGGACAGCTTCTCAGCCATGGAGGAACTCCTTCAGACGGAACGGGCGCACCTCGGTGCGCGGAAAGTCGTGGCCCGGGCAGCTCAACGCCGACCCTTGCGGGGCCTCATCAAGTCTACGACCTTTTGGGCGGCCTCGCCGACGTCGTGGTTCACCACCTGGTGGTCGAACTCGTCGACCGCCGCGAGCTCGACCTTCGCGGTCTCGAGGCGGCGCTGCTGCTCGGCGGGGCTCTCGGTGCCGCGGCCGACGAGCCGGCGCACGAGCTCGTCCCACGACGGCGGGAGCAGGAACACGAGGGTCGCCTCGGGCATCGCGCGGCGCACCGAGCGGGCGCCCTGGATGTCGATCTCGAGCAGCACGCTGTCGCCGGCGGCGATCGCCTGCTCCACCGCGCGGCGCGGCGTGCCGTAGCGATACGCGTTGTGCACGGTCGCCCACTCGAGCAGCTCCCCCGCGTCGACCATGCGGTCGAACTCGGCGTCGTCGACGAAGAAGTAGTGCTCGCCCTCGACCTCGCCGGGCCGCGGTGCGCGCGTCGTGGCCGAGACCGACAGCCGCACGTCGGGGTGGTGGCGCCGGATGTAACCGGCCACGGTGCCCTTGCCGACGGCCGTCGGGCCCGCGAGCACGACGAGGCGGTCGCCCGTGCCGCCGTGCGACGCGATCCACTCGGCGACGAACTCGCGCAGGCGGCGGCGCTGCAGGCGGCCGAGGCCGCCGAGGCGCTTCGACGTGGCGATCTCGAGGTCCTGCATGATGCGCGCGCTCTTCGTCGCGCCGATCGCCGGGATCGACGTGAGGAACTCGGGCACGCGCAGGCGGCCCTCGACGCCTTCGGGCGCCTCGTAGGCGACGCGCAGCACGTCGAGCGGGCTGCGCGCACCGCCGGCGATGTCGGCCTTCACCGCGGCCCGGGCCCGGCGCGCGGCGACGGCGGCGCGGGATGCCGCGACGCGGTCGACCTCGGGCGGGCTCGACGGGGTGGCGGTCTTCGTCGTGGTGGTGTCAGGCAATCGCCGCTCCGTACTCGTCGACGCGACGCGCGAGCGCGTCGCCCAGTCCGTCGGGCCCCGCCATGAGCAGCGACCGCGACTCGTTCGCGACCACTCCGCCGGCGTACGAGCCGAAGCGGGCCCGGATGTCGCGGGGCTCCGCTCCCTGGTGGCCGAAGCCGGGCGCCAGCACGGGCAGGCCGGGTCGCGGCGGCTCGCCGTCGATGTCGATGCCGGCCGACGGGAGGTCGGTGGTGGCGCCGAACACGACGCCGATCGAGCCGACGGCGCGCTCCGCGGCATCCGTGCGGCCCTGGTTCCAGCCCATCACGCCCTGCGTGATGGCCTGCGCGACCGTGGAGCCGGCGCGGCTCGACTGCTGCAGCACGGCCCGCTGGATCGCGGCGGCCTCGGGGTTCGAGGTCGCCGCGAGCACGAAGAGGCCCTTGCCGGCGGCCTCGGCGAACGTCATGACCTGCTCGATCGAGCCGAGTCCCTGGTAGGCGCTGATCGTCATGGCGTCGGCCTCGAGGCTCGACCCCGGGCGCAGCCACGCCTCGCCGTAGGCCTCGACGGTCGAGCCGATGTCGCCGCGCTTCACGTCGGCGATCACGAGGAGGCCGGCGTCGCGCGCCTCGGCGAGCAGCCGCTCGAGCACGGCGTAGCCCGCCGCCCCGTGCCGCTCGAAGAACGCGACCTGCGGCTTCACGATGCCGATGCGCCCCGCCGCCGCCTCGATCGCGCGCAGGCCGAGCTCGCGCACGCCCTCTGCGGAGTCGGGCCGACCCCATGCGGCGAGCACCGACGCGTGCGGGTCGAGGCCGAGGCACAGGTGGCCGTACGCCGCGAAGACGGCCTCGAGCCGCTCGCCGAACGGCGTCATGTCGTTCGCCCTCACGCGGGCACCTCCCGGCGGGCGCCGTACTCCTGCAGGCTCGTCACCTCGAACCCGCCGCGCACGGCGTCGAGCGAGGCGACCGCCGCCGAGAGCTCGGCGATCGTGGTGAACAGCGGGATGTCGGCCGCCACCGCCGCGGCGCGGATCTCGTAGCCGTCGGCGCGCGCCGAGCGGCCGCTCGGGGTGTTCACGACCACGTCCACCTCGCCGCGGTGGATGAGCTCCACGATGGACGACGCGTCGGCGGTGGGCTTGTCACTGAACTTCAGCACCTCGCGCGCCTGGATGCCGTTGCGGCGCAGGACCTCCGCGGTGCCCTCCGTCGCCGTGATGTCGTACCCGAGCTGCTGCAGCCGGAGCACCGGGAGGATGATGGCGCGCTTGTCGCGGTCGGAGACCGAAACGAAGACCGTGCCCGACAGCGGCATCCCGCCGTAGGCCGCGAGCTGGCTCTTCGCGAACGCGGTCGGGAAGTCGCGGTCGATGCCCATGACCTCGCCGGTCGAGCGCATCTCGGGGCCGAGCACCGAGTCGACCATGATGCCCTCGCGCGTGCGGAACCGGTGGAAGGGCAGCACGGCCTCCTTGACGGCGACGGGCGCGTCGAGCGGCACGTTCGAGCCGTCGGATGCCGGGAGCATGCCCTCGGCGATGAGCTCCGCGATCGACGCGCCGACCATGATGCGCGACGCCGCCTTCGCGAGCGGGATGCCGAGCGCCTTCGAGACGAACGGCACCGTGCGGCTCGCGCGCGGGTTCGCCTCGAGCACGTAGAGCACGCCCGCGCCGATGGCGAACTGCACGTTGAGCAGGCCCTTGACGCCGACGCCCTCGGCGATCGCGCGGGTCGCCGTGCGCACGCGGTCGATCTCGGCGCGGCCGAGCGTGACGGGCGGCAGGGTGCAGCTCGAGTCTCCCGAGTGGATGCCGGCCTCCTCGATGTGCTCCATGACGCCGCCGACGTAGAGGTCGGTGCCGTCGTAGAGCGCGTCGACGTCGATCTCGATCGCGTCGTCGAGGAAGCGGTCGACGAGCAGCGGGTGGCTCGGCCCGACGATGCCCTGGCCCTCGATGCGAGCGAAGTAGTCGGCGAGCGACGGCGAGTCGTAGACGATCTCCATGCCGCGTCCGCCGAGCACGTAGCTCGGGCGCACGAGCACCGGGTAGCCGATGCCCTCGGCCACGTGCACGGCGCCGGCGAGGTCGATCGCGGTGCCGTTGCGCGGCGCGAGCAGGCCCGCGTCCTCGAGGATGCCGGCGAAGAGGCCGCGCTCCTCGGCGAGGTCGATCGCGGCGGGACTCGTGCCGAGGATCGGCACGCCGGCCGCCTCGAGGCCCTTCGCGAGGCCCAGCGCGGTCTGGCCGCCGAGCTGCACGACGACGCCGACGAGCTCGCCGGTCTGCGACTCCGCGTGGATGACCTCGAGCACGTCCTCGAGCGTGAGCGGCTCGAAGTAGAGGCGGTCGCTCGTGTCGTAGTCGGTCGAGACCGTCTCGGGGTTGCAGTTGATCATGATCGTCTCGAACCCGGCCTCGGAGAGCGCGAACGACGCGTGCACGCACGAGTAGTCGAACTCGACGCCCTGGCCGATGCGGTTCGGGCCCGAGCCGAGGATGACGACCTTGCGGCGGTCGCTCGGCTCCACCTCGGTCTCGAGGTCGTAGCTCGAGTAGTGGTAGGGCGTGAGCGCCGGGAACTCCCCCGCACACGTGTCGACGGTCTTGTACACCGGCCGGATGCCGAGGATGTGGCGCACCTCGCGGGCGTCCGCCTCGCCGAAGCCGCGGAGCTGCCCGATCTGCGCGTCCGAGAAGCCGTGGTCCTTGGCGAGCAGCAGCGTGTCGTGGTCGAGCGCCTCGGCGTTCGCCACGATCTCGGCCACCTCGTTGATGAGCACGATCTGGTCGAGGAACCACGGGTCGATCCTCGTCGCCTCGAAGACCTCCTCGACGGTGGCGCCCTTGCGCAATGCCTGCTGCACGAGCACGATTCGGCCGTCCGTCGGCACCTTCGACGCCTCGACGAGTTCGGCGACCGAGCGGTCCTCCTCGCCCCAGTGGAACGAGGACCCGCGCTTCTCGAGCGAGCGGAGCGCCTTCTGCAGCGCGGTGGCGTAGTTGCGGCCGATCGCCATGGCCTCGCCCACGGACTTCATGGTCGTCGTGAGCGTCGGGTCGGCGGCCGGGAACTTCTCGAACGCGAACCGCGGCACCTTCACGACGATGTAGTCGAGCGTCGGCTCGAAGCTCGCCGGCGTGACGCGCGTGATGTCGTTCGGGATCTCGTCGAGCCGGTAGCCGATCGCGAGCTTCGCCGCGATCTTCGCGATCGGGAAGCCCGTGGCCTTCGACGCGAGCGCCGACGACCGCGAGACGCGCGGGTTCATCTCGATGACGATGATCCGGCCGTTCTCGGGGTCGACCGCGAACTGGATGTTGCAGCCGCCGGTGTCCACGCCGACGGCGCGGATGATGTCGATGCCGATGTCGCGCAGTCGCTGGTACTCGCGGTCGGTCAGGGTGAGCGCGGGCGCCACCGTGATCGAGTCGCCCGTGTGCACGCCGACCGGGTCGACGTTCTCGATGGAGCAGACCACGACCGTGTTGTCGGCCGTGTCGCGCATGAGCTCGAGCTCGTACTCCTTCCAGCCGAGGATGGACTCCTCGAGGAGCACCTCGGTCGTGGGCGAGTTCTGCAGGCCCTGCGTCACGATGCGGACGAGGTCCTCCTCGGTGTACGCGAAGCCCGAGCCGAGGCCGCCCATCGTGAACGAGGGACGCACGACGAGCGGGTAGCCGAGGTCTTCGGCGAACTCCTTGGCCTGCTCGAGCGTCGTCGCGACGTGCGAGCGCGCCACGTCGGCGCCCGCCTCGATCACGAGGTCCTTGAAGAGCTGCCGGTCCTCGCCCTTGCGGATGGCGTCGACCTTCGCGCCGATGAGCTCGACGCCGTGCTTCTCGAGGATGCCCGCGTCGTGCAGCGCGATGGCCGCGTTCAGCGCAGTCTGGCCGCCGAGCGTCGGCAGCACCGCGTCGGGGCGCTCCTTCACGATGATCGACTCGATGACCTCGGGGGTGATCGGCTCGATGTAGGTCGCGTCGGCGAAGCCGGGGTCGGTCATGATCGTGGCCGGGTTCGGGTTCACGAGGATGACGCGCACGCCCTCGGCGCGCAGCACGCGGCAGGCCTGGGTGCCCGAGTAGTCGAACTCGGCGGCCTGTCCGATGACGATCGGGCCGGACCCGATGACGAGGACGCTCTGGATGTCGTCGCGCTTGGGCATCAGGCGTCGTTCTCCTTGCTTGCGATGACCATGTCGCGGAACCGGTCGAAGAGGTAGTTGGCGTCGTGCGGGCCCGCCGCCGACTCGGGGTGGTACTGCACCGAGAACGCGGGGATGTCGAGGCAGTTCAGCCCCTCCACGACGTTGTCGTTCAGGTCGTAGTGGCTCACCTCGACGCGGCCGAAGCCCTCGCTCGACTCGCTCACACGGTCGATGGGTGCGTCGACGGCGAAGCCGTGGTTGTGCGCGGTGATCTCGACCCGGCCGGTGGCCTTGTCGAGCACGGGCTGGTTGATGCCACGGTGGCCGAAGGGCAGCTTGTAGGTGCCGAAGCCGAGCGCGCGCCCGAGCAGCTGGTTGCCGAAGCAGATGCCGAAGTACGGCAGGCCCTCGCGCAGCGTGGTGCGCAGCAGGTCGACGTGCCGGTCGGATGCCCCGGGGTCGCCGGGTCCGTTCGAGAAGAACAGCGCGTCGGGCTCGAGCGCGAGCACCTCCTCGGCCGTCACCGACTGCGGCACGACGTGCACGTCGAAGCCGCGCTCGGCGAGGAAGTCGAGCGTCGACGTCTTGACGCCGAGGTCGAGCACGGCCACGGAGCCGACCCGCTCCCCCGTCGCGGGCAGCGTGTACGACTCGGTCGTGGACACCGTGCCCGAGAGGTTGCGGCCCGCCATCTCGGCGCCGCCGAGCACGAGCTCGAGCTGCTCGCCGTGCGTGAGCACCGCGCCGTCGCCCGAGAAGATCCCCGCCCGCATGGCGCCCGCCGAGCGGATGTGCCGGGTGACCGCGCGGGTGTCGATGCCGCTGATGCCGACGACACCCGCGGCCTCGAGGTCGTCGTCGAGGCTGCGCTGCGAGCGGAAGTTCGACACGACCC
>CBFGWW010000079.1:0-12300 GCA_965652625.1 uncultured Agromyces sp.
CCTGCTCGGTGCCGTGGATCTGCGTGACCTCGGCGTTCCAGATGAACTCGATCTTCTCGTTGTCGAACGCACGCTGCTGCATGATCTTCGATGCCTTGAGCGAGTCGCGACGGTGGATCACGTAGACCTTGTCGGCGAAGCGCGTGAGGAAGGTGGCCTCCTCCATCGCCGAGTCGCCGCCGCCGACGACAGCGATGGTCTTCTGGCGGAAGAAGAAGCCGTCGCAGGTGGCGCACCACGAGAGGCCGTGACCCGAGAGGATCTCCTCCTCGGGCAGGCCGAGCTTGCGGTAGGCCGAGCCCGTCGCGTAGATGATGGCGGATGCCTCGTGCACCTCGCCGCTGCCGAGCTTGACGCGCTTGACGGGCCCGTCGAGCTCCAGTTCCACGACGTCGTCGTACACGACCTCGGTGCCGAACCGCTCGGCCTGCGCCTGGAACTTCGCCATCAGGTCGGGACCCATGATGCCCTCGGGGAAGCCAGGGTAGTTCTCGACCTCGGTGGTGTTCATCAGCTCGCCGCCGATCTCGACCGAACTGGCGATGAGCAGGGGCTTCAGCTCCGCGCGTGCGGCGTAGATCGCGGCCGTGAATCCGGCCGGGCCCGAGCCGATGATGATGATGTCGCGCAACTTCACTCCTGTGGTCACTGGTGTTTCGGCAACCTCGACGTTCTGGAAAGGCACGTCATGGTGAACACAGTCTAGGCGGCGGGTATTCCGCCGCCGACCGGGCGCTCGCGCGTCGGATGCCTCAGCGTCGCCGCACCCGGGCGACCAGCGGTTCGGCGAATCCGCGCAGCTCGGGCGAGCGCAGGGCCCAGAGGACGCCGAAGTAGAGCAGGGCCATGACGGCGCCGATGATCGCCATGGAGACGATGGCGCCGACCCGGTTGCTGACCGCGAATCCGTCTTCGGTGGTGCCGCCGAGGAGCACGAGGAGCACGACGCCGGCGACGACGGGCAGGACCGCCGCCGCGAGGTCGCGTCCGAGGCTCACCGCGATGCGACGCCCGTCGAGCCGGTGGAGCCGGCGGCGCAGCAGCACGAGAGCGAGCACGAGCTGCGCGGTTCCGGCGAGCGTCGTCGAGAGGGCGATGCCGACCGCCGTCCACTCGAGCGGCAGCATGATGCAGGCGAGCGCGGCGAGCGTGAAGACGATCACCTGGAAGAGCGTGAAGAGGAAGGGCGTGCGGGTGTCGCCCAGCGCGTAGAACGTGCGCTGCACGACGAAGAGGATGCTGAACCCGACGAGGCCGATGGCGAACGCGATGATGACGTTGCCGAGCGCGGATGCGAGGGCGAGTCCGGGCTGGAAGACCGCACCGAACGGATAGGCGACGACCATGAGCACGACGGCCGCGAGCACGAGGATGACGCTGACGCCGCGGACGGCGCTCGAGAGGTCGTCGCGGACCCGGTCGAGGTCGCCGGCGTGCGCGTGCTCGCTCATGCGGGTGAAGTACGCGGTCGCGATCGAGACGGTGATCACCGAGTGCGGCAGCATGAACACGAGCCACGCGTTGTCGATCGCCGCGACGGACGCTCCCTCGCCCGAGGCGAGCAGCACGACCTGGGTCTGCACGATGCCGGCGAAGGTCGTGAGCAGCAGCATCCCGAACGTCCAGCCGGCCATGCGGCCGGCCGCGCCCAGCCCGACCCCGCGCCACCGGAAGTCTGGGCGGTACCGCAGGCCGATGCGGCGCCAGAACCAGAAGAGCACGACGGCCTGCACGACGATGCCCAGCGTCGCGGACCCGGCGAGCACCGCGACCATGCCTGGCGTCCAGTCGTCGATCGCCCGGGTGCCGTCGGGGTCGAACCCGAAGAGGAGGCCGAAGATCACGAGGCCGATGAGCGCGACCACGTTGTTGAGCACGGGCACCCAGGTGAACGGCCCGAAGCTCCGTCGGGCGTTCAGCACCTCGCCGAGCAGCGTGTAGAGCCCATAGAAGAAGATCTGCGGGAGGCACCACCACGCGAAGGCGACCGCGAGCGGCAGGATCTCGGAGTTCGAGCCCGCGTAGATCCAGGTGAGCACGGGGGCGAGCGCCGTCGCGAGCACGGTGGCGGCGCCGATCACGGTGAGCGCGAGCGTGAGGAGCTTGTTGATGTAGGCGCTGCCGCCGTCGGTGTGCGTGCTCGCGCGCACGATCTGGGGCACGAGCACGGCCGAGAGCACGCCGCCCGCCACGATCACGTAGACGGTGTTGGGCAGGCCGTTGGCGACGGCGAACGCGTCGGCGGAGGTCGACCCGACGACGCCGATGGCTGCCGCGAGCACGATGGCCTTCACGAAGCCGAGCACACGGGAGACGATCGTGCCGGAGGCGAGGAAGGCGCTCGCGCGGCCGATGCGGTCGGGGTCAGCCACGCTCGCGTCCCGTCGGCTCGTCGGCGCCGGTCGGAGCGGCGCTGGTGGGGGCGGCGTCGGTCGGGGCGCGGTCGGTGGGGGCAGCGCCGGTCGGAGCGGCGCTGGTGGGGGTGATGTCGCCGGCCGCATCCGTGTCGGCCGCGACATCCGTGTCGGCCGCGACATCCGTGTCGGCCGCGGCATCCGCTTCGCCCGCCTCGCCCTCGGCGGCCGCGAGCCGCGCTCGACGGCGGCGACGGATGTTGCGCCAGAGGCCGATGCCGAACACGAGCACGACGATCACGGCGAGGATCGACGCGCCGAGACCCTCCCAGTCGGCCTGCACGTTGGCCGGGATCTCCACGGTGTCGCCGATCGGCACGCCCGTGGTCGAGGTGAGGGACACGGCGAGCGACACCTCGCCGTTGCCGACGCCGGCGGCGACGGGCACGCGCACGGTGGAGCGGGACTGCGGCTCGACGGTGGCCTCGACCTGATCCTCGACGATGAGCCGGCCGTTCGATGGCGCGACGTCGACCACGACCGTGACCGGGTACGGGAGCGTGTTCTCGATGGTGGTCGGGACGCCGGTCTCGGTGGACACGACGTTGATCGTGCTGCTCGGGACGACGGAGACCGACCCGAGCGTGGCGCGCTGCGCGACGAGCCACTCCGCGACCTCGGCCTCCCACACGTCGGGGTCCTCGAGCCAGGCGACGTCGAGGAGCGACAGCAACTGGCGTCGCGTCGGCCCCGTGATGAGGCTCTCGTCGGCGAGCACGGAGGCGAACTCGGCCAGCCGGGCCTCGGTCTCGACCATCCGGGCGATCGCGGAGAGCCGGCCCTCCGCCTCGGGTTCGTCGACGAGGGTGCGTGCCTCGGGCGGCGCGCCGATCGCGTCGGAGAGGCCGGCGAGCGACGACCAGCCCGATCCCGAGATCTCGTCGATGACGGCCGAGACGCGCGCGGCCTGCGCCGCGTCGCCGCGGTCGAACGTCGCGAGCACGGTCGTGCGCGCCGTGCCCGCGTCGAGTGCGAGCTCGGCGAGCAGCCGCCCGGTCGCCTCGCGCCATTCGGTGTCGGTCGAGGCGTCGGATGCCGCGCGCAGGGGCTCGGTGAGCTCGGCGTCGGCGACGAGCGCGGTCGAGCCGTCGACGTTGGCGGACGACGAGGAGGGGCCCTCGACGGGCTCGACGTTGCCCGGCGCGAGCAGCGCGGTGGTGAGCCCCGCGGCGTCGAGATAGCCCAGGTTGCCGGCCGCCACCGTGTCGTCGGCAGGCCACGCGAGGTCGGCGCGCGTGTACGGCCAGGCGAGCAGCTCCTCAGCAGTCGGCACGCCGCCGGGGGTCGGCTCGGGCTCGACGGGCTCGTCGGTCGCGGGCGTGCCGCTCGCCGGCGCACCGTCGGCGCCCTCCGCCTCGGGCGTCGTGGCGAAGTTCGCGGGGTCGAGCACGTCGCCGAACGAGGTCGGCGACAGCAGGCCGGGCAGTTGCAGTTGCGCCTGCGCCGCGACGTCGGCATCCGCATACGCGAGCGGGAATACTTCGTTCGGCACGTTCGAGAGTCGCTGGAGCCAGGCCGTCGCGGACGCCGGAGCGCTGGTGCCGAGCACGCGGATCGACGCCACGATGCGGGGGTCGAGCCCGATCGCGACGCGGCGCCCGGCGAGTGCGTCGAGCTGGCGCGTGAGGAGCCCCGTCGGCGACGTCCAGTTCTCGAGTTGGTCGGCGGGGATGAGTCCGGCGGGGACCGTGCCGATGGGGGTCGTGAGCGGCGCTGCGAGTGCCACGGCCACCGAGCCGGCGGCCGGGACGTCGGCATTGGCGTACGCCGCGGTACCGGCGGCCACGACGGTGTCGCCCACTCGCAGCTCGGCGCCGAGGCCGAGCACGGGCGAGCCGGCGAGGTCGGCGAAGACCTCGCCGGGGACCGTGAACGACACGAGGGCGGCGCCGCCCGCGGCGAGTCCCCGGGACTCGGCCTCGCCCAGCGTGACCGCGTCTCCGACGACGCCCGGGGTGTCCTGCGCGTCGGCCGCGAGCCACTCGTCGAGCTCCGCCTGGTCGTCGATGGCCCCCTCGGCGCGCACGAGGCGCACCGTTCCGGGGGCCAGCGCCTCCCCGGTCGCGTTCTCGATCTCCACCGAGAGCGCGACGGGCTCGCCGAGCGAGATGGTCGTCGAGATGGTGGGGGCGACGCGCACGTTCAGTCCGGTCGTCTCCACGCCGATGGCCTGCACGGGGGCGGATGCGCTGAGGCTGGTCGCGGCGGCGGGCACGGGGTCGCCGAGGCCCAGCATCGCCTGCAGGCCCGAGGCCGGATCGACGCCCGCGTTGGCCGCGAGCGGGGTCGCGACGGCGCCCGTGAGCGCGGCGACGGCGAGGCCCGCGAAGACCACGCGGGAGCGTCGGGACGTGCGGCGGGGCGTGGAGTCGGTCGAGTCGGCACGCTGAAGCGCGGGGTTCGACTCGGGCACCATGCAGGCGATTCTACGGGTTGGGGTCGGGGCGCCCGCTCGACGTCCACAGCGCGTGGAGGCCCCCGGAAGGAGGCCCGCTGCCGACGGCCGAGCGCCGCGTCCCGCTTAGCATAGGGGGCATGCAGAGTGTCGCGGCGGCCCTCGACCGGCTGGGCGAGCTGGCCGCTTCGCCGACCGTCGCGAAGCTCGCCGAGGCCTTCGCGGCCGCGGGCCACGAGCTCGCCCTCGTCGGCGGTCCGGTGCGCGACGCCTTCCTCGGTCGCGGCACGAACGACCTCGACTTCACGACGGATGCCACGCCCGACGAGATCCTCGCGATCGTGAAGCCCATCGCCGAGGCGCACTGGGACATCGGCCGGGCCTTCGGCACCATCGGCGCGAAGGTCGCCGGCGAGACGGTCGAGATCACGACCTACCGCGCCGACGCCTACGACGGGGCATCCCGCAAGCCCGAGGTGGTCTTCGGCACGAGCCTCGAAGACGACCTCACGCGACGCGACTTCACGGTCAACGCGTTGGCGCTGCGACTCCCCCAGCTCGCGCTCGTCGACCCGTCGGGCGGTGTCGAGGACCTCCTCTCCCGCACGCTGCGCACGCCGGCCGCGCCCGAGCAGTCGTTCGGCGACGATCCGCTCCGGATGCTGCGCGCCGCACGATTCTCCGCCCAGCTCGGCTTCGAGGTCGAGGCGGGCACGCGCGCGGCGATGTCCGCCCTGGCCCCCGAGATCGAGCGGATCTCGGCCGAGCGGGTGCGCGACGAGCTGTCGAAGCTGCTGCTGACCACGGCGCCGCGCGGCGGCATCCGACTGCTCGTGGACTCGGGCCTCGCCGACCGGGTGCTGCCCGAGATCCCGGCCCTGCGCCTCGAGGTCGACGAGCACCACCACCACAAAGACGTGTACGAGCACTCGCTCACCGTGCTCGACCAGGCGATCGACTACGAGGTCGCGCGCGGCGTCCTCGACTCCCCCGACCTCGTCGTGCGCCTCGCGGCGCTGCTGCACGACATCGGCAAGCCGGCCACCCGGCGGCTCGAGCCGGGCGGTGCGGTGTCGTTCCACCACCACGACGTGGTCGGCGCGAAGCTCGCCCGCAGGCGCCTGCGCGAGCTGCGCTTCGACAACGACACCATCGCGGCGGTCTCCCGGCTCATCGAGCTGCACCTGCGGTTCTTCGGCTACGCGGATGCCGCGTGGACCGACTCGGCGGTGCGCCGCTACGTGCGCGACGCCGGCGACCAGCTCGAGCGCCTGCACATCCTGACCCGGGCCGACGTCACGACCCGCAACCGCCGCAAGGCCGATCGGCTGGGGTTCGCCTACGACGACCTCGAGGAGCGCATCGCCGTGCTCGCCGAGGAGGAGGAGCTCGCCGCCGTCCGACCCGAGCTCGACGGGCAGCAGATCATGCAGCTGCTCGACGTGAAGCCCGGCCCGGTGGTGGGCGAGGCGTACCGCTACCTGCTCGAGGTGCGACTCGACGAGGGTCCGATCGGCCCGGATGCCGCGAAGGAGCGCCTGCTCGAGTGGTGGGCGGCGCGCGAGCGGGCCTGACCCCGCGGGCGGGCACCGGGCACCGACGCCGACCACGAGGCATCCTCAGCGTCGAATGGCGCGGCGACGCGGCATCCGTTACCATTGACAGGTTGCCCGAGCGCCGCATTCGCGGCCTCCTCGGCGCGACGCATGTACACCCTCCTGTCACAGACCGTCTGTGACCGCTTGAGTCCGAAGGAGGTGGGTCTGTCATGCACCAGTACGAGCTGATGGTCATCCTCGATCCCGAGATCGACGAGCGCACCGTTGCTCCCAGCCTCGACAAGTTCCTCAACGTCATCCGCAACGATGGCGGCACCGTCGACAAGGTCGACATCTGGGGACGCCGTCGCCTGGCATACGAGATCAAGAAGAAGAGCGAGGGCATCTACGCCGTCGTCGACTTCACCGCCGAGCCCGCGACCACCAAGGAGCTCGACCGCCAGCTGAACCTCAGCGAGGCCGTCATGCGCACCAAGGTGCTCCGCGCCGAGGAGGCCATCGCCCAGGTCGCCGCCGTCGCGAAGGCCCAGGAGGAGCGCGCCGCCAAGAAGGCCGCCGCCGCCGCGAAGGCCCCCGCCAAGAAGGACGCCTAGTCCCCATGGCCGGCGAGACCATCATCACCGTGGTGGGCAACCTCACTGCAGACCCCGAGCTGCGCTACACGCAGAACGGGCTGGCGGTTGCCAACTTCACCATCGCGTCCACGCCCCGCACGTTCGACCGACAGGCGAACGAGTGGAAGGACGGTGAAGCGCTGTTCCTGCGCGCGAGCTGCTGGCGCGAGTTCGCCGAGCACGTCGCGGGTTCACTCACCAAGGGTTCCCGGGTCATCGCTTCCGGGCGTCTCAAGCAGCGTTCCTACGAGACCAAGGAAGGCGAGAAGCGCACCACCATCGAGCTGGAGATCGACGAGATCGGCCCCTCGCTCCGGTACGCGACCGCCCAGGTCACTCGCGCGCAGTCCAACCGCGGCGTGGGCGGCGGCTCCTTCGGGGGCGGCCAGTCCGACGACGCATGGGCGCCGAGCACGCCGGCCGCCCAGTCGGGCGGTGCAGCCGGCGGCGGCGACGTCTGGAACACGCCGGGTACCAACTACGGCGACGAGACCCCCTTCTAACATTCACGCCGGTCCCCCGACCGGCGAGCACTCATCAAAGGATCAACAATGGCTGGAAAGAGCAGCGGCGACCGCCGCAAGCCGAGCCGCGGGAAGGGCGCGAAGAACGCCGCCCCGGCGAAGTCCATCAAGGTCGGCGTCATCGACTACAAGGATGTCGCCACCCTGCGCAAGTTCATCTCGGAGCGCGGCAAGATCCGCGCCCGTCGTATCACCGGTGTCTCCGTGCAGGAGCAGCGCCTCATCGCCCGTGCCGTGAAGAACGCGCGCGAGATGGCGCTCCTGCCCTACTCGGGCTCCGGCCGCTAAGGAGCACGACAATGGCAAAGGTTATTCTCACGCACGAGGTCACCGGCCTCGGCGCCGCCGGCGATGTGGTCGAGGTCAAGAACGGCTACGCGCGCAACTACCTGGTCCCCCAGGGCTTCGCGACGCCGTGGACCCGCGGTGGCGAGAAGCAGGTCGAGCAGATCAAGGCCGCCCGTGCGGCACGCGAGCTCCACTCGCTCGAGGACGCGCAGGCCCTCAAGGCCAAGCTCGAGTCGACCAAGGTCAAGCTGGCCGTCAAGGCCGGCCTCGGCGGTCGTCTCTTCGGCTCGGTCAAGACGGCGGATGTCGCGTCGGCCGTCGAGGCCGCCGGCCTCGGCGAGCTCGACAAGCGCAAGATCGAGATCCCGACCCCCATCAAGGCGGTCGGCGAGCACGAGGCGACCGTTCGCCTCCGCGACGAGGTCTCGGCCACGATCACCCTTCAGGTGGTCGCCGCGAAGTAGTTCGCACGCACTCGAGAACGGCGGTTCGGGCCTCGGCCCGGGCCGCCGTTTCCGTCTGCTCGGAGGCGTGCTCGGAGGCGTGCTCGGAGGCGTGTTCGGAGGCGTGCTTCTGTGGGCGTGTTCGACCCGCCCAGCCGTCCCCCTCGCCGGCCGGGATGCCCCGTTTCGATTGCACAGGTCTACACCGTCGGGGCCCTGCCCGCAAGACGAGGTTGTGGAGATCCTGTGATGGTTGTGCACAGGTGGGCATGGGGCGTCCGTGGATTCTCGAAGAAGTTTTCCCCCACAGGTGTGGAAACGCGAAACACCTGATCGCATTGAAATTCACACCGTGTAATTCCCCAGATTTCCACAGTTTTCCACAGGGGATGTGCACACGTTCCGCGGCGTTTCGCCCAGTTTGTCCCCAGAGTTATCCACAGGCTGGCTTGTGCTGTGGACGACGCGTCCTTATCGTGAAGCAGCGTCCTTCGATCAGCGGGTGTACCCCGGTCGGAAAGCCCGTGTCAGAGGCTCCGGCCACACTGAAGTGCGGGCGCCAGCACGCTGCCGGCGAAGGCCGAATCGGAGGTCATGGAGTTGTCGATCGCGCACATCGGACTCGCTGAAGCGGTCGACGACGACGCCCGCCGCGGGGAGCGCACTCCGCCGCACGACCTGCTCGCCGAGCAGAGCGCGCTCGGAGGCATGATGCTCTCGAAAGACGCCGTCGCCGACGTCATCGAGACCGTGCGCGGCATCGACTTCTACGTGCCGAAGCACGAGGTGGTCTTCAACGCGATCCTCTCGCTCTACTCGCACGGCGAGCCCACCGACGTGATCGCCGTCACCGACGAGCTCACGAAGACCGGCGAGCTGCAGCGGGCCGGCGGCGTCGAGTACCTCCACACGCTCACGAGCCTGGTGCCGACCGCGGCGAATGCCGGGTTCTACGCGTCGATCGTCGCCGAGCGCGCGCTGCTGCGCCGCCTGGTCGAGGCCGGCACCCGCATCGTGCAGATGGGCTACGCCGGCGAGGGCGAGGTCACCGAGCTGGTGAACAACGCCCAGGCGGAGATCTACTCGGTCACGGGTTCGACCGAGAGCGAAGACTACGTCCCGCTCACCGAGGCCGTCACAGCAGCGATCGATGAGATCGAGGCGGCCAAGCACACCGACGGCAAGTTCACGGGCGTCCCCACCGGGTTCGCCGACCTCGACGAGCTGACGAACGGCTTCCACCCCGGGCAGATGATCATCGTCGCCGCGCGTCCCGCGATGGGCAAGTCGACGCTCGCGCTCGACTTCGCGCGGGCGGCGGCGATCGGCAACGACCTCCCTTCGATCTTCTTCTCGCTCGAGATGGGCAAGAGCGAGATCGCCATGCGCCTGCTCTCGGCCGAGGCATCCGTGCCGCTGCAGATGATGCGCAAGGGCACGGTCGACTCTCGCGACTGGACCACGATCGCCGCCACGCGCGGGCGCATCAACGACGCGCCGCTCTACATCGACGATTCGCCGAACATGACGCTCGTCGAGATCCGCGCGAAGTGCCGGCGCCTCAAGCAGCGCGTGGGGCTCAAGATGGTCGTCATCGACTACCTGCAGCTCATGACGAGCGGCAAGCGCGTCGAGAGCCGCCAGCAGGAGGTCTCGGAGTTCTCGCGTGCGCTGAAGCTGCTCGCCAAGGAGCTCCAGGTGCCGGTCATCGCGCTCTCGCAGCTCAACCGTGGCCCAGAGCAGCGCGCTGACAAGATGCCGGCCCTCTCCGACCTGCGCGAGTCGGGCTCGATCGAGCAGGACGCCGACATGGTGATCCTCCTGCACCGCGAGTCCGCCTACGAGCGCGACAGTCCGCGCGCCGGCGAGGCCGACCTCATCGTCGCCAAGCACCGCAACGGCCCCACGCGCACCATCACGGTCGCGTTCCACGGGCACTTCTCGCGGTTCGCCGACATGGTGCAGGTGTAGGCACGCGCGCGCGGGGATTTGTTGGACGCCGGCGACCCCACCGGCGTGCTCGCTAGGCTTCGGGGCATGATCGAGGCAGTCGTGTTCGACATGGACGGCGTGATCGTCGACAGCGAGGAGCGGTGGGAGGCCGTTCGCCGCCAGCTCGTCCTCGATTCGGGCCGGGAGTATCCCGACGAGGCGACGCGGAGGATGCAGGGCATGAGCGCGCCCGAGTGGGAGGCGTACCTGCACGAGGAGCTCGGTGTCCCCGGTACGCCGGCCGAGATCGGCCGTCGCGTCGTCGCCGAGATCGAGGCGTCCTACCGCGCTGACCTGCCGCTGATCCCCGGCGTCGACGAGGCCGTTCGCGCGCTGTCGGCACGGTACCCGCTCGCAGTCGCCTCGTCGTCGAACCGGGAGCTGATCGAGCTGGCGCTGTCGCTTGCGGGACTGGCCGACCTGTTCGGGGCCGTCGTCTCGAGCGAGGAGGTCGAGCGGGGCAAGCCCGCGCCCGACGTCTACCTCGAGGCCGCGAAGCGGCTGGGCGTCGCACCCGAGGCCTGCGCGGCCGTCGAGGACTCGTCGAACGGACTCCGGTCGGCGCATGCCGCGCGGATGCGGGTGGTGGCCGTGCCCAACCGCGCGTATCCGCCCGCCGACGACGCCCTGGCGCTCGCCGACGTCGTGCTCGACTCGATCCGCGATCTCACGCCCGAGGTCGTGGCGGAGTCCGATGGGGTGCAGCGGCCGTCCACTCGAGGATGAGGTCGAGGAACTCCTGCGGCCGTTCGATCGACGGCAGGTGCGCGACCTCGGGCCAGTCGATCCGCTGAGCTCCCGAAACACCCCCGACGACCCGAGCCGCAGCGTCGTGGCTCGCATCGAGATCATGGCCGCCGACCAGCACGAGCGTACGGGCGGTGATCTCGGAGAGCCGTTCGAGCGCCGGTGGATCCAGCTCCGACTCGGGGAGGTCGGCGGGCCATGAGGCCGAGATCTCGAATGCACGCCGCTGCATCGCCCCCACCGCCTCGACGACGGCAGGATCGACCGCTGTGGGCGCTCGTCGATCGCCCACCACCCAGGTCTCCACGTTCGCCGCAACCGCCGCATCGAGGTCCTCGCGGGCGAGGGCGTCGCGCTCGGCCTCGAAGAAGCGCCGCAGGTCCGCCGTCAGCTCGGCGAGCAGTGCGCCCCCGGGCGGGCAGAGGAGCAGCGACTCGACGAGCTCCGGCCTGGTCAAGGTCGTCTCGACGGCCACGCCGGCGCCGAAGGACGCGCCGACGAGGTGGCACCTCCGAATGCCCAGATGGTCCAGCGTCTCGAGCACGTCCGTGACGTGCGACAGCTCGCCAGCGGGCTCCGCCCTCGAGTCCCCGAACCCGCGGAGGTCGAGCCGCACCGCAGGTCGTGAGGCGGTCAGCGCCGGCCATTGCGCGTCCCACATCCGGCGATCGGCGATCCCCGCGTGGATCAGCACGACGGGTGGGCCGGATCCCGGGGCTTCGTCGAACGCGATTCCGGACGGCGTGGATCCGGTCGATCGCACGTTCGTCAACGCTCCGACCGGCCCGGTCGCCCGCCGACGAGCGCGGCCATCTTGTCGAGGCACTGCTCGAGCCCTGAGCGGGACATGTCCCGCGCCTCGACGGAGGTGTAGCCGTGCTCGGTCATCTCGAGACGGGTGCGTCCGTCTTCGACCTCGCTCAGCAGCACCTCGTGCTCGCCGCGTTCCGGTACGCCGTCGGCAGGGATCCCGGCATCCGCGGGTGTGATCGGGGCGCCCGCGGCATCCGTGAACCGGAAGACGTACCGCAGGAGGCGTGGTGCTTGCAGTTCGACGATGTCCCAGGCGCTGTGCTGCTCGAAACCGCCCCACTCGTCGGGCGCCCGCATGGTGACGAGGATCCGACCGCCGGGCCGCACGTCGGCCTCGGCTCGCGGGCACGTGAACCCATCTGGACCCCACCACTCGCGGAGGTCGGACGGGGTCGTCCAGGCGGCCCAGACGCGCTCGATCGGCGCATCGAACTCCCGGACGACGTGCACGTCGAACGATGACTCGACCATGGCGCGACCCTACCCGCGCACGACGGCGACCGCATCCGGC
>CBFGWW010000080.1:0-12293 GCA_965652625.1 uncultured Agromyces sp.
GCACGCGGATGCCTCGGGGCATCCGTGTCGGTTTCACGCTACGCCGGGCGGGGTCCGGCGGCGAGGCCTTGACGACACCAGTCTGCCCAGTTACTGGGTGCCCGCTCCCGGGGCGCGCGGCAGCATCGCATCGCGCTGCACGTAGCCGGGCCGGAATGCGACGCGCCCTTCGTCGACGCGCTCGACGTCGTCCCACGAGACGAGGAACGTGCCGCGGTGCAGCCAGCGCTGGAACCGGGCGATGAGGTTGGGGCCGTTCTCGTCGCGTCGCTCGTAGCCCCACGTCGAGAACCGGCTGTGCGGGCTCACGAGCACGCCGGTGACCACCGTCGCCGCGAGCAGCTGGCCGGGCGCGCCCGAGATCTCGAGCCGCACGTCGATGACGGCGCCGAGCCGCCGACCGTCGGCGTCGACGGCGTGGGATCCGAGGAGGTCACTCAGGAGCATGGCGTCCTCCGGGGATGCGCCCGATGATGTGGCGGCTCACCCAGCGTTCGGCCCACCCGGCCTCGAGCGAGTCGCTCGCCACCCCCAGGTGGATGACGGTGCCGACCTCGGCCACGAGGCGCCATGGGATGCTCACCCGTCTCGTGGCCGGCGCGTGACCGCCGAACAGGCGCATCATGAGCTGCGGCCCGGTGAGGATCGCCGACACGGTCGGCGGCGGCGAGCCGGGCTCGATTCGCGCGCCGAGCTCGATCCCGTCGAGCTCGAGGTCGTCGGCCGTGGTCACGGGCACCTCGTCGCGATCGAGCACCTGCCGGTCGAGCACGTGCAGGTGGGCGTCGAGCACGCGGCCCGACGGCGGCGGCGCGGCATCCGTCTCGAGTGGCTTCGCGTCATCGTTCATGCGCCCGCTCCCGTCACGATGAGCAGGGGGATCGCCGCGAGGGCCGCGGCCAGGATGACGACCAGGTAGACCTGGCCCACGAAGTTCATGACGCGGCCGTTCACCCGGTCGCCCATGTACTCGCGGTCGTTCGCGATGACGAGGATCGGCAGGTAGGTGAGCGGCAGCGCGACCGCCGAGAACACGACCGAGTACTCGGTCACGAGTATGGGGTCGACGCCGGTGGCGAGGATCCCGACGGCGATGAGCAGGCCGATGATCATCGCCAGGTGGAAGCGCGCGGCCTTTGCGGGCTTGCGGAACTTGCCCCACGACCAGCCGAAGTACTGCGCCAGGGTGTATCCGCTCGAGAGCGTCGTCTCGAGGGCGGCGCCGAACGTCGCGGCGAGGATGCCCACGATCGCGAACGCCAGCGCGAGCTTGCCGCCGGCCTCGGCGACGGGCAGCACGACCTGGCTGAGGCTCGTCACGTCGATCGCCCGGGGCAGCAGCACGACGGCCGCGCAGCCCGCGATCGCGATCGACAGCAGGCCCCCGAGGGGGAAGCCCACGAGCACGTTGAGCCGCGACTTCGCGAGGTCCTTCTCGGTCCACCGCTCCTCGATCGCGCCCGAGGAGAAGAAGAACACCTCGTAGGGCGTCATCGCCGCGCCGAACAGGGCGATCGCGTAGAACCAGTACGTCGCGACCGGCTCGTCGGGCGGCGGCCCGGGCGTCAGCGCCTGCCCGGCGAGCTGCCCCCAGTCGGGCGACAGCATGAACAGCGCGACGGCGAACACGATGAGGGTGAGCCCCAGCATGCCGGTCACGTTCTCGAGCAGCTCGAACCGCGCCCGCCAGATCACGATCCACACGCCGAACGCGGCCACGGGGATCCACCACATCGGGTCCACGCTCGTGGCCAGCTGGAGCGCGAGGGCGACGCCACCGATCTCCGCGGTGACGGTGAGCAGGTTGATGAGGAAGGATGCCGCGAGGTTCGCGAGCCCGGCCCGCGGGCCGAGCCGCTCGCGGATGATCTCGAAGGTCGCCCGCCCGCTGACCGCCGCGACGCGCCCCGACATCTGCGCGTAGATGCAGATGCCGACGACGCCGACGAGCACGACCCATGCGAGCCCGAGCCCGAATCGCGATCCGACCACCGCGTTGGTCACCAGGTCCCCGATGTCGACGAACCCGCCGATGGCGGTGAGGATGCCGAGCGCGACGGCGAAGATCCGCTTCATCCGTCGCTCCCGGCCGTGTCTCCGGCGGTGGCGACGGTCGGCTCGAGGGCCGTGAGGCCCTCGGCGGCCGCGTCGAGCTGCGGCACGACGGACTCGAGGGATCCGACGCCGGAGGCGAGCGCGTCGCGGGCGGCGTTCACCGCGTCGAGGGCCGCGTCGAGGGCCTCGAGCACCTCGGTGCGGGTCTCGGCCTCGGCGGGCGCCGCGGCATCCGTCTCGGCGACCTGGTCGGTCGCGTCGACGAGTTCGCGGCGCGCGTCGCCGAGCGTCGCGAGCGCGGTCGTGGGGAACGTGCGGTCGTCGAGCTCCTGGTCGACGACGAGCCGGGCGGTCTCGATGGCGGCGACGCCCTGGCCGACGGCGGCCTCGAAGGTCGCATCGGGGCTCGCGCAACCGGCCAGCAGCGCCGCGACCAGCACGAGGGTGCCGGATGCCGCGACGCGCGCTGCGTGTGGTCGAGCGGACGCCTGCATGCTCCTGATGCTGGCCCCGGCATGCCATACCGGCAAGGGCTTGACGTCGATGCTCGCAACGGATCGTCGAGTTCTTGCGTTGCCTGCCGTAGCATGTCGCTCATGTCGAGGAGGCTGGCGGACGTCGCGCGCAAGGTGGGCGTGAGCGAGGCGACCGTGAGTCGCGTGCTCAACGGCAAGCCGGGCGTCTCGGCCTCGACGCGCGAGGCCGTGCTCACCGCGCTCGACGTGCTCGGCTACGAACGACCGACGAAGCTGCGGGGCGAACGCGCTCGGCTCGTGGGCCTCGTGATGCCCGAGCTGCAGAACCCGATCTTCCCGGCGCTCGCCGAGGCGATCGGCGGCGGGCTCGCCCAGAACGGGTACACGCCCGTGCTCTGCATCCAGACCGCGGGCGGCATCTCGGAGTCGGACTACGTCGAGCTGCTGCTGCACCAGCAGGTGTCGGGCGTGATCTTCGCCGGCGGAGCGTACTCGCAGGCCGACGTGAACCACGACCACTACGCGCGCCTGACCGAGCTGAAGCTTCCCACGGTGCTGGTGAACGCGCCGATCGACGACCTCGGCTTCGCGACCGTGTCCTGCGACGACGCCACCTCGATGGAGCAGGCGTTCGGGCACCTGGTGCAGCTCGGCCACGGGCGCATCGGCATCCTGCTCGGGCCGCGCGATCACATCCCCTCGCGTCGCAAGCACGCCGCGGCCCTCCGCATGGCCGAGCGGCACGGCGTCGAGCTCGGCGAGGACCGCGTGGTGCACTCGCTGTACTCGCTCGAGTCGGGGCAGACCGCCGCGACGAAGCTGCTCGCCGCCGGGGTCACGGGGATCATCTGCGCGAGCGATCCGATGGCGCTCGGCGCGATCCGCGCGGTGCGTCGGGCCGGGCTGCGCGTGCCCGAGGACGTGTCGGTCATCGGCTACGACGACTCGGCGCTCATGAACTGCACGGAGCCGCCGCTCACGACGGTGCGCCAGCCGATCGAGGCGATGGGCCGCATGGTGATCGAGCTGCTCATGCGGCAGATGTCGAGCGAGGGCGCGATCGGCGACGAGGTGTTCTTCGCGCCCGAGCTCGTGGTGCGCGCCTCGACGGCGCCCGCGCCGCGCTGACGCGCGGGTCGCCCGCAAGCCGTCCGTACGTCGCACCGTCTTGCCCCAGCGCTCATGTGCAATCCGCCTCACATGAGGCGGATTCGACGACGAGCGCTGGGCTCATGTGCAATCCGCCTCAATTGAGGCGGATTCGAAACGTCGCTCACGGGGCATCCGAATGATCGCGTCGACCAGGTGAGGTTCGGATGGTCGCTGCGCGAGCCGCCCAACCGCGGGTGATGCGAGATCGAGGCATTCGTGCCCGAAATGCGCAAGGCGCTCTCGCAACTTCACGAAATCGATCGCAAGCTGATGCTTGATTGTTGAAAAGTTGCATCAATCTGTTGCTCTCATTACGTTTCCCGGTATCGACGCCGTCGTCCCCCGGGAACCGGCGCGCCGCCCGCCCCCGCACCGAGGAGAACGACAGCGTGACCATGCCACTCACGGAACCCGGCACGGTGCCCCCCGCACTCGTGGAGGACCCGCTGTGGTGGCGCGACGCCGTGATCTACCAGGTCTACGTGCGCAGCTTCGCCGACTCCGACGGCGACGGCACGGGCGACCTCCGCGGCGTGCGCAGCCGGCTCGGCTACCTCAAGGAGCTCGGCGTCGACGCGCTCTGGTTCACACCCTGGTACCCGTCGCCGCTCGCCGACGGCGGCTACGACGTCTCGGACTACCGCGGCATCCACCCGACCTTCGGCACCCTCGAGGACGCCGAACAGCTCATCAGCGAGGCGCTCGAGCTCGGCATCCGCACGATCATCGACGTCGTCCCGAACCACGTCTCGAGCGAGCACCCGTGGTTCCGGCAGGCGCTGGCGGCCGGCCCCGGCAGCCCCGAGCGCGCCCGCTTCTGGTTCCACCCGGGCAAGGGCGTCGGCGGCGACGAGATGCCCACGCGGTGGGTCTCGAACTTCCAGGGCGACACGTGGACCCGCACGACGAACCCCGACGGCACGCCGGGGGAGTGGTACCTGCACCTCTTCACGCCCGAGCAGCCCGACCTCAACTGGAACCACCCCGACGTGCGCGCCGAGCACGAGGACATCCTGCGGTTCTGGTTCGACCGCGGCGTCGCCGGCGTGCGCATCGACTCGGCGGGCCTGCTCATCAAGGACCCCGCGCTGCCCGAGGTGCCCGAGGTGGTCGCGCCGGGCCGGCATCCCACCGAGGACCGCGACGAGGTGCACGACGTCTACCGCTCGTGGCGGAGCGTCGCCGACTCGTACGAGGGCACCCGCGTGCTCGTCGGCGAGGTGTGGGTGCCCGATGCCGCCCGCTTCGCGGCCTACCTGCGCCCCGACGAGATGCACACGGCGTTCAACTTCGACTTCATGGCCCGGCCGTGGGATGCCGCGGAGCTCCGTGCGTCGATCGACCTCATGCTCGACGCCCACGCCCCTGTCGGCGCGCCCAGCACCGGGGTGCTCTCGAACCACGACGGGACGCGGCCGGTCACGCCATACGGTCGCGAGGAATCCGGCTTAGCGTTCGCGCGGAAGCGGTTCGGCATCCCGACCGACCTCGAGCTCGGCCGTCGACGCGCCCGCGCCGCCGCCCTGCTCACCGCGGCGCTGCCCGGCTCGCTCTACCTCTACCAGGGCGACGAGCTCGGCCTGCCCGAGGTCGAGCTGCCGCGCGAGGTGCTCGAGGACCCGATGCACTTCCGCTCGGGCGGGGTCGACCCGGGCCGCGACGGATGCCGCGTGCCGCTGCCCTGGCGGGGCACCGAGCCGCCCTTCGGGTTCAGCCCGGCTGCGGCATCCGTCGGCGACGGCCCGGCTGCGCCGGGTCCCGATGGCACCGTCGCTGCACCGTGGCTGCCGCAGCCGGCCGAATGGGCCGCCCTCACCGTGCAGGCGCAGGAGGCCGACCCTGGCTCGATGCTCTGGCTCTACCGGCAGGCGCTGCGCATCCGCAAGCGCGAGGCCTCGCTCGGCGACGGCACGCTGACCTGGCTCCCGAGCGAGCAAACGGCGCTCGTGTTCCGGCGCGGCGACGATGTGGTGAACGTCACGAACCTCGGCAGCGAGCCCATGGCCCTGCCCGACCACGACCGCATCCTCCTCGCAAGCACCCCGCTCGTCGGCGGGATGCTGCCACCCGACTCCACGGCCTGGCTCCACCGAATCGCCTGACCGTCGAGGCCGCGGCCCGCACCACGCCGCGGCAGTCCACACCACACCTCAACACAGCACCGAAAGGACTGGACAATGAAGTCACCACGCAGCATCGCGATCGCGGGCATCGCCGCCGTCGCGATGGTGGGCGCGCTCTCCGCGTGCAGCCAGGGCGCCGCCGACGACGGGAAGCTCGAGCTGCGCGTCGCCACGTTCCCGCCCGGGGCCGACCAGGCCGCGTACGACGCCTTCGCCGAGCAGGAGCAGCAGTTCGAGGAGCTGCACCCCGACATCGACATCGTCGGCCTCGAGTACGAGTGGACCGCTCCGACCTTCGCCGCGCAGCTCGCCGGCGGCAGCCTGCCCGACGTCTTCACGGTGCCGTTCACCGACTCGAAGACGCTCCTCGAGAACGACCAGCTCATGGACGTGACCGACGAGCTGGAGGAGCTCGGCTACGCCGACAAGTTCAACCCGATCATCATCTCGGAGGTCACCGACGCCGACGGCCGGATCTACGGCTTCCCCCGCCAGGCGTACGCGAACGGCCTCCACTACAACCGCGACCTCTTCGAGCAGGCCGGCCTCGACCCCGACCAGCCGCCGGCGACCTGGGACGAGGTGCGCGAGGCCGCGAAGACCATCGCCGAGAAGACCGGCAAGGCCGGGTACGCGACGATGGCCACCGGCAACACGGGCGGCTGGCAGCTCTCGGTGCAGGCCGACTCGCGGGGCGCCCAGCTCCAGGAGGACAACGGCGACGGCACCTACACGTCGACGATCGACAACGACGCGACGAAGGCCACGCTCGAGTTCCTGCACGACCTCCGGTGGGAGGACGACTCGATGGGCGCGAACTTCGACCTCGACTGGGGCAGCATCAACCAGGAGTTCGCCGCGGGAAACATCGGCATGTACACGTCGGGCTCCGACGTCTACACCGCCCTCGTCCGCGACTTCGGCATGGACCCCGCCCAGTACGGCCTCACCGTCATCCCGACGGAGGACGGCGGCGGCGTGCTCGGCGGCGGCGACATCGCGGTGATGCCGCCGACGCTCGACGACGAGACCAAGGCCGCGGCCGTCGAATGGATCGACTGGTACTACATGCAGAAGCTCCTGAACGAGGATGCCGCGGTCGCCGACGCGAAGGCGCTCGCCGCCTCCGACCAGGCGGTGGGCACGCCCGTGCTGCCGGTGCTCGACCAGGAGACCTACGAGGAGTCGCTCACCTGGATCGAGCCGTACGTGAACGTCCCGCTCGACCAGATGACGGGCTTCACCGAGGGCATCTTCGAGCAGACGCCGGTCGGCGAGTTCAAGGGACAGACGCAGCCGATCTACGCGCTCATGGACAACCTCGTGCAGGCCGTGCTGACCGACCAGGCCGCCGACGTCGACGCCCTGCTGCAGCAGATCGACGTGGACGCCCAGGCGCTGCTCGACGAGTAGGCCGTGCAACCCCCGGTCGTCGAGGAGCGCCGCGCGGAGCGGGCGCTCCTCGACCACCGGTCCCGAAAGGATCACCGATGACCCTCACCGCCAAGCCCGCGGCCGTGCGGCCCGCGCCCGACGGGGCCGCGCCGCCCGCGGCATCCGCCCGCCCGAGCCGCAGGCGCAACCTGAAGACCTGGATCCGCGGCGGCGGCCTCTGGAACCTCGCGTTCCTCGCCCCGATGCTCATCGTCTTCGGGGTGTTCAGCTGGTCGCCGATCGTGCAGTCGGTCGTCATGAGCTTCCAGCGCACGAACCTCGTGACGACGCCCGAGTGGGTCGGCCTCGACAACTTCGTGAACGTGCTGAGCGACCCCAACCTCGGGGTGGCGATCGCGAACACGCTGTACTTCGCGGTGCTGGCGCTCATCCTCGGGTTCCCGCTGCCGCTCATCCTCGCGGTCATGATGAGCGAGGTGCGCCGCGGCAAGGGCCTCTACAGCGCGCTCGCGTACCTCCCGGTCGTCGTCCCGCCGGTGGTCGCGGTGCTCCTCTGGAAGGTCTTCTACAACGCGAGCCCCGACGGCGTGTTCAACACGATCCTCGGGTGGTTCGGCATCCCGCCGCAGCCGTGGCTGCAGTCCGCGGCGACCGCGATGCCCTCGCTCGTCATCGAGGCGACGTGGGCGGCGGCCGGCGGCTCGATCATCATCTACCTCGCGGCGCTCATCTCGGTGCCGCCCGAGCTGTACGACGCGGCGGAGGTCGACGGCGCGGGGATCTGGCGCAAGCTCTGGCACGTGACGCTGCCCCAGCTGCGCGGCGTCCTCTTCATCATGCTGATCCTGCAGGTCATCGCGACGTCGCAGGTGTTCCTCGAGCCGTTCCTCTTCACCGGGGGCGGCCCGAACAACGCGACCCTGACGATCCTCCTCCTCATCTACCGCTACGCCTTCCAGAACAGCCTCGGCGGCGACTACGGCGAGGCCACCGCGCTCAGCCTGATGCTCGCGATCTTCCTGGGCATCCTCAGCTGGCTGTACTTCAAGCTCACCGAACGTTGGAGCACGAATTGACCAGCGCACCCGTCCAGCCCCTCCTCGAGCGCCCCGACGGCGCCGAGGCCGACGCCGCGGAGGACTCCGGCAGGCCCGGTCGACCCCGGCGCCGCGGCTCCCGCTGGTTCCTCCGGCGCCGCCGGACGGACGCGACCGACGGGTTCGGCGACCGCGGCGTCCTCTCGGCGTTCGACCGTCGCCGAGGCAGCGTGCGCGGGTCGCTCAGCCTCGTGCACGTGTTCCTCTTCACCGGACTCGTCGTGGCCGGACTCGGCCCGCTGCTCTGGCTCGCGAAGGCCGCGGTCACGCCCACGCAGGACACGCTGAGCCAGCCGTTCGCGCTCTGGCCGAACGGCATCGACTGGGCGAACCTCGAGACGGCGTGGAACGACATCCACATCGACCAGTACTTCCTCAACACGATCTGGGTCGCGGCGGGCTCCTGGTTCTTCCAGCTGCTCATCGCCACCACCGCCGGGTACGCGCTGTCGGTGCTGCGCCCGAGGTACGCGCCGATCCTCAACGCGCTCGTGCTCGCGACGCTGTTCATCCCCGCGGTGGTGCTGCTCGTGCCGCTCTACCTCACGGTGCTGCATCCGCCGCTCATCGACGTGTCGCTGCTCAACACCTACTGGGCGGTGTGGCTGCCGGCCGCGGCGAACGCGTTCAACATCCTGCTCGTGAAGCGCTTCTTCGACAGCCTCCCGCGCGAGGTGTTCGAGGCCGCGAAGACCGACGGCGCCGGTCCGTTCCGGGTGTTCTGGTCGATCGTGCTGCCCATGTCGAAGCCCGTGCTCGGCGTCGTGTCGGTGTTCGCGGTGATCTCGGCGTGGAAGGACTTCCTCTGGCCGCTGCTCGTGCTGCCCGACCCGGCGGTGCAGCCGCTGTCGGTGCGCCTCCCGGCGGTGCAGTCGCAGACCGAGCTCGACGTGTTCCTCGCCGCGCTCGCGATCTCGACGCTGATCCCCGTGCTGCTGTTCCTCATGTTCCAGCGGCTGTTCCTGCGCAGCGCCGGGCTCGGGGGCGCGGTCAAGGGCTGAGCGTGACGGTGACGGATGCCGCGGCGGCGGCCCGCGGCATCCGTGCCACGACCCGGCGACGGATGCCGCTGCGCCGGCCTCGCCCGTAGGCTGGCGCCGTGGAGCATCCGCGCGTGGTCGACCCGGGGCATCCGCTCGTCGAGCGCGTGCGACGGATCTGCCTCGCGCTGCCCGAGGCCGTGGAGGTCGAGGCGTGGGGGCGGCCGACGTTCCGCGCGGCGAAGCCGATCTTCGTGCACGTCGCCGCGACGTCGGAGCAGCCGCTGTCGATCGTCGTGAAGACCGACCCTGAAGAGCACCTCGCGCTACTGCAAGACGGCCGCTTCTACGGCGTGCCCTACTACAGCCGCGACCACTGGGTCGGCGCCGACCTCGACGCGCCCGACACCGACTGGGAGCTGCTCGCGGAGCTCATCGAGACGTCGTACCGGCAGGTCGCGAACCGTCGCCAGCTGGCCGCGCTGGACGCGCTCAGGCCCGATCACGCCGACCACTGACCGACGACGGATGCCGGTGGCCCGTCCGGCCCGCCTCGATTGGCGTGAACGGAGCGCGTGGGTTAGAGTTACGTGGTTGCCTGATCGCCGATGACGCGCGGGCGACATCCCATGCGCCCGTAGCTCAATGGATAGAGCATCTGACTACGGATCAGAAGGTTGGGGGTTCGAGTCCCTCCGGGCGCGCGGTGGAGAAAGCGGTTCGCGGTTGCGGGCCGCTTTCGTCGTTTCCGGAGCACAGCCCGGTTGCCGCGGGAGCGTGTGCGGGGATGCCCCCATGGCGAGGGATGCCCCGAACGGGGGGTGCACACCGTCGGACACGCCGTGCAGGCTGGGAATCAGCCGAAGATCGGTATGTGCGTGGTGTAACGCCGATGGCCGGTGTCGTCGGCCGCCGTTATGCTCGGCACACATCTGATTCCCGTGATCGAGAGTTCGGATATGAGGGGTGCGCGGGCCGGGAGCTTCCCGGCGTCGTCGAACCGGGGGGATCGGCGACAGCGGCGCGAGGTCCGCCCCGGCAGCGCCGGCCGTGAGGGGCACGGTCGGCCGTTGAGTGGACCCGCGAGCAGCGTCGGGCTGCGGCGTCCCGGCTCGCAGCGCTTCGACCCGCTGCGGGGTGCCGCGGTCATGCGGCGGGCGTATGCCGCGCTCATCGCGCTCGCGGTCGCCATCATCGCGTTCCACGAGTTCTCGTCGAGCTTCGTGAGCGCGTCGGTCGGCGACGGCGTCGCGGCCGGACTCGCGCCGATCGGCTTCATGTGGGCGCTGCCGTCGCTCGCCGCGGGTGCCGTGGTGGGCGCCGCGCTCGTCGTGGCATCCGCTTCTCGAGGCGGAATGACCGCGCTGCGGCGGCTCGGCCTGCCCGGCCTCGGCCCCGACGCCCGGGCCCGCGCCAACGGCATGACCTGGGGCGCCATCGCGCTGCTCGGCGTGCACTTCACGCGCGAGGCGTTCGAGGTCTTCCCGGGCGGGAACGTGGTGGCGGCCGTCGCGCTCGGGTCGTCGCTCGGCTACGGGACATTCCGCCTGCACCGCCACGCGATCGACCACGAGGCATACCGCACCTTCAACCTCGTCGCCATGCTGCTCGCGGCCGGCAGCCTCGCGAGCATGAGCCTCACGCCGACGGGCGAGTGGTGGACGCACAACTTCAGCACGCTCGGCACCTCCGACGACTTCGCGGCGGCGTGCTTCAACATCGCGATCGTCGTGTCGGGCGCCGGCATGGCCGCGATGTCGGCCGGCCTCACCCGCGCGGTCTCCGACCCGAGGTACGGGGTGCGGCGCGGCGGCCTCAGCGCGATGCGCGTGCTCATCGTGCTGATCGGCATGAGCCTCATGGGCGTCGGCCTGGTGCCGATCGACGGCGCGACCGACCTCCACAACCTCGCCGCGTGCGGTGCAGCGGCCTCCTTCGCCGTGCTCTGCCTGGGGGTCCAGGTCTGGGCGCGCCGCCTCCCGCGCTCCATGGTGATCGCGTCGTACGCGTCGATCGCGATCGAGGTCGTCGCGATGGTCGCGTACGACGGCATGGGCGTCTTCAACCTCACCGTCTTCGAGATCGTCGCGTTCACGCTCGTGTTCGCCTGGCTCATCGCGCTCGTGGCGATCACGCATGCCGCGCCCGATCCCGTCAGCGAACAGCAGCAGCGTCACGTCCGCCGCATCCGTGCCACGGCATCCGTGCACGCCCGTGCCGCCGCCGCCGATCGCCCGCGCACTCACGTCACCCAGGACCATACGTCACCGAGGACGCGGGGCCGGACTCCGCGCGCACCGGCCCGAGCCGCTGCATCGCACGACGTGCACCGCGCCCTGCGCCGCCACGCGAAGCGAGCCGACGAGCCGCCGGACACCCGTATCGGTCGTGCGCAGGAATTCCGCATGGCCCGACCAGCGTTGTCCTGAGCAGGAGGACGCATGAACGACACCATCACCATCGAACGCAACGACTCGACCCGCCGCTACGAGCTCACGGTCGGCGACGAGCTGGCCGGCTTCGCGGAGTTCCGCACCACCCCCGACGGCATCGTCTTCACGCACACCGTCGTGCGCCCCGAGTTCGGCGGCCAGGGCCTCGGCACGCGGCTCGCGAAGTTCGTGCTCGACGACGCCGTCGCGCGCGGCGAGCGCATCGTGCCGCGCTGCCCCTTCATCGCCGCGTACCTCCGCGAGCACCCCGGTTACGAGGCATCCGTCGACTGGCCGACGGCCTGACAGTCGCCTTCCTTCCGCGTCATCTCGCGCCTCGGCGCAGGGCGGACGAAAACCGAATGTCCCTCATTCGGGGCGGTGCGGGCGCCGGATGCCGCGATTACGATTCGAGCAAACCCGAGTCGGTCCCGAACCCGACTGGATCGTCGCGCGTCGACGACCTTGGCCCGTCCTCCCAGGATGATCCCTCGGGTCCTGCTCGCCGAGCTCAGTTCGGGTCGCTCGGCGGGAGAGGCCTCCCCTGGAGGCCGCGGTGGGGTGGGAGGTAGGGTTCCCACCC
>CBFGWW010000081.1:0-12249 GCA_965652625.1 uncultured Agromyces sp.
CCGACGGTCGCGATGTTGCCGTTGATCTCAGCGAGAACGGTAGTTGCGTCCACGTTGGGGTTTTCCTTTCCTAGGGATGTTCTGGGCGGGTGCCCGGGCTCAGTGCTCTTCCGCCACCGCGAGCTGGATGTAGACCGCGGTGAGGAGTGCGAAGACGTAGGCCTGCAGGACGGCGACGAGGACCTCGAAGAGCGTGAAGACGAGGCCGAAGGCGAGCGTCCCGACGCCGAGGGCCGTGTACCAGCCGCCGAGGTTGAAGATGAAGAACTGCGTGGCCGCGAAGAAGAGCACGAGCAGGAGGTGGCCGACGATCATGTTCATCATGAGTCGGAGGGTGAGCGTGATCGGGCGGATGATGAACGTCGAGATCAGCTCGATGGGCGTGACGATGATGTACACCGGCCACGGGACACCCGAGGGGAACAGCGAGTTCTTGAAGAAGTTCTTGGGGCTCTTCTTGATGCCCGCGTAGATGAACGTGACGTAGGCGACGATCGCGAGCACCAGGGGAACGCCGATGACGGACGTGCCGGCGATGTTCAGGAACGGGATGACGCCCGTGAGGTTCATGAACAGGACGAGGAAGAAGATGGTGGTGAGGAGCGGCAGGAACCGACGGCCGTCCTTCTTGCCGAGCAGGTCGTCGGCGATGTTCACGCGGACGAGGTCGAGGCCCATCTCGACGAGGCTCTGGAATCGCCCCGGGACGACCTTCATCCGGCGCGTGCCGAGCCAGAACACGAGAAGCAGCGCGATGACCGCGACCCAGCGGACCAGGATGATGCGGTTGATCTCGAAGGGGGTTCCCTCGAACGCGATCGGGTCGGGGAAGAACTCCATGATCGACGGCCCGTGGAACTCACCATCATCGGTTGCAGTCGGAACCAGCAGGTTCAGAGCGTTAGCTAGCAGCGCTATCTCCTGTTTCGGGGCGTGGAGCTCGGCTCTCGCGTCGTCGAACATCGGAACAGTTTCCGCACACGTGAAAAAGCGCGGAAACCGGGGGGATCGCCATTACTCTAGCAAGACTTCTACGAGCAGACGAATTCGAGCCGGGGCTCAGTCGTCGGTCGGCGCCTGGGGCAGCTTCACATCGCTCGCATAGGGCATCCGCGAGGTCGCGACGACGATCACGTCGACCACGAGCGAGGCGATCACGCCCCCGACGAGGCTGAGGAACAGCACCGTCGGGTTGAGCCAGTCGGCGTCGCGCAGCACGACCACGAGCACGATGAAGACGATGAACTTCAGCAGCCAGCCGCCGAGCACGATGCCGAAGAAGATGCCGACGAACACGTCGCTTCCGGCGAACCTGTTGGCGAGCAGGATGCTCGCCGCCGTGATGCCCATGAAGACCACGGCCATGAGCGTGCCGACGAGGGCGCTGACGAGCCCCTCGGTACCGGCGAACACGAGCCCGAGGACCCCGCTCACCACGAGGACGATCGCGGCGAGCAGCCCGCCCCAGGCGAGCGCCCTGCGGAGGACCGGGTTCGAGGTGGGCGTGCGGTCGGCGGGTTCAGGACGTGCGTCGGTCATCGTGCTCCAGTTCGGGGTCGCCCGATTCTACCGGGCGACCCTGACCGGAGGCGGGGCCGGCGACGTCGCCGGAGCCTCCGGGCACCGAACCCGTCGCCACGGGCACCGAACCCGTCGCCACGGGTACCGAACCCGTCGCCACCGCCACCGGCTCGGGCGACTCGAGCTCGTCGAACACCGTCGCGCCGACCCGGTCGTCGCCGTCGGCCTCCGCCGCGACCGTGAGGCGCTTGCGTCGTCCGAGCGGCGCGAGGGTGAACGCCGCGCAGACGAGGAACCCGATGCCGAGCAGGAGGAACGCCCACGCCGACGGGATGCCGAAGTAGACGGGGAACACGAACGAGAGGAGGCATCCGACCGAGGCGACCGCCGTCCACGCGTAGAAGATGAGCACGGCGTTGAGGTGCGAGTGGCCCATGTCGAGCAGGCGGTGGTGCAGGTGCTTGCGGTCGGCCGCGAACGGCGACTTGCCGGCGCGCAGCCGTCGCACGACGGCGAGCCCGAAGTCGAGCAACGGGATCACGAGCACCGCGAACGGCAGGATGATCGGGATGAACGCGGGGAACAGCTCGCCGAGCCCGAGCGACGCCGGGTCGATCTGGCCCGTGACCGCGATCGCCGACGTGGCCATGAGCAGGCCGATGAGCAGCGCACCGGCGTCGCCCATGAAGAGCTTCGCGGGATGCCAGTTCAGCGGCAGGAACCCGGCGCACGCGCCGACCACGACGATCGCGAGCAGCGATGCGAGGTTGAAGTAGTTGAGCGGCGAGGTCTTCTGCACGAGCAGGTACGTGTAGAGGAAGAACACGCCGTTCGCGATGAGGGCGACGCCGGCGACGAGCCCGTCGAGGCCGTCGATGAAATTGATCGCGTTCATCACGAGCACGATCGTGAAGACCGTGATCGTCGCGCTCATCCACGAGGAGCCGACCGTGATGCCGCCGATCGGGAGCGACACGATCGACACGCCCTGCCACGCGATGAGGCCCGCCGCGATGAACTGGCCGGCGAGCTTCGTCGTCCAGTCGAGGTCCCAGATGTCGTCGGCGACGCCGATGAGCACGATGAGCAGCGCCGCCCCGAGGATAGCGAGCATCTGCGTCGGGTTCTGGAAGATGATCGACACGACCGAGAATCGCGACGAGCCGAGCGTCGACACGAACGCCGCCGCGGTGATCGCCGCCACGATGCCGACGAACATCGCGATGCCGCCCAGCCTCGGCGTCGGGCGCGTGTGCACGTCGCGTTCGCGGATCTTCGGGTACAGGCGGTACTTGAGGCTGAGCTTCCAGACGAGCACCGAGCCGCCGAAGGTGACGAGCGCGGCCACGAGGGCGAGCGCGAGGAAGAGGGTCATGAGGCGGCGGCATCCGCTCCATCGTCGGCGGTGGCGCGAGCGGATGCCGCGGGCGCCTCGGATGCCGCGGGCGCCTCGGATGCCGCGTCCTCCACGGCGATCGCCTCGTCCTCGGGCGCGACCGGCACGGTCTCGGCGGCCTCCTCGCCGTCGGCGGGGGCGAGCAGCTCCTCCCCGACGACCGCCGCGATGCGCTCGCGGGAGATGACGCCGGCCCGCACGATGCGCAGCAGGCCGCCCTCGCCCGAGAGCGAGGTGGCGTCGACGATGGTCGAGCTCGTGTCGCCCGGCCGCTCGCCGATGGCCTCGTACTCCTCGCCGGCCGGGCCGCCGTCGAGGTAGACCTCCACCGACTCGCCGAGCATGGCCTGCGCGTCGACGGCCGTGGTCGCCGACGGCTGCCCCGAGAGGTTCGCGCTCGACACCGCGAGCGGCCCGGTCTCGGAGAGGAGCTCGAGCGCGATCCGGTTGGCCGGCATGCGCAGGGCCACGGTGCCTCGCGTCTCGCCGAGGTCCCACTGCAGCGACGGCTGCGCGTGCAGGATCACGGTGAGCCCGCCCGGCCAGAACTCGGCGACGAGCCGGCGCACGGGCTCGGGCACCTCGGTCGCGAGCGCGTCGAGCGTCGGGATGCCGGGGATGAGCACCGGCGGCGGCGAGGTGCGCTCGCGACCCTTCGCGTGCAGGAGGCGCTCCACGGCCTTCGGGTCGAACGCGTCGGCGGCGACCCCGTAGACCGTGTCGGTGGGGATCACGACGAGCTCGCCGCGGCCGATGGCGCCACGTGCGAGTCGCATGCCGGTGAGCAGCTGGGAATCGACCGAGCAGTCGTAGATGGAGGTCATGACCGCTCGATTCTAGACCAGCGCGCTCCCCGTCCCCGGGGCATGGGGACGGCCCTGCGCGTCGCCCGCGGCAGCGCCCTCGCACGACATGACGGATGCCGCGCGCCCGTGCGGCCCGCGGCATCCGTCGTCGTTCGCGCTCGCGTCAGCGACGGCCCGCCTTGCGGCGGAAGAGCCATGCGCCCCACACCGCCGCCACGGCGATGAACAGCAGGCACCACCCCACGGCCCACCAGGCGGAGTCGCCCATCGGCGTGCCCATGAGCAGGCTCCGGATGGTCTCGATGATCGGCGTGATCGGCTGGTGCTCGGCGAACCACGCGAGCCAGTCGGGCAGCGTCTCGACGGGCACGAACGCACTCGAGAGGTACGGCAGGAAGAGCAGGATGAAGCCGTACGCGTTCGCCGCCTCGGGGCTGCCCGCCGCGAGGCCGATCGCCGCGAAGAGGTACGTGATCGCGAGGATGTACAGCGCGATGAGCCCGATCGCGAGCACCCATTCGAACGGCGTCGCGGTCGGCCGGAAGCCGACGAGCAGCGCGACGCCGATGACGACGCCGGTCGCGAAGAGGTTGCGCAGCACGCTCGCGACCACGTGGCCGGTGAGCACGGCCCCCGCACGCAACGGCATGGTGCGGAAGCGGTCGATGATCCCCGTCGTCATGTCGCGTGCGACGTACATCGCGGTCGAGCTCGCGCCGAACCCCGCGCAGAGCAGGATGATGCCCGGCACGACGTAGTCCACGTAGCCGCCCGAGGGGTCGAGCGCGCCGCCGAACACGTACGTGAAGAGCAGCATGAGCATGGTCGGCAGGAACACCGCCATGAGCAGGGCCTCGGTGTCGCGCAGCGAGTGCGTGATGCTCCGGCGGATGAAGACGGCCTCGGCCGTCAATCCGGCGGGGCGCGACCGCACGAGCGCGGGAGCGGAGCCGGCGCGGGACGGTGCCGTGTCGATGAGGGTGGTCATGGTCAGCCCTTCGTTCCGATGAGGTCGGCCTCGCGCCCCGACTCCGCCGGGTGCGAGGTGATGGCGAGGAAGACGTCGTCGAGGCTCGGGCGGCGGATCGCGACCCGCGTGCCGTCGACGGCGGAGGCCGCGAGCCGATCGAGCTCGTCGACCGCGGCGCGGAGTCCGTGCACCGTGCCGTCGGTGGGCAGCTCGGCGAGCACCTCGTCGTGCGGCCCGAGGAGCTCCACGACCTCGCCGCCCACCTGCGCCTTGAGCACGCTCGCCGTGCCCTCGGCCGCGATCCGCCCGCGATCGAGCACCGCGACGCGATCGGCGAGCCGGTCGGCCTCCTCGAGGTACTGGGTGGTGAGGAAGACCGTGGCACCCCGGTCGGCGACCTCGCGGATGATGCGCCAGAGCTCCTGCCGGCTGCGGGTGTCGAGGCCCGTGGTCGGCTCGTCGAGGAAGATCACGGGCGTCGGCACGACGAGGCTCAGCGCCAGGTCGAGTCGCCGTCGCATCCCGCCCGAGTAGGTGGCCACGCGTCGGCCGGATGCCTCGGCGAGGTCGAACCGGTCGAGCAGCTCGTCGGCGCGGGCGCGGGCCGCACGGGCGCCGAGGCCCGAGAGCCGGGCGAGCATGACGACGTTCTCGCGCCCGGTGAGGACCTCGTCGACGGCGGCCGACTGCCCGGTGAGGCTGATGCGGGCGCGCACGCCGTCGGGGTCGGACAGCACGTCGGCGCCGGCGACGAGCGCCGTGCCGGCGTCGGGCCGCACGAGCGTCGTGAGGATGTTGATGGTGGTGGTCTTGCCGGCGCCGTTCGGCCCGAGGAGGGCGAACACGCTGCCGGCCTCGACCGCGAGGTCGAGGTCGCTGAGGACCTCGGTGGAGCGGAATCGCTTGGCGATGCCGCGCGCGTCGATCGCGAGGGTCATGGGCTGCGCCTTTCCGGTGTACGAGTTAAACTGTTTATGCCATGCACGACTGTTTAAGTAATACACAGTTCTACACTGGACGCAAGCATCTCCCGCCGATTGGAGTCGGATGACCCCCGAGACACCCGTCGAGCCCGAGCTGCCGCGGGGCGTCGCCCTCGCGTGGGGCGTCGCCGCCAACCCGCAGCGCGGCCCGAAGCGCGAGATGAGCATCGAGCGGATCGTCGACGCGGCCGTCGAGATCGCCGACGCCGAGGGGCTCGCGGCGGTGTCCATGAGCCGGGTCGCGCAGTCGCTCGGCTACACGACGATGTCGCTGTACCGGTACGTCACTGCGAAGGACGACCTGCTCGTGCTCATGCAGGAGCGCGGAACGGGCCTGCCGCCCGAGCCCGATCCCGAGGTCGACCCGAGGGACTGGCGGGAGCGCCTGCGGGCCATCGGCCGGGCGCAGCTCGAGATGCACCGGGTCCACCCCTGGCTGCTCGACATCCCCATCCAGGGCACGCCCGTGACCCCGAACAACCTGGCGTGGATGGACGCGATGCTCGGCTCCCTGGCCGACGTGCCGCTCGACGAGGACGAGCGGGTGGCGGTCATCCTGCTCGTGACCGGCCAGCTGCGCTGGCAGAGCACCATCGAGCGCTCCTACGAGGTCGCCGCCGGCGCGGCGGGGATCGACCCGCAGGCGATCGACGACGGGCGGTCGGCCGTGCTCGACGCGTTCGTCACGGCCGAGGAGTTCCCCGCGCTGCGACGCGCGGTCGACGCGGGGGTCTTCGCCGAGGGCGAGGACCCGTTCGCGTTCGGGCTCGAGCGCGTGCTCGACGGCGTCGCCGACTACGTCGCGAAGCGCGAGCAGGGCCCGCGGCCCGCTCCCCCGGCCGTGCCGCGCGAGCCGGCCGAGGTCTCGGGCGACAAGCGCGTCCGCGAGTCGCGCAAGGCGGTGCGCGAGGCCGAGAAGCGCCTGCGCGACGCGCGCAAGGTGGAGCGCCAGGCGGTGCGCGAGGCGCGGACGCGCCACGAGAGTCGCTGAGGCGACGGATGCCGCGGGCTCAGCGCACCGCGGTCGTCGCGCGGTCGCGCGACGTGAGGTCGCGGTGGTGCGCGATGGCGCGCCATCCGTCGGCCGCGAGGATCGCCGCGATCGGCGCCGACTGCGTCTCGGCATGCTCGATCACGAGCAGCCCGCCCGGATGCAGCAGCTCGGCGGCCCGGGTCGACAGCACGCGCACGACGTCGAGCCCGTCGGGGCCGCCGTAGAGCGCCGCCTCAGGATCGTGCATGCGCACCTCGGGGTCGCGCGGGAGCTCCCCGGCCGGCACGTACGGCGGATTGGAGATGACGACCGCCGCGCGTCCGTCGAGCTCGGCGAGCGCGGTCGCCAGGTCGCCGAACACGAGCTCGAGGTTCGGCGCACCGACCGCCTCGACGTTGCGACGCGTCCACGGGAACGCCGCCGGCGAGTTCTCGACCGCCCACACGCGGGCGTGCGGCACCTCGGTCGCCATCGCGAGCGCGATCGCCCCGCTGCCCGAGCCGAGGTCGATCGCGATCGGCTCGGGTTCGGCGGTCGCGCGCAGCGCGTCGATGGCGAGCTGCACGACCTGCTCGGTCTCGGGCCTCGGCACGAAGACCCCCGGTCCCACCGCGAGGTCGAGCGAGCGGAACGCGGCGCGGCCGGTGAGGTGCTGCAGCGGCTCGCGCCGCTCGCGGCGTCGGACGAGGGACTCGAGCGTCGCGGCATCCGTCTCGCTCAACGTGCCGCCCACGACGAGCCGCGCCTGCACGCCTCCGCGCGAGAGCCCGAGCACGTGGCCGAGGAGCAGCTCGGCGTCGACCTCGGGGTCGGGCACGCCTGCCGCAGCGAGGCGCCCGACCGTCTCGTCGCGCACCGCGCGCAGGTCGCGTGCTCCGGCCTGATCCGTGCCCTCATCCACGAAATGGAATGTAACGCACGTGACCGGCGGCAGGCGCCGCCGTAGGCTGGGCCGCGGCATCCGCCCCGCCAGCGAACCCGGTCGTCGCCGACGACGACGCCCATCCGAGAGGAAGCAGCCATGGCCCAGGTCTTCGACAACATCACCGAGGTCTTCGGTCGCACGCCCCTCGTGCGGCTGAACCGCGTGACCGACGGCGCCGAGGCGACCGTGCTCGCCAAGCTCGAGTTCTACAACCCGAGCGCGAGCGTGAAGGACCGGCTCGGCATCGGCATCGTCGACGCCGCCGAGGCGGCGGGTGCGCTCCAGCCCGGCGGCACCATCGTCGAGGGCACGAGCGGCAACACCGGCATCGCGCTCGCCATGATCGGCGCCGCCCGCGGCTACCGGGTGATCATCGCGATGCCCGAGACCATGTCGAAGGAGCGCCGCGCGCTGCTGCGCGCCTACGGCGCCGAGCTCGTGCTGACGCCGGGCGGCGAGGGCATGAAGGGCGCCGTCGCGCGCGCCGAGCAGATCGCCGCGGAGACGCCCGGGGCGGTGCTCGCGAAGCAGTTCGAGAACCAGGCGAACGTCGAGATCCACCGCCTCACCACCGCCGAGGAGGTCTGGAACGACACCGACGGCGGCGTCGACATCTTCGTGTCGGGCATCGGCACGGGCGGCACCATCACGGGCGTCGGCCAGGTGCTCAAGGAGCGCAAGCCCGAGGTGCAGGTCGTCGGCGTCGAGCCGGCCGAGTCGCCCATCCTCAACGGCGGCCAGCCCGGCCCGCACAAGATCCAGGGCATCGGCGCGAACTTCGTGCCCGAGATCCTCGACCGCGAGGTCTACGACGAGATCATCGACGTGAACATCGACCAGTCGGTCGCGACCGCCCGCCGCCTCGGCGTCGAGGAGGGCATCCTCGGCGGCATCTCCTCGGGCGCCACGGTCTACGCCGCGACGCAGCTCGCGCAGCGCCCCGAGAACGCCGGGAAGACCATCGTGGTCATCGTCGCGAGCTACGGCGAGCGGTACCTGTCCACGGTCCTGTACGAAGGTCTGCTTGACTGAACGGGTGCCCATCCTCAGGACGTTCAGGGAAGACCTCGCGACCGCTCGCTCGCACGACCCCGCTGCGCGGAGCGATCTCGAGGTCTTCCTCGCGTATTCGGGGCTGCACGCCATCTGGTCGTACCGGCTCGCGCACCGGCTCTGGGTCGCCGGCTGGCGCCTGCCCGCGCGGCTCGTGTCGCAGCTCGTGCGGTTCCTCACCGGCATCGAGATCCACCCCGGCGCCACGATCGGCCGGCGCTTCTTCATCGACCACGGCATGGGCGTCGTCATCGGCGAGACGTCGATCGTGGGCGACGACGTGATGCTCTACCACGGCGTCACGCTCGGCGGGAAGGCGCCGCGCCACACGCCGCCCGGCACGAAGCGCCACCCCACGCTGGAGGACGGCGTCACGGTCGGCGCCGGCGCGAAGATCCTCGGCGACATCGTCATCGGCGCCTGGAGCGCGGTCGGCGCGAACGCCGTGGTGACCAAGCCCGCTCCCCCGCACTCGCTGCTCGTGGGGGTGCCGGCGAGCGTCCGTCCGCTCTCGCACGCGACGGCCGACGCCGCACGCGGCGTGCACGACTGGCACATCTGACGCCGGCGGCAACGCCCGGGCGTCAGCCGCGACGGATGCCGCACCGGGCGACGGATGCCGCACCGGGTGACGGATGCCGCACCGGGGACGGATGCCGTACCGGGCGACGGATGCCCCGCGGCATCCGTGCCCGCCCACTGCGTGGCGCCGCTGCGCCACTTCGGCGGCCTCCGCGCCACCTCAAGTGGCGCAGAGGACGCGCAGGTGGCGCAATCGCGCGATGGTCGGTCGCTGCGCGCGCGGCAGCGGCACGGCGCGAGCAGCGGCACGGTGCGAGCGGCGGCGCGGCGCGAGCGGCGGCGCGGCGCGATCAGCGACGTGACGCCGTCACGAGCGGCAGTCCCGCCTGAAGCAGGATGCTGCGGAGCGGGCCGCCGTGCCAGGCCTCGTCCCACTCCCATCGGCCGCACGCCCACTTCGTCACCGACCGCACGTCGTTCTCTCGGTCCTTCTCGTCACGGACGATCTCGGCGGGCGCACGTCGATCGCCTTCCATGGCGGCGCTGCCGAGGTACTTGCCCCGCCCGTCCGCCTCGCCCCAGATTCCGTGCTCGGGCCAGGCGAAGTCGAGGAACGCCGGCCCTCGTCCGAGTGGTCGATCCACGCGCAGTTGCAGCTCGGGCGCGGGGAAGCCGAGCTCCTCGATGCGGAGTCGGCTGAGCGTCTCGAGCGGCGTCTCGGCGGATGACGACGCGCGGTCGAGCACCGCGGCGACTCTGCGGCTCCCCGGGAACGGCACGCGTGCGTCGAACGCCGCCCGAAGTCGATCGCTGGTGGTCGACGGATGCCCCGTGCCGAATCGCGGAACCCAGAGGGCGGCATCCGCCATCGTGAGTGCCGTGAGCAGGGGCCGAGTGCGCGCGACCTCGATCAGGGTGTCGACGACCGGCGTCACGGCGATTCCGTCTTCGGTGAGGATCGGCGCGCCGGTTCGCCGAACGATCTCGGCCACGCCGTTGCGTCGTCGCCCGGAGCGTCCGGACGCGAGCACCACGACGTCGCTCGGCACCCCGCCGACGATCGGCATCCCCGACAGCACGGCCGCTGTGAACCCGGCGAAGACGACTCGCGGCCGTTGCTGCGCGACGGCGAACGCCATCTCGCGGTGGCGCACGACTGACGAGAGCTCGTCACGACCCGCCGAGGGGACGTACACGCCGCGGCGGACGGCGACGAGCCGACCGGCGTCGCGCGCGGTCAGGAGCGTGGCCGACACCCCGGCCGCACGCGCCAGCGCCGAGGGGATCACCGCTCCGGCGGCGCGTGGCAGCGAATCGAGGTCCACGTCGACAGCATCGCCTCGCGTCGGTCCGCTGGACGCGGCATCCGACGTCTTCTCGACGCTCGGCGCGCTGCATGACCTGTCGAGGACTGGTCGCGACGCGCGCCTTCTGCGCCATTCGACCGTCCTCTGCGCCACCTGTACCGGCGCAGACCGCGTCGAAGTGGCGCAGAGGGTTGAACAGGGCCCGACGGCGAAGGGGGCGGATGCCGCGGCATCCGCCCCCTCGCGGGGTCAGGGCCGGATCACTCGGCGGCGAGGTCGGCCAGGCGGGCCTCCTCGTCGGCCTGGATCGCCGAGTCGATGATCGGGTCGAGCGCGCCGTTCATGACCTGGTCGAGGTTGTACGCCTTGTAGCCCGTGCGGTGGTCGGCGATGCGGTTCTCGGGGAAGTTGTACGTGCGGATGCGCTCGGAGCGGTCCATCGAGCGGATCTGCGACTTGCGGGCATCGGATGCCGCGGCCGCGAGCTCCTCCTGCTGGCGCGCGAGGAGCCGCGCGCGCAGCACGCGCATCGCCGCTTCGCGGTTCTGCAGCTGGGACTTCTCGTTCTGCATCGAGACCACGATGCCCGTGGGCAGGTGGGTGATGCGCACCGCGGAGTCGGTCGTGTTCACCGACTGGCCGCCGGGGCCCGACGAGCGGTAGACGTCGATCTTGAGGTCGTTCTGGTTGATGTCGACCTCCTCGGGCTCGTCCACCTCGGGGAAGACGAGCACGCCCGTGGTCGACGTGTGGATGCGGCCCTGGGTCTCGGTCACCGGCACGCGCTGCACGCGGTGCACGCCCCCCTCGTACTTGAGGTGCGCCCAGACGCCCTGCGAGGGGTCGGTGGCGTTCGACTTGATCGCGACCTGCACGTCTTTATAGCCGCCGAGGTCGGACTCGTTCCGCTCGAGGAGCTCGGTCTTCCAGCCCTTCGACTGCGCGTACTGGATGTACATGCGCAGCAGGTCGGCCGCGAAGAGGGCGCTCTCGGCGCCACCCTCGCCGCCCTTGATCTCCATGATGATGTCGCGGCCGTCGTCGGGGTCGCGCGGGATGAGCAGCCGACGCAGCTTCTCCTGCGACTGGGCGAGCCCCTCCTCGAGGTCGGGGATCTCCTCGGCGAACGCGTCGTCCTCCTTGGCCAGCTCGCGGGCCGCCTCGAGGTCGTCGCCCGCCTGCTGCCACGCGTCGTGCGCGGCGACGATGCGGCTGAGCTCGGCGTAGCGCCGGTTCACCTTCTTCGCGCGCGCGGGGTCGGCGTGCAGTGCCGGGTCGGCGAGCTCCTGCTGGAGCTCGCCGTGCTCGGCGAGCAGGGCCTGGACGGACTCGAACATGGGCTCAGCGGTGGTCGGTCTCGTGCCCGTGCGAGTGCGCCGCCCCGTTGGCCACGGGCATCGACTTCTGCATGAGCATGAGGAACTCGACGTTCGACTGGGTCTCCTTGAGGCGGCCGAGCACCGCCTCGAGGGCCTGCTGCTGCTCGAGGCCCGCGAGGGCGCGACGCAGCTTCCAGGTGATCTTGACCTCGTCGGGCGAGAGCAGCATCTCCTCACGACGCGTGGACGACGCGTTCACGTCGACGGCGGGGAAGATCCGCTTGTCGGCCAGCTGGCGCGAGAGGCGCAGCTCGGAGTTGCCGGTGCCCTTGAACTCCTCGAAGATCACCTCGTCCATCTTCGACCCGGTCTCGACGAGCGCGGTGGCGAGGATGGTGAGCGAGCCGCCGTTCTCGATGTTGCGCGCCGCGCCGAAGAACCGCTTCGGCGGGT
>CBFGWW010000082.1:0-12119 GCA_965652625.1 uncultured Agromyces sp.
GAGCATCCGTCAGCAGCTGAGGCAGGCGACGGTACCGCGACGAGCGCAATGGAGAGCGCTAAGCAAGACAGAAGTTTTCGCGCGTCCACAGATCCCTCTCGGCACCTCGAAGTTCTTCTGCGTCGGCACCGGCCACCACGACTGTGTAAGGGACGTCCACCACACGGCCTTCGACTACCAACGAGTCCCCTGCAGAGTTGAGCAGGTCGACCTGTCGTAAGTCATCACATACGTACAAAGTGATTTCGACTGCATTGGTATCCACGGCGATGGACTGAACGTCGTCGACGCGAAAACTGACGGTTCCGGTAGTTCGAAGCCCCTGCTCGCGAAAGCGCGCCGCTGCGGCGCGCTCGTCCTCGAGGGCGTCACCAGAAGCGACGGAATCGAGGCCTTCGGGAGACGCGCCCCCGCGGTTGGTAACGGTCGTGGTGGCCTCGATGAATCGAGCGTACGCAGCTTCCGCCGCCGCGAGCGCCTCCTCGTCCGACGCGAAGATCGGCTCGGGCGTGCCCGCGCTCGTCGGAGTCGGCGTCGGGGCGGGCGCGCCCACACATCCGGCGAGCGCGAGCGCGAGGCCCGTCGCCACGACGACCGCGGCTCCCCGTCGCACGGCTCGGCGGCGGCGGGGGGTCGGCATGGCGTCGAGCCTAGGCGAGCGCGGCCGCCCGTCTCCCCGGGTTATCCACAGGGGACGTCTGCGCGTGTCGGCGGCGGAAGGCTCGGAATCGTCGTCGTCCGCGGCATCCGTCGCGATACCGGACCCGCTTCCTGAGCCTCCGCCTAGCGCATGAGGTCGCGGACGAGCTCTCCCCACTCGAAGCCGCACTCACGGCAGTCGAACAGGGGTCCGTCTGCGGCGAAGGGGTCGGCGGCGGCATCCGCGTCGATGACGACGTCGACCGCGCGGGTGTGCACGACCGCTCGCACGGCGGTCGACTCGCAACGGGGGCACGGCTCGTCGAGCACGTCGTGCGCGATCGTGATCTGCACCTGGTTCGTCATGGCGCCCACGGTACGCACGGCCGGCGACAACGCCCGGCGTACACGCGCGGGTCGGCGACAATCGAGCCGATCGTCCGGGAGACCCCTACCCCTGCTCGCGGCGCTTCCGCGAGCTCACCTTGTGGCTCGCGGTCACCTCATAGGTGCGGCGCAGCGGCGCCGCGACGTCCTCGTGCCGGCGCTGCGCGACGCGCACGAACACGAAGTCGACGACGGCGAGCTGCGCGATGCGGCTCGACATGGCGCCCATGCGATACGTCGACTCGCGCGCCTGGGTCGTGAGCACCATGTCGGCGACCTCGGTGACCGGCGAGTCGGGCGAGTTCGTGAGCGCGACCGTGGTCGCACCGGCATCCCGCGCGACGCTCAGCGCGTGGATCGTCTCGGTCGTGAGGCCCGAGTGCGAGATGCCGATCGCGACGTCGCCGGGCTTGCGCAGCGCGGCCGAGACGAGCGCGAGGTGCACGTCGACGGAGCAGAAGGCCGAGATGCCGATGCGGGCGAGCTTCTGCTGCAGGTCCTGCGCGGTGAGGCCGCTGGCGCCGAAGCCGTAGAGGTCGACGTGCGCGGCGCCGGCGATCGCGGCGACGACGCGGTCGAGCTCGGCGACGTCGAGCGCCTGCACGGTCTGCTCGATCGCGAGCACCTCGTGGAATGCGATCTTGGCGACGACGTCGGCGGCGGGGTCGTCGGGCCCGATGTCGGAGTCGGCGAGCCCGAACCGATCGCGCTCCGCCGCCTCGCGGCTGATGGCGCTCGCGACCTCCATGCGGAACTCGCGGTAGCCGCTGTAGCCGAGGGTCTGGCAGAACCGCGCGACGGTCGAGAGCGACGTGCCGCACCGCTTCGCGAGGTCGGTGATCGTGAGGTCGACGACGATCGAGGGGTCGGCGATGATCGCCTCCGCGACGCGGGCCTCCGACGAGCTCAGACGCGGCAGCGATTGCCGCACGCTCTGGAGCACGTCAACGGACATCGGTCTCCTCTGGTCGGTTCACGGGCACCTGCACCGCGCGAACCTCACTCAGAGCATCGCGCAACACCCCATCGTGCGACGAGAGGCGCGCGAGCGCGTCATCGGGCGACACCCCAGAAATGGTCACGAGGATGGCCGCCTTCACCGAGCCGCCCACCGATTCGAGGGCCTCGGATGCCGCCGCCGCATCGACGCCCGTCGCGAGCATGACGATGCGCTCCGCACGGGCGCGCAGCTTCGCATTGGTCGCCTGCACGTCGACCATGAGGTTCCCGTGGACCTTGCCGAGGCGCACCATCGCGATCGTCGAGATCGCGTTGAGCACGAGCTTCTGCGCGGTGCCGCCCTTGAGGCGGGTCGATCCCGCGACGATCTCGGGTCCGACGACCGTCTCGATCGCGAGGTCGGCGACCTCGCCGATCCGGCTCCCGGCGTTGCACGAGAGTCCGACCGTGAGCGCGCCGAGCGCTCGCGCGTGCTCGAGCGCGCCGACGACATAGGGCGTACGACCCGACGCCGAGATGCCGACGACTGCATCGGCGGCCGTGACCCCGATCGCCTCGAGGTCGGCGGCGCCGCGGGCGGCGTCGTCCTCGGCGTCCTCGACGGCGGAGCGCAGCGCGACCTCGCCACCGGCGATGACGCCGACGACGAGCGACGGGTCGGTGCCGAACGTCGGCGGGATCTCGCTCGCGTCGAGCACGCCCATGCGTCCGGCCGTTCCGGCGCCCAGGTAGATGAGCCGGCCGCCGGCGCGGAGGCGCGGCACGATCGCGTCGATGGCCGCGGCGACCTGCGGCGCGGCATCCGTCACCGCGGCGACCGCCTGCGCGCTCTCCTCCTGCATCGCCGCGAGCTGCGCCTCGGTCGCGAGCAGGTCGAACTCGCCGTGCGCGACGTTCACGCCCTCGGTGGCGAGCTCGCCGAGGAGGTCGCGCAGCGCGCGATGGTCCTCGGTCGGGACGGTGTGGTTCATCGCGGTGCTCCCCCGTGGTCGGTGCTGGTGATGGTGACGGATGCGACGCCGGCGAGCGGCGGCGGCAGGCGGAGCGGCATCCGACCGCTCGTGAACCGGCCGGCGACGCGCGGCTCCCCCGAACCGCCCGACGACAGCCGCGCCGGGACGCCGTGCCAGCTCAGGTAGCCGAGCACGGCGAACATGAGCGACTCCTTGAACGACGGGTCGATGCCGCGTGCCTCGCTCGACTCGACGGCGATGCCGCGTTCTGCGGCGAGCGCCGCGATGCGCCCGAGCAGCACGGGGTTGCTCGCTCCGCCCCCCGAGGCGATGAGCACGGTCGGCTCGCCGGGGATCGCGTCGACGACGGTGCGCGCGGTCAGCTCGGTGAGCGTGGCGACGAGGTCCTCGAGCGCCGGCGCGGTCGCGAGTGCGGCGCCGCCCGATGCCACGACGACGGATGCCCCGACCGCCGCCACGGCGCGGTCGATCACGCTCACGCCGAACGTCTCGCGCCCCGTGGTCTTCGGCACGGGCGCCGCGAAGTACGGATGCCGCGCCAGCTCGGCGAGGATCATCTCGTCGACGCGTCCGGATGCCGCGAGCCGTCCGTCCTCGTCGAAGGACTGCGCACCGTCGGTGGCACGGGCCACGACGGCGTCGATGAGCCCGTTGCCGGGTCCGCTGTCGAACGCCACGACGCCGCCGTCGGGATGCACCACCTGGACGTTGGCGATGCCGCCGAGGTTGACCGTGGCGATCGGGCGCCCGGTCGCGGCGGCCTCGGCGCCGAGCCAGGCACGGTCGAAGACCGCCATGAGCGGGGCTCCCTCGCCGCCGGCGGCGATGTCGGCTGCGCGCAGGTCGGAGAGCACGGGGGCGCCGACGGCCTCGGCGATCCAGGCGGGCTCGCCGAGCTGCATGGTCCCGCGGGCGCGGCCGTCGGCCACCCAGTGGAAGATCGTCTGGCCGTGCGAGACGACGAGGTCGGGCACGACCCCCGCGGCGCGGGAGCCGGCGGCCGCGGCATCCGCGAACGCCTGGCCCAGCCGGGTGTCGAGCTCGCAGAAGGCGCCGGCCGTCAGCGGTTCGCCGGCGGTCGCGGCGAGCGCGCGGGCTCGCAGGTCGGGCGCCCAGCCGATCGTGTCGGCGTGGAGGACGCGCAGGGCCAGGTTCGCGGAGGATCCCTCCTCGGCCCTCGTGAACTCGACGACGGCGACGTCGATGCCGTCGGCGGAGGTGCCCGACTGCAGGGACAGCACGATCATGCGGTCGCCTCCACACGCGAGCCCGACGCGAGCAGCGCGCTCGCGGCCTCGGCGGCGAGGCGGCTCGCGGCCCGTGTGTGCACGGTCGCGAGTGGCAGTCGGCGGGACTCCGACACTGAGTCGCGAATCGACGCAGTGTCGGAGTCGCCCGGCACCGACGCCGGCATGCCGACGTTGACGACGACCGCGCCCGGACGGATCGCACCGAGCTGCTCGATCACGTCGCGCTGCGCGCTGTGCGGGCCGATCGCGTCGACGAGCACGACGAACGCGCCCGGCGCCTCCGCGGCGGCCGCGACCGCGCCGCGCAGGTGATCACCGGGGACCGCGCCCGTGTCGAGGCGCACCACGCGTCCGCCCGCGGCCAGCGCGTCGGCCACGTAGTCGGCGTCGCCGTCGACCGCGATGGTGGCGCGGCCGCGCACGTCGAGCACGGTCCGCGGGCCGGGCGCCGGCGCGACGGGGCCGTCGACGGTCATGGCGAGCCGGGCGACGGATGCCGCGTCGACTCCCCAGCTCGCGGCATCCGTCGTTCCCGGCGCCTCGGCGCGCCCACCGGTGAATCCCCCACCGGCGAGCGCGGCGCCGAGCTTCCGCACCCGATCCGCCGCGCGTTCGAGCGCGACGACGGGTAGGGTGCCGTCGTCGAGCGCGGCGAGGATCGCGGCCTGCACCTCGCGGAAGTCCTGTTGGTCCTGGTCGGGCGCCGCGGCGGAGCCCGGATTGCGCGGGTTGCCGATGCAGAGCAGGTCGACGCCGGCGAGGAGCGCCTGCACGGCGCCGGGCCCCGCGCCGACGGTCGCGCGCACAGCGGCCATGTCGAGCGCGTCGGTCACGATGACGCCCTCGAAGCCCATCGTGCGCAGGCGCGAGAGCACGGCCCGGTTGAGCGTCGCGGGGGCGTCGCCCCACTGCGGCACGACGAGGTGCCCGGTCATGACGGCGGCGACGCCGGCCTCGATCGCGGCCCGGAACGGCGGGAGGTGCATCCGCTCGATCTCGTCGACGTCGATCGTGAGCGTCGGCAGGGCGTGATGCGAGTCGACGTGCGTGTCGCCGTGGCCCGGGAAGTGCTTCACGCAGGCGGCGGCACCGGCCGACTGGATGCCGCGCACGGCCGCGGCGACGTGCCGCGACACGAGTTCGGGCGCGTCGCCGAACGCGCGCACGCCGATCACCGGGTTGCGCGGGTCGGTGTTCACGTCGGCGACGGGGGCGAGCACCACGTTCGCGCCGGCCGCGAGCGAACGCTCCGCCAGAGCTCGGCCGGTGGCGGCGGTGGCATCCGTGTCGTCGACGAAGCCCAGCTGCGCGGCGCCCGGGAGCGTGGAGCCCGTCGCCGCCTCGAGGCGGGTGACGTTGCCGCCCTCCTCGTCGATGCCGACGAGGACGTCGTCGCGGAGGTCGCGGAAGGCATATGCCGGTGGTCGAGTAGGCCGCGAAGCAGCCGTATCGAGACCCTGCCCGGTCGGGACGAGGTTGTGCGAGAAGAGCACCGCGCCCGCGAGGCCGCCGTCGGCGAGCTCGCGACGCAGCCAGTCGGGCAGCTCGCGCCCGAGGTACCCGGGCCAGAGCACCGCTCCCACGAGGCGTCGCAGCGCAGGGTCGTGCATGGCGCTCATCCCTTGACCGCACCCGCCACGAGTCCGGCCGACAGGCGGCGCTGCACGATGACGAAGAAGATCATGACCGGGATCGTGATGATCGTCGAGGCGGCCATGATGTAGCCCCACTCGTTGGTGTGCTCGCCGAAGAACTGCTTCAGGCCGATGGCCACGGTGTAGTTCTCGGATGCCCCGCCGAGCAGCGTCATGGCGAAGATGAACTCGTTCCACGCGGTGATGAAGGAGAACACCGACGTCGCCACGAGGCCCGGCATCACGAGGGGGAGCAGCACGGAGCGGAACATCCGCCCCCAGCTCGCGCCGTCGATGTAGGCGGCCTCCTCGAGCTCGACCGGCACGGCCGCGACGAATCCGCGCAGCATCCAGATGCCGAACGGCAGTGAGAGCGCGACGTACACGACCATCAGGCCGAGCAGCGTGTTGAGCATGCCGAGGTCGCGCACCTGCACGAACAGCGGGATGACGAGCGCCTCGAGCGGCACCATCTGCACGATGAGGATCATGAGCAGGATCGCGGTGCGCGACCGGAACCGGAACCTGGCGACGGCGACCGAGGCGAGCAACGCGAGCACGGCGCTCGCGAGCACGGTGACGAGCGCGACGATCGCCGAGTTGCGCAGGAACACGTCGAAGCCGCCCTCGGTGAGCACGTAGGCGAAGTTGTCGAACGTGAACTCGCGCGGCAGGAGCGTCTGGCCGCCCGTTCCGGCCTTCGCGTCGAAGGCGCTCGAGAGCATCCAGAACGCGGGGAAGAGCGTGAACGCGAGCAGCAGCACGACGAGCACGGCCTTCAGCGCGGCCGCGCGTGTCTTGCGGGCCGTGCGGCGGGTGCGCGCGATGCGGCGGGTCTCGTCGGCGAGACCGTCGACGGCAGCGGATGCCGCGGGCGCGGTCTCGGTGGCGGGCGTCACGGTGCTCACAGCTCCTCCTCCTTGAGCATGGTGCGCACGTACACGACGGTGATCGCGAGGAGCACGAGGGTGAGCAGCACCGCGATGGCGGAGCCGAAGCCGTAGCGGTTCTGTCCGAACGACTCGACGTACGACCACACGCCGAGGTTGAGCGCCTCGCGGTTCGAGCCCGAGCCGCCCGGCATGAGGTAGACCTGCGCGAAGACCTTGAAGTCCCAGATGGTCGACAGGATGATGACGACTGCGAAGACCTGCTTGAGGTTCGGCACGATGATGCGCCAGAACCGGCGCCACGGGCCGGCACCGTCCATCTCTGCGGCCTCGAGCATCTCCTTCGGCACGCCGAGGAGGCCGGCGAGGATCGTGATCGCGACGAACGGGAAGCCGTGGTGCACGACGTTGAGCAGCACGATGGCGTAGAAGGTGTAGCGGTTCGTGAACCAGTTCACGGGCTCGTCCTGGAGCCCGAGCGCCTGGAGGGTCTCGTTGAAGATGCCGCGGTCGGCGTCGAAGATCCAGACCCAGACGTAGGTGCCGGTGACCGCGGGCATGGCCCAGGCGATCATGATGGCGCTGCCGACGATGGTGCGCCAGAAGGGGCCGAGCGAGGCCATCAGCACGGCGACGGCCGTGCCGAGGGCGACGGTGCCCGCGACGGCGAGGACCGCGAAGCCCACGGTGTTGGGGAGGACGACGGTCCAGAGGGTGGGGTCGGTGAAGACCTCGAGGTAGTTGTCGATGCCGATCCAGTTCGGCTCGCCCGAGACGATCTCGCGCAGGCCGTAGTCCTGCAGCGAGAAGAGGAACACGCGCACGAGCGGCCAGAGCAGCAGCACGGCGAGCACCGCGAGGGCGGGCGCCAGCAGCAGCCACGGCCGCAGCCGCGTGATCGGGTTCCTGCGTTGCACGGGGCCGCCGCCCGCGCGGGGGGACTCGGCCCCCCGCGCGGACGTCGGTACCTGGATCGTCGAGGTCACGGACTCAGTTGCCGTTCATGATCTCGTTCATCTCCGCTGCGGCGTCGGACGTGGCCTGCTCGACCGTCTTCTGCCCGGAGAGGATCGCCTGGATGGCGGTGTTCGTGGTCTTCTTCGCCTGCACGGCGCCGAACTTCGGCGTCACCGGCACGGTGCCGCCGCCGTCGACGAGCTGCGTGGCGAACGGCGCGACCAGCGGGTCGTCCGACTCCATGGTCTCGGCGAGGAGCGACTGCTGGCCCGGGAAGTAGCCCGACTGCTCGCCCCACTGCTCGGCGAACTCGCCCGTGGTCATGAGCTTGATGAACTCCCACGCGAGCTCGGGGTTCTTCGCGGTGTTGAACATGCTCAGGTGCGAGCCGCCCAGGACCGAGGGCGCGATGCCGCCGTCCTTGCCGGGGATCGGCGTGGCGGCGAACTTGCCCTCGAGCTCCGCGTTCTTCTCGACGATCGCGGCGGGCGTCCACGAGCCCATGAGCGCCATGGCGACGTTGCCCTGCGAGAAGTTGTCGAGGACGTCGGTCTCCTTCCACGTCGTGGCACCGGCCGACGAGAAGCCGTGCTGCAGCGCGAGGTCGGTGTAGAACTGGATGCCCTCCTGCGACTCGGCGCTGTCGAGGCCCGAGACCCACTCGTCACCCTCCTGGACGGAGACCTCGCCGCCGGCGCCCCAGACCCACGGGTACACGCCGAACTCGGCGTCGCCCGGAACCGCGAACGCCATCATCTCGGGGTGCGCGGCCTTGACGGCCTCTCCCGCCGCGACGATCTCGTCCCAGCTGGTCGGTGCCTCGAGGCCGAGCTCCTCGAAGATGTCGGAGCGGTAGACGAGCGAGCGCACGCCGGCGTACCAGGGCATGCCGTAGAGCTCGTCGTCGTAGGTGCCCGAGGTCACGAGGCCCTCGACGAGGTCGTCGCCCAGGTCCGCGTCGTCGACGTAGTCGCCGATGGGGGCGAGCGCGCCGGCGTCGGCGAACTCCGCGGTCCACGTGGTGCCGGTCTCGGCGACGTCGGGGGTCGTGCCGCCCGCGATCGACGTCACGAAGCGGTCGTGGGCGTCCGCCCACTGCACGAACTCGACGTCGAGCTCCGCGCCGGTCTCCTCCGTGAACGCATCGCCGACCTCGTCGAAGAACGCGTCGGAATCGGGGTTCGTGCCCTCCATGATCCAGACGGTGAGGGTCTCGCCCTCGGCGCTGACGTCACCGCCGTCTCCACTGTTCGACCCGCCCGCACACGCGGTGAGCCCGAACGCGGCCGTGGCGAGCACGGCGACGGGCAGCAAGCGCTTCTTCATGGATGCCTCCTTCATTGGAAATCTCGATGGCGCGACGCGCGCCCGGAATGTGACACTGGGAAGTAGTATTCGTGAACGATGCAACGTTTGCAAGTTATTTCCGAAATCGTGATCTTCCGGAAACCTGCGACCTCACGCGGGCGCGTCGGATGCCCCGGCCGTAGGCTCGGGCCGTGAAGAGTGTGGCATCGGGCGGCTGGGAGTCCGGCGAGTCCGGCGCCGCCCGCTGGGTGCTCGGCATCGACGTCGGCGGCACGGGATCGCGCGCCGCGCTCGAGCCGCTCGCAGCACCCGACGAACCCGTGGGCGCTGAGCGGCGCGTGCTCGACGGCCGGGGGGTCGCCGTGGCATCCGCCGGCTCGACCGTCGTCGACGTCGCCGCCGCGCTCATCGACGACGTGCGCAGCGTCTGGCCGGATGCCGCGCTCGCGGGCGTCGGCGTCGGCGCCACCGGCCTCGCCTCCCTCGTCGGCTCCCCCGACGACGCCGCCTCGCGCATCGCCGATGCCGCGGGTGCGCCCCTCGCGCTCGCGATCGACGCGGTCACCGCGCACCTCGGCGCCCTCGGCGGACGCGGCGGCGCGGTCGTCGCCGTGGGCACGGGCGCGATCGCGATCGGCACCGACCTGCGCGACCGCTGGAAGCGCGTCGGCGGCTGGGGCCACCTGTTCGACGACCGCGGCTCCGGGGCGTGGATCGGCATCGAGGCGCTCAAGGCGGCGATCCGCACGCACGACGGCGTGACGACGGATGCCGCGGCGCTCCTCGAGGCGGCCGAGACGCGGTTCGGCGCCGCGCCGACCTGGCCAGGGCAGCTGCTCACGCGGCCCGACCGTGCTGGCCTGCTCGCCGGGTTCGCGGCGGACGTCGCGGGGCTCGCGGCATCCGGCGACGCCGTGGCATCCGACATCATGCGGCGGGCAGGCGCCGAGGTCGCGGCCACGCTCGCCGCCGCCCTCGACCCCGAGGTGCCGCCGGTCGCGGCCGGGACGGGCGGGGTGTTCGGAGCCGGCGGTGCGTTCGTGGAGTCGTTCGCGTCGGAGTTCGGGCGGCTCGCGCCGTCGGCATCGCTCGTCGCGGCGGAGGGGACGCCGCTCGACGGGGCCGTGCGGCTCGCGCGGCTCGTCGCGGCGGGCGAGGCGCCGGCGGGGCATCCGCCGTTCGTCTGGCGCGGCTGAGCGCGAACGCCCCTTCCGGGCGACGTCGCCGGGCGGCGGTAGCGTGTCCGCATGGCGGAGACCAGTGCGGGCATCCTGCTCTACCGGCGGCGGCCGGGGCTCGAGGTGTTCCTCGGGCACATGGGCGGGCCGTTCTGGCGCGGCAAGGATGCGTCGGCCTGGTCGATCCCGAAGGGCACGTTCACCGACGAGACGCCGCTCGCCGCCGCGCTGCGCGAGTTCGCCGAGGAGGTCGGCCGGCCCGCGCCCGAGGTGGAGTACCGGGAGCTCGGCGTGTTCCGCTACTCCTCGGGCAAGGTGGTGCACGTGTTCGCGGGCGAGTCCGACTTCGACCCCGACGACGTGCGCAGCAACCTGTTCGAGATCGAGTGGCCGCCGCGGTCGGGCCGGCGCCAGTCGTTCCCCGAGCTGGATGCCGCGGCCTGGTTCACGCCCGACGAGGCCCTCGACCGCCTCGTGAAGGGCCAGCGTCCGGCGCTCGCCGCGCTCGAGCGGCTGCTCGCGGCCTGAAGCGGCGCCGACTCGCGCCGGTATCCGCGCGGCGGTCGGGCCTCGATCTCGCGGCTGCGCTCGGAGCGTTGACATCCCCAGCGCCCGCTTCCGATCCGCCTCATGTGAGGCGGATTCAACATGAGAAGTGAAGCGCGGGCCCTCAACCAGCATGCGTTCCAAAGTCGCCTCATGTGAGGCGGATTTGAAATGAGCGCAGGGGAAGGTCGCGCCGGAGGTGAATATCGGGCGGGGCGGCACGCGGCATCCGACATCGGCGGCACGCGGCTTCCGGCACTGGCGGCACGCGGCGTCCGACACTGGCGGCGCGCGGCATCCGGGCGGAGGATGGGCCGCATGCGCAGGATCACCGTGACCGAGAACATCTCCCTCGACGGCGTCATGCAGGCGCCGGCGTCGCGCGAGGAGGACACGCGCGGCGAGTTCCCGTACGGGGGATGGGCGATCGCCGGGAGCGACGACGCCCTGGCCGCCGAGATGGCCGCCGGCATGAGCGCCGACGGCGCGATGCTGTTCGGGCATCGCACCTATCGGAGCATGGCCGCGTTCTGGCCGCACCAGACCGACGGCAACCCGTACAGCGAGTACCTGAACCGCGTCGAGAAGTTCGTGGTGTCGCGGAACGCCGCGACCCGGCTCGACTGGGAGAACTCGACACTCCTCGCCGGCGACGCGATCAAGACCGTGGCCACGTTGAAGCACGGCGACGGGCCCGATCTCTCCATCCTCGGCAGCGGCATGGTCGTGCGGTCGCTCGCGGCGGCGCACCTGATCGACGAGTACGTGCTCGTCATCCACCCGCTCGTGCTCGGCACCGGAACGAAGCTGTTCGGCTCCACGCACCAGCCGATGGAGCTCACGCACAGCACCACGACCCCGAAGGGCGTGACGGTCGCGCGGTACGTGCCCGTCAGGCGCTGAGCGGGCCGAGTCCGTCGGTGCCGCCCCGGGCCTGCGGCTGCTACGAGCGCGCCAGGATCGCCGCCGTGTCGAGGCCGGGCGGCAGCGCGCCGTACATCGTGCCGCCGTCGCCCTCGATCCGCGAGCGCACGAACGCGTCGGCGACGGCGGCGGGCGCGTGCTGCACGAGCAGCGACGCCTGCAGCACGAGCGCGAGCCGCTCGGTGAGCTCCCGGGCGCGCACGGCGCCGCTCGCGGGATCGCGTGACACCTCGAGCACGACCGCCTGCGCCTCGGCCACCTCGAGGTCGAGCGCGGCGTACTCCCCGGTCGCGTCGGCGACCACGCCGAAGAACGCGTCGAACGCCTCGGGCTCCCGGGCGAGCACGCGCAGCACGTCGAGGGCGATGACGTTGCCCGAGCCCTCCCAGATGGCGAGCAGCGGCTGCTCGCGATAGCGCCGCGCGAGCGGGAACGCCTCCGTGTAGCCGTTGCCGCCGAGGCACTCGAGGGC
>CBFGWW010000083.1:0-12052 GCA_965652625.1 uncultured Agromyces sp.
TCTCCTTCTTGTTCTTCCCCTGCAGCGCGCCGTAGTGGCGCTCGTTGAGCCGCCACGAGCGGCGGACCGGGATCCATGCCCGGTCGGCGACGTCGAGCGCGATGTTCGCGGTCTGGATCGCACGCGTGAGCACCGAGGTGTGCTGCACCTCGGGCAGCACGCCCTGCTCGACGAGGAGCTCGCCGGCGCGGTTCGCCTCCTCGGTGCCGATGTCGCTGAGCCGCACGTCGACCCAACCGGTGAACAGGTTCTTCTGGTTCCATTCGCTGTTGCCGTGGCGCAGCAGCACGAGCGTGTGAGGCATGGGGAACAGCCTAGCCGGGGCGGCATCCGTGCTCGTGTCGCGTTTCACCCGGCGACGCACGACCCGGCACGCGGGGCCGCCCTCGCCGTGCTGCGAGACTGGGACCATGCCCGTCGGATCGATCACCCGCGGCACGACGAACACCAACCGCCTGCGCCGCGTGGATCGATGGATCGGCGAGCAGGCCGCGCTCCGTCACGCCGCCGACCCCTTCGTGGTCGATCTCGGCTACGGCGCGAGCGGCGTGACGACGTTCGAGCTCGCGGCCCGGCTCACGAGGACGCGTCCCGACGTCGAGGTGCTCGGGCTCGAGATCGATCCCGAGCGCGTGCGCACCGCACGCGAGCAGCTCGAGCGCACTCGCGCGGGCGACGGCCACTTCCCGACCGACCTGCCGGTCGCGTTCGGGCTCGGCGGGTTCGAGGTGCCGACGCCCGGCGGCCGCCGGCCCGCGGTCATCCGGGCGTTCAACGTGCTGCGCCAGTACGACGAGTCGCAGGTCGGCGACGCGTGGCGGCGCATGGCCGAGCGGCTGGCGCCCGGCGGACTGCTCGTCGAGGGCACGTGCGACGAGCTCGGCCGCGTCGCGAGCTGGGTCGGGGTCACGGCGTCGGGCCCGCGCACCTTCACCATCAGCCTGCGGCGGTCGGGCCTCGAGGCGCCGTCCATCGTCGCGGAGCGCCTGCCGAAGGCGCTCATCCACCGCAACGTGCCCGGCGAGCGCATCCACGAGCTCCTCACGGCGTGCGACCTCGCCTGGCGCATCCACGCGCCCATGTCGGTCTACGGCCCGTCGCAGCGGTGGATCGCCGCGGTCGCGACGCTCCGGCACGAGGGCTGGCACGTCATCGGCGGCCCGCGGCGCACGCGCCTCGGCGAGCTCACGCTGCCGTGGGAGGCGGTCGCACCGGGCTGACGGTGGTGCCGAGCGGATGCCGCGGGCTCAGTCCGCGGGCAGCAGCGACCGCGCCGCGTCGAGCTCGAGCCCGGTCGCGGTGAGCAGGTCGACGAGGTACGGCCGAAGCGCCGTGATCGTGTTCCGATCGCCGACCGGGCCGTCGGGCAGGATCGCGACGGGGTCGAGGTGCCGGGCGATCTCGGAGAAGGCCTGTCGTGCGACCGGCTGCGCCGAGACGTCGCGCAGCGAGTCGGCGAGCAGGGCGAGGGCCGTCGCGATGCGCGCGTGCACGTCGGCGATCTCGGGACGCGGGCGACCGTCGCGCAGCACCCACTCGATGCGCCGCGCGATGATCCGCAGGTTCCGCGTGGCGAGGTCGAGCCCCGAGCACATCACGAGCAGCCGCTCGAGGTCGAACCGCGACCGTCGCACGAAGGGCGACACGCGCGCGATGGCGAGTCCGGAGTCGACCGAGGCGGTCCACGACTCGACGAGGGGCTGCGTGGCCCGGGCGCGGGAGAGCGCCCGGCCCGCGGCATCCGTGCGCCCGGCCCGGAGCGCGTCGGCGAGTTCGCCCAGCACGCCGACGTGCTCGTCGATGAGGCGGCGGCCGTCGCGCACCGCCGTGCGACGGGGGTCGCGCGGGATGATCGCGGTCGCGGCGAGCGCGAACGCGCCGCCGACCACGGCATCGAGCGTGCGCACGAACGGGCCGCCGACCGGGGCCGGCACGAGCATGACGAGGGAGCTCTGCACGGCGGGGGCGAGGGCGCCGGCGGCGTTCGCCGAGACGAGCCGCGCGACGGCGAGCGTCAGGGCGAGCGCGGCGCCGTACTGCAGCAGCCCCGGCCCGGCGGCGAGCAGGAGCACCTCCGCGAGCGCGATGCCGAGGGTCATCGCGACGACCGTCTCGAGTACGCGGACCGGGCGGGCGTCGCGCACGAAGCCGAGCGCCGTGATCGCGACGATCGCGGCGATGAGCGGTTCGTCGTGGCCGAGCACGTACACGGCGAAGGCGTACGCGGCCACCGCCGTGACCGTGACCTGCAGGATCGCGGGCACCGAGTCGCGGAGCCGCCGGGACCCGTCCGCGAGACGCGCGGAGAGCCCGGCGGCGATGCTCACTTGCGGACGCCGAGCCGGGGCAGTCGTGGCACGTCGACGGCGGCGCCGGCATCGGCCGGCACGATCTCGACCTGCGCGGCAGCCACGTCGATGCCGTGGCTCTCGACGATGAGCGGCAGGCTCGCGGGGACCGCACGCTTGACCACCGCGAGCGCCACCGGGCCGAGCTCGTGGTGCATGGCGCTCGACGTGATGCGGCCGACGGGCCGGCGCTCGGGCTCCTCGCCCTCGGCGGGCTCGGGGCGCACCTTCTCGCCGACGACGACATCGCCGCGCGCGGGCAGCACCGTGTCGCTGCCGTCGAGGTGCAGCAGCACGAGCCGACGCGGCGGCCGCCCGAGGTTCAGCACCTTGGCGACCGTCTCCTGGCCCTTGTAGCAGCCCTTGCCGAGGTCGACGGCGCTGCGCAGCCAGTCGAGCTCGTGCGGGATGGTCTTCTCGTCGACCTCCGACGCGAGTCGCGGGCGCCATGCCGCGATACGCAGCGCCTCCGCGGCGAGCGATCCGGCCACGGGCACCCGCCCGGCGCGTGCGGCGTCGGCAGCGGTCGCGAGCTCGTCACGCGGGACGATCCGCTCGATCCAGTGCCACTCGGAGGCCGGGTGCCCGGCGTCGGGCGCGTACCGGTGGGCCGTGGGCGCGGGCTCGCTCCACGGGTCGGTCCAGTCGAGGGGCACGCCGTTCGGGGCGGCTGCGGGCACCGCGGCATCCAGCGCTGCGACGGATGCCGCGGCGACGACGCCGAACTCGGCCGAGCGGTCGGCGACCTCGACCCGGAGCATGAAGCGCATGCGATCGAGGAAGGCGGCCAGCGGCGCGGCATCCGACCCCTCGACGACGAGCCAGGTGGTCTCGCCGTCGTCGACGACGTGGGCGTCGTGCTCGATGTGGCCCGCCGCGTCGAGGAAGAGGGCCTCGGCGGAGGCGCCCGGCGCGAGCCGGTCGAGCGCCTGGCTCGCCATGGAGTGCAGCCAGGTCAGCCGGTCGGGGCCGGTGACGGTGAGGACGCCCCGGTCGGAGAGGTCGACGATCGCCTCGCCGCGCTCGAGCCGGCGCTGCTCGACGATCGGGTTGCCGTAGTGGCCCGGCACGCCCTCGTCGATGCCCTCGGCCGGCACTGCGCCGTCGAGGGCCAGGAACGGCGAGCCCGACATCAGTCGACCTTCGCGAGTCGGGCGGAGGCGTGCGTGCGCAGGTCCTGGCCGAGCGCGGCGATGTCCCACGCCCAGAGCAGGTGCCCCTCGACGAGCCCGTAGAGCCGCGTGGCCGCGGCGTAGTCCTTGGCGCCCGCGGTGCGCATGACGGCGTCGGTGGCGAGGTCGATGCGCGGGCCCTTCACCTGGCCGAGGTAGAGCTCGGCGACGCCGCCGGGGTGCACGAGCGAGACCTCGAGGTCGAAGCCGCCGTCGGCGTTGCGGAGCGTCTCGACGGACTCGGCGTCGGGGTACTCGGGATCGCCCACCGCGGGCAGCAGGCCGGGGCCGACGTCGCCCGTGCCGAGCTCGCGCTCGATGCGCCAGTAGCCGGTCTCGGTCGCGAGCGGCTTCGGGTCGCCGTCGGGCTCGTCGGGGAAGAGCCAGGTGTACGACGTGTAGTTGAGGTGCGGCAGCCCGTCGTGGCTGAAGCTCACGCGCTGCCCGAACTCGTGGGTGACCGACCCGTCGCCGACCTTGTAGTCGATGACGCCCGAACCCTCCCAGACCCCGATGAGCCAGGAGAGCGGGACGAGCTCGGCCGGAAGGTCGACGGGAAGCTCGATCATACGATCAGCGCTGCCCCTTGAAGAGCTTGTAGACGACGACGCCGCTGATCCAGGCGATCGCGAGGCTGGCGAGCCCGAGCAGGCCGATGAAGAGGAGTTCGAGGGCGAGCAGCTGCGACATGTTCCGAGTCTACCCGCTCACCCGAGGGCCGACGGCGCCACCGCGAGGGCCGCCAGGGCGACGATCACGGCCGCGCCGGCCACGCTCGCACTCGCCCGCGTGACGTAGCCGCTCGGCCGTCGCGTGGCCAGCTGCACGACGAGCGCGCCGAGCACGGATGCCGCGAAGACGATGCCGAGCGCGCCGTACACGCCGAGCGACCGGGGGTCGTCGAACCACGCCGCCGAGCCCGAGTACGCGAGCGAGACGACGACGAGCGAGCCGACCCCCGCGATGATCCACACGAGCACGATCCCGGGCCAACCGCCCCGCGTCTCCGAACCCGCCTGCATCGCCATCCCCGTTCGCCTCGCGCAGCCGATGTCCGGCGTCACGTAGTATTGACCGCACCTTACTACTGGAGGGTGTGCGTGGCGCAGCTGCTGATCCTGTCGCCGGCGGCCAACGATGACGTTCTCCCGGCTCTGTCACTCCTGACTCACCGCGTGCGGATCATCCCCGCATCGCCTGAGCAGCTGGTCAGGGCGCCCGAATCCGACCTGGTCCTCCTCGACGCGCGCACCAACCTCGCCGGCGCGAAGGCGCTCTCGCAGATCCTGCGCACCACCGGGCTCTCCGTCCCGCTCGTCCTCATCGTCACCGAGGGCGGCCTCACGGCCGTCACGCCCGACTGGGGCATCGACGACGTCGTGCTCGTCGACGCCGGACCCGCCGAGGTCGACGCGCGCATCCGACTCGCCCTCGGCCGTGCGCAGTCGAACCAGCCCTCCGAGCGCATCCAGACCTCCGGCGTCGTCATCGACGAGGCGAGCTACTCGGCCAAGGTGCACGGGCGCACGCTCGACCTGACGTACAAGGAGTTCGAGCTGCTCCGCTTCCTCGCGGCGCATCCGTCTCGCGTGTTCACCCGTGAGCAGCTGCTCAGCGAGGTCTGGGGGTACGACTACTTCGGCGGCACGCGCACGGTCGACGTGCACGTGCGGCGCCTGCGCGCCAAGCTCGGCGACCTCGACAGCCTCATCGGCACGGTGCGCAACGTGGGTTACCGGTTCAACGTGCATGAAGAGGACGACCAGGGCGCGTCGACCGTCAGCACCCGCTGACGTCGGCCGTCACGAGCCGTTCATACGGTCCTCACCCCCGGTGAGGCGCCCAGTGGCATGATGTTGGGATGACGGACGCCGCCCTCGACGAAGACCGCACCGCGAGCGACTTCGACGACGACTTCGAACCCTTCGACATCGAGGGCGCGCCCGAGCTGCCGGCCGAGCGGTACCTCGACCGGGAGCTCAGCTGGCTCGCGTTCAACCAGCGCGTGCTCGAGCTCGCCGAGGACCCGCGCCTCCCCGTGCTCGAACGGGCCAACTTCCTCGCCATCTTCGCGTCGAACCTCGACGAGTTCTTCATGGTCCGCGTCGCCGGCCTGAAGCGCCGCATCAACACCGGCCTCGCCGTGCCGACGAACGTCGGGCGCGCGCCGGTCGACGTGCTGAGCGACATCTCGCGCAAGGCGCACGAGCTGCAGGAGCGGCACGCCGCGGCATACCAGGAGCTCGTGAAGCCGGCCCTCGCGGAGGCCGGCATCCGCATCGTGACCTGGGCGGAGCTCGGCGAGCGCGAGCGGGAGCACCTGCACGGGTACTTCTCCCGGCAGATCTTCCCCGTGCTGATGCCGCTGGCGGTCGACCCGGCGCATCCGTTCCCCTATATCTCCGGCCTCTCGCTCAACCTCTCGGTGCGCGTGCGCAACAGCCGCAGCGGCCGCCAGGAGTTCGCTCGCGTGAAGGTGCCGCAGATGCTGCCGCGCTTCGTGCAGGTCGACCCCGACGAGTCCATCGAGGACGGTCGCTGGATCGCGCTCGAGGAGCTCATCGCGAATCACCTCGAGGACCTCTTCCCCGGCATGGAGATCGTGGAGCACCACGTGTTCCGCGTGACCCGCAACGAGGACGTGGAGATCGAGGAGGACGAGACCGAGAACCTCATCAAGGCGCTCGAGAAGGAGCTGCTGCGCCGCCGCTTCGGCCCGCCGATCCGCCTCGAGATCACCGACGACATGGACGACGTGACGCTCGGCCTGCTCGTGCGCGAGCTCGACATCTCCGATCAGGAGGTGTACCGGCTCCCCGCCCCGCTCGACCTCGGCGGGCTCTTCGACCTCGCGAGGATCGACCGGCCCGACCTGCACTACCCGACCCACGTGCCGGCGACGAACCGCCAGCTCCAGCCCGCAGAGCCGAACCGGCCGGCCGACATCTTCGCGGCCGTCTCGCGCAAGGACGTGCTGCTGCACCACCCGTACGAGTCGTTCGCGACGAGCGTGCAGGCGTTCCTCGAGCAGGCCGCCTCCGACCCCGACGTGCTCGCCATCAAGCAGACGCTCTACCGCACGTCGGGCGACAGCCCGATCGTCGAGGCCCTCATCGACGCCGCCGAGTCCGGCAAGCAGGTGCTCGCGCTCGTGGAGATCAAGGCGCGGTTCGACGAGGCCGCGAACATCACCTGGGCGCGCAAGCTCGAGAAGGCCGGCGTCCACGTGGTCTACGGCCTCGTCGGGCTGAAGACGCACTGCAAGCTCGCACTCGTGATCCGTCAGGAGAAGAGCGGGCTGCGCCACTACAGCCACATCGGCACCGGCAACTACAACCCCAAGACCAGCCGCATCTACGAGGACCTCGGGCTCCTCACCGCCGACGACCAGGTCGGCAAGGACCTCACCCGCCTGTTCAACGAGCTCTCGGGCTACGCGATCGAGAAGAAGTTCAAGCGGCTGCTCGTCGCCCCCCTGCACCTGCGCAAGGGGTTGCTGAAGCTCATCGCCGGAGAGGTGCGCAACGCCGAGGCCGGCCGGCCGGCTCGCATCCGCATCAAGGTCAACTCGATGGTCGACGAGTCGATCATCGACGCGCTCTACCGGGCGTCCAACGCCGGCGTGCCCGTCGACGTGTGGGTCCGCGGCATCTGCAGCCTGCGCCCGGGGATCCCGGGGCTCAGCGAGAACATCCGCGTGCGATCGATCCTCGGTCGCTACCTCGAGCACTCGCGCGTCTTCTCGTTCCACAACGACGGCGACCCCCAGGTGTACATCGGGTCGGCCGACATGATGCACCGCAACCTCGACCGTCGTGTCGAGGCGCTCGTGCGGCTCGTCGACCCCGACCACCTCGCCGAGATCGAGTCGCAGTTCGACCAGGCCATGGACGAGCGCACGAGCTCCTGGTGGCTCGACGGCTCGGGCGAGTGGATCCGGCACTCGGTCGACGATGCGGGGCATCCGCTCGACGACATGCAGGCGCGGCTCATGCGGCAGACGGGCCAGCGCACCCGCTCGGGGAAGCGACGTTGACGACCGCGATCTACGCCGCCGGCGCCGTCTGCTGGCGGATCATCGACGGGCGGATCCACGTGCTCGTCGTGCACCGCACCGTGTACGGGGACGTCACGATCCCGAAGGGCAAGGTCGATCCGGGCGAGTCGCTCCCCCGCACCGCCGTGCGCGAGATCGCCGAGGAGACCGGCCTCGAGGTCGCACTCGGCGTGCCGCTCGGCATCTCGCGGTACCCGCTGCCCAGCGGTCGCGAGAAGATCGTGCACTACTGGGCCGCCGAGGTGAGCGAGAAGGCGGTGCAGCGCTCGACGTTCAAGCCGAACGCCGAGATCGCGGCGCTCGAGTGGGTCACCATCAAGCGTGCCCGCACGTACCTCAGCTACGGGCCCGACGTCGAGATCCTCGAGAACTTCGCCAAGCTGGTCGACCAGGGCGTGACGTCGACGTTCGCGCTGCTGCTCGTGCGGCACGGCAAGGCCGTCTCCCGCAGCGGCTGGAAGGACGCGGATGCCGCGCGGCCGCTCGTCGAGCGTGGCGTGCAGCAGGCCGCCGCGATGGTCGACACGGTCACCGCGTGGGCGCCGAAGCGCATCGTCTCCTCGCCCGCGGTGCGCTGCATCACGACGGTCGCACCGCTCGCCGCCGCGACCGGCATGACGATCAAGCGCGAGGAGGGCATCAGCCAGGAGGCCTGGGAGTCGGGCCACGACGAGGTGCGCCGCGTGGTCGGCAAGCGCGTGCGTGCGGGCAAGACCGCGGTGCTCTGCAGCCACGGCCCGGTGCTCCCCGAGATCATCCGCGAGATCGCCCTCGCGACGGGCACCCCGCTCGGCTCCTACGTCACGGATGCCGCGGGCCTCGAGCCCGGCGCGTTCAGCGTCGTGCACCTCTCCGCCACGAACTCGGGCTCGGGCCTCATCGCGATCGAGACGCACGCGCCGAGGGCATGACGCGATCCGCGGGTTGAGGAGGCGCGCAGCACGTCTCGACACCAGCGGACGGTCTGGAGACGGCGCGTCGCACTTCCCCACCACGGACACCGTTCAGCGAATCCGCCTCTCACCGGGGCATCCGGAGCCGACAAGTCTCGTTCACCTCCCGTTTACCGTCGTGGCGGAAGCTCGTAAGGCGCGAGTCCTAGCGTCGCAGGCGGGTCGGCACCGGCCCGACACCCTGCAATCGAACCCCGGAAGGGAATCACGTGAACCTCAAGCGTTTCGGCGTGCCCGCCGTCATCGCCGTCACCGCGGCGATCGCGCTCAGCTCCTGCGCCTCGAACGAGGGCGGCGCGGCCGCTCCCGAGGAGTCGGCCTCGTCGCTCTCGGGCAACCTCGTCGGCGCCGGCGCGTCCTCGCAGGACGCCGCCCAGCAGGCCTGGATCGCCGCGTTCCAGACGGCGAACCCCGATGTCACGATCGACTACGACCCCTCGGGCTCGGGCGCGGGCCGCGAGACCTTCCTCGAGGGCGCCAGCGACTTCGCCGGTTCCGACCGCGCGTTCAACGACGAGGAGATCGGCGCCGGCGGCTTCGCCAAGTGCGCGCCCGACACCGACATCGTCGAGCTCCCCGTCTACATCTCCCCGATCGCCGTGATCTTCAACGTCGAGGGCGTCGACACGCTCGACCTCGACGCGGCGACCGTCGCGGGCATCTTCGCCGGCACGATCACCACGTGGAACGACCCGGCCATCGCCGACCAGAACCCCGACGCGACGCTGCCCGACCAGGCGATCACCCCGGTGCACCGCTCCGACGACTCGGGCACGACCGAGAACTTCACCGACTACCTGGCCGCTGCGGCGCCGGAGGTGTGGACCTACGAGCCCGACGGCGTGTGGCCGATCGAGGGCGGCGAGGCCGCACAGGGCACCTCCGGTGTGGTCGACGCCGTGACCAACGGCACCGGCACCATCGGCTACGCCGACGCGTCGCGCGCCGGTGACCTCGGCACCGTGTCGATCAAGGTCGGCGACGAGTACGTCGCGTACTCGCCCGAGGCCGCCGCTGCGGTCGTCGACGCCTCGCCGCTCGCCGAGGGCCGCTCCGAGGGCGACCTCGCGATCGAGGTCGACCACGCGACCGAGGAGGCCGGCGTCTACCCGATCATCCTCGTGAGCTACCTCATCGGCTGCCAGGAGTACGCCGAGTCGGAGAACGTCGAGCTCGTGAAGTCGTACTTCTCCTACGTCGCCAGCCCCGAGGGCCAGGACGACGCGGCCGAGGCCGCCGGCTCCGCCCCGATCTCCGACTCGCTCCGCGAGCAGATCGACGCGGCGATCGACTCGATCCAGTAGTGGTTTCGTGCCCGACCCCCGAGGATCGACGGTATCCGACGGGGTCGGGCACGACCATGTCCCCGAACCACCACAGAAACACGAGGGTCAACGCCAGATGAGCACCGCACCCACCGCCATCAAGGCGAAGCAGCGACCCGGTGACCGGGTCTTCTCCGGCTCCGCCGTCTTCGCCGGGTCGATGATCCTCGTCACCCTCGCCGCCGTCGCGATCTTCCTGATCGTCCAGAGCATCCCGGCACTCGTGGCGGACCACGAGGACGCCTCGATCCTCCCCGACAACTTCTGGTCGTACGTCGGCCCGCTGGTCTTCGGCACCGTCTGGGCGGCCGCCCTCGCGCTGCTCTTCGCCGTGCCGATCTCGATCGGCATCGCGCTGTTCATCTCGCACTACGCGCCGCGCCGGCTCGCCTCGGTGCTCGGCTACATCGTCGACCTGCTCGCCGCGGTCCCCTCGGTCGTGTTCGGCCTCTGGGGCATCGGCGTGCTCGCGCCCGCCGTGCAGCCCATCTACTCCTGGCTGGTCGACAACCTCGGCTGGTTCCCGCTCTTCGCCGGGCCCGTCTCGGGCACCGGCCGCACGATCCTCACCGCCGCGCTGGTGCTCGCGGTGATGGTCCTGCCGATCATGACGGCCATCTGCCGCGAGGTCTTCCTGCAGACGCCGGTCCTCCACGAGGAGGCCGCGCTCGCGCTCGGCGCGACCCGCTGGGAGATGATCCGCACGGCGGTGCTGCCGTTCGGCCGCTCCGGCATCGTCTCGGCCTCCGTGCTCGGCCTCGGCCGCGCGCTCGGCGAGACGATGGCCGTCGCCATGGTGCTCTCCGCGACCGGCGCGGTGACCTTCCAGCTCCTCACCTCGGTGAACCCGACCACGATCGCCGCGAACATCGCCCTGAGCTTCCCCGAGGCCTACGGCATGAACGTCAACGTGCTCATCGCGACCGGCCTCATCCTGTTCGTCGTCACCTTCATCGTCAACGCGATCGCCCGCTGGATCGTCAGCCGTCGCAAGGAATTCTCGGGAGCCAACTGATGACCATGACGATGAAGCCCGAGCCGGCCACCGGCACCCCCATCGCGAACTCCCTCACCGCGGGCCGCCTCCCCTCGCCCGTCCCGTGGATCATCCTCGGCACTGCGATCGCCGTGTCCTTCGCCGTCTTCGGCGTGATGGCCCTCGCCGCGGGCACCGGCCTGAACTGGGGCGGCGCGCTCCTCGTCGGCGCCATCCTGTACCTCCCGTCGATCTGGCTGTTCTCGATGCTCGTCGAGGGCCGCCGACGCGCGATGGACCGGCTCGTGACCGCCCTCGTGACGGGCGCGTTCGTGATCGCGATGATCCCGCTCGTCTCGCTCACCATCACGGTGATCACGTTCGGCCTCAACCGCTTCGACCTCGACTTCTTCTCGATGTCGATGCGCAACGTCACCGGCGAGGGCGGCGGCGCGCTGCACGCGATCGTCGGCACGCTCCTCATGACCGGCACCGCCGCGCTCATCTCGATCCCGATCGGGCTCATGACCTCGATCTACCTCGTCGAGTACGGCCGCGGCCGGCTCGCCAGGGGCATCACCTTCCTCGTCGACGTGATGACCGGCATCCCGTCGATCGTCGCCGGCCTCTTCGCCTACGCGCTGTTCGCGCTGATCGTCGGCCCGGGCACGCAGATGGCACTCGGCGGTGGTGTCGCCCTCTCGCTGCTGATGATCCCGATCGTGGTCCGCTCCGCCGAGGAGATGCTCAAGCTGGTGCCCGCCGATCTGCGGGAGGCGTCGTACGCGCTGGGGGTGCCGAAGTGGCGCACGATCGTGAAGGTGGTGCTGCCGACCGCGATGGCCGGAATCATCACCGGCGTGACGCTGGCGATCGCTCGAGTGATCGGCGAGACCGCACCACTGCTGATCATCTGCGGCAGCACCGACTCGGTGAACTTCAACCTGTTCCACGGGCAGATGGCGAGCCTGCCGGTGTTCATCTACTCCAGCTACACCCAGCCGGGCAGCAACCCGGAGATCCTCAAGGGCATGGCCTGGGGGGCCGCCCTGATCCTGATCATCATCGTGATGGCGCTCAACCTCATCGCGCGCGCCGCCGGCAAGTTCTTCGCCCCGAAGCACGGGCGTTGAGAGGGAAGACCATGGCCAAGAGCATCGACATCTCCGACCTGAACATCTACTACGGCGACTTCCTCGCCGTGGAAGGCGTCTCGATGAC
>CBFGWW010000084.1:0-11894 GCA_965652625.1 uncultured Agromyces sp.
CGTCGGCGTAGCCGAGCGGCACGAGCGCGAGCGTCGTCGGCCGGTCGGCGCGCCACACATGCCCGTACGAGACGCCGGTTCCGGGCGCGATCCGGCGCACGGCGGCGACGCGCCCGCGCAGGGTCATGGCGGGACGGAGCCCGAGCTCGGCGGCCGTCGTGCCGTCGCCGAACGGGGGCACCCCGTAGCATCCGATGCCGAGGCGCACGAGGTCGTAGCGCGACTCGGGGCGGCGCAGCGCGCCCGCGGTCGACGCGACGTGCCGCACCTCGGGCGCGAGGCCGGCTGCGGATGCCGCGGCGAGCGCCGCATCGAACGCGGCGAGCTGTGCGGCGTCCTCATCGGGCGAGGTGTTCGCGAGGTGGCTGAAGACGCCGCGCACGCGCACGAGGCCCTGCGCCTCGAGGTCGGCGGCCCTGCGGACGGCTTCCTGCCACTCGTCGGGCGCGACGCCGTTGCGGCTGAGGCCGGTGTCGATCTTCAGGTGCACCTCGGCGCGTTCGCCGACGGATGCCGCGGCCTCCGCGACGGCGCGCAACTGCGGGATCGACGAGACGCCGAGGTCGACGCTCCGCCGAACGGCCCGGGCGAAGTCGGCGTCGGGATCGTGCAGCCAGGCGAGGATCGGCGCGTCGATGCCCGCCTCGCGGAGCGCGATCGCCTCGTCGAGGTCGGCGACGCCGAGCCACGCGGCGCCGCCCGCGAGCGCCGCACGGGCGACCGGCACGGCGCCGTGGCCGTACGCGTCCGCCTTCACCACGACCATGGCCCGGGCGGGCGCGACCTGCGCGATCAGCGCGGCCACGTTCTCGCGCACCGCGTCGAGGTCGATGAGGGCCTCGCGGAACGGACGCGACGCGGCATCCGTCGACGGGGTCTCGTTCACCCCTCGCCCCGATCGGACTCGAGCACGACGAACGCGCTCGCGATGCCCGCGTCGTGGCTCATCGAGAGGTGCACGCGGTCGATGCCGAGCAGGCGGATGTGCTCGGCCATGCCGCCCGTGAGCCGGAAGTCGGGGTTGCCGTCGACGTCCTGCACGATCGTCATCTCGTGCCAGCGGATGATCGTGTGGCCGCCGAGCGCCTTGATGAGGGACTCCTTGGCGGCGAACCGGGCCGCGAGCGACCGTGCCGGGCGACCGCGTTCGCTCTCGGCGAACAGGCGCTCGACGAGGCCGGGGGTGCGCTCGATCGAGCGCTCGAAGCGCACGATGTCGACCACGTCGATGCCGATCCCGACGATCACGACACGACCTCCCGCCTCGTCGTCACTCCACCGTCACGGACTTCGCGAGGTTCCGCGGCTGGTCGACGTCGAGGCCCTTCGCCTGCGCGAGCTCCATCGCGAACACCTGCAGCGGCACCACGGCGAGCAGCGGCTCGAAGAGCGGTGCGGCGAGCGGGATGCGGAGCACCTCGTCGGCGAACGGCAGCACCGCGGCATCCCCGGCCTCGGCGATCGCGATGACGCGGGCGCCGCGGGCGCGGATCTCCTGGATGTTCGACACGACCTTCGGGTGCAGGTTCGCCGACCCGCGCGGGCTCGGCACGACCACGAAGACGGGCTGGCCCGGCTCGATGAGCGCGATCGGACCGTGCTTCAGCTCGCCCGCCGCGAATCCCTCGGCGTGGATGTAGGCCAGCTCCTTGAGCTTCAGCGCGCCCTCGAGGGCGATCGGGTAGCCGACGTGGCGGCCGAGGAAGAGCACCGAGCGGGTGTCCGCCATCCAGTGCGCGAGCTGCTCGACGCGCTCGGCCTGCTCGAGCACGGTGCTGAGCTTCTCGGGCACGGCCTGCAGCTCGGCGAGGTTCTCGGCGAGCGCCGCGTCGTCGAGCGTCCCGCGCACGCGGGCGAGGTGCAGGCCGAACAGGTACAGCGCGGCGATCTGCGCCACGAACGCCTTCGTGGACGCGACCGCGACCTCGGGGCCGGCGTGCGTGTACACGACGGCGTCGGACTCGCGCGGGATCGTCGCGCCCTGGGTGTTGCAGATCGAGATCGTGCGCGCGCCCATCTCGCGGGCGTACTTCACCGCCATGAGGGTGTCCATCGTCTCGCCCGACTGGCTGATCGAGACGACGAGGGTGCCGTCGTCGAGCACCGGCTCGCGGTAGCGGAACTCGTGGCTGAGCTCGACCTCGACGGGCACGCGGGCCCACTGCTCGATCGCGTACTTCGCGACCATGCCGGCGTAGGCGGCGGTGCCGCACGCGATGACCGTGATGCGACGGATGCCGCGGAGCTCGTCGTCGCCGAAGGACTCGAGCTCGGGGATGGCGACCCTGCCGTCGCTGACGCGTCCGCGCAGGGTGTTCGCGACGGCGTCGGGCTGCTCGGACACCTCCTTGCGCATGAACGACGACCAGCCGCCCTTCTCCGCGGCCGACGCGTCCCACGCGACGTCGAACGGCTCGACCTCGACGGACGCGCCGTCGAAGTCGGTGACGGTGACCCCGTCGGCCGTGATGGTGACGATCTGGTCCTGGCCGATGGCGACGGCGCGCTTCGTGTACTCCACGAACGCGGCGACGTCGGAGCCGAGGAAGTTCTCGCCGTCGCCCAGGCCGATCACGAGCGGCGAGTTGCGGCGGGCGCCGACGACGACGCCCGGCTGGTTCCGGTGCACGGCGAGCAGGGTGAAGGCGCCCTCGAGGCGGGAGACCGTGGCCCGGAACGCCTCGGTGAGCTCGCCGATGCGACGGTACTCGCGGCCGAGCAGCACGGCGGCGACCTCGGTGTCGGTCTCGGACTCGAACGCGAAGCCCTCTGCGAGGAGCTCGTCCTTCAGCTCGGCGAAGTTCTCGATGATGCCGTTGTGGATGAGCGCGAGCCGGCCCTCGTCGCCGAGGTGCGGGTGCGCGTTGCGGTCGGTGGGGCCGCCGTGGGTCGCCCACCGGGTGTGGCCGATGCCGGTGCCGCCCTCGTGGAGGGGGGTGACCGCCAGGTCGTCGGCCAGGACCTGGAGCTTGCCCGCGCGCTTGGCGGTCTCGATGACGCCGTCGTCGTCGACGATCGCGACTCCCGCCGAGTCGTAGCCGCGATATTCGAGGCGGCGAAGGCCGCCCATGAGGACGTCGAGGCTGTTGCGCTCCCCGACGTATCCGACGATTCCACACATGCGCTCGATTGTATGCGCAGCGGGCTGGGAGCCCGGTGCGCAGGCCACCGAGCGCGGCCCGGGAACGGCCTCCCCGCCCCCCTTCACTAGACTGACACGGTGCTGGATCCGCTGAGCCCGTCGTCGAACGCCGCGCAGATCTCGCCCTTCACCGAGCTCGACCGGGCGGACTGGGCGGCGCTCGCCCCGTCGATTCCGTCGCCCCTCCGCGAGACCGAGATCGTGCAGCTGCGCGGCCTCGGCGAGCCGCTCGACCTCCGCGAGGTGGCCGAGGTGTACCTGCCGCTCAGCCGCCTCCTGAACCTCTACGTGGGCGGCATGAAGTCGCTGCACAGCGTCACGAGCGAATTCCTCCGCGAACGCGTCGAGCCGACGCCCTTCGTGATCGGCGTCGCGGGCTCGGTCGCCGTCGGCAAGTCGACGATCGCGCGCCTGCTGCGCGAGCTCCTCGCGCGCTGGGAGCACACGCCGCGCGTCGAGCTCGTGACGACCGACGGGTTCCTGTTCCCGAACGCCGAGCTCGAGCGACGCGGCCTGATGACGCGCAAGGGCTTCCCCGAGTCGTACGACCGCCGCGCGCTGCTCCGCTTCGTGAGCGAGGTGAAGGCCGGCGCGCCCGAGGTCCGGGCGCCGTTCTACTCGCACCTCGCGTACGACATCGTCCCCGACGCGAAGATCACGGTGCGCCGACCCGACGTGCTCATCCTCGAGGGCCTCAACGTGCTGCAGCCGCCCGGCCCCGGCCACCGGCTCGCGGTCAGCGACCTGTTCGACTTCTCGATCTACGTCGACGCGCGCACGAGCGACATCGCGCGCTGGTACGAGGAGCGGTTCCTCAAGCTGCAGCGCGGGGCGTTCGCGAACCCGCGCTCGTACTTCCACCGCTACGAGAGCCTCACCGAGACCGAGGCGCGGCAGCGCGCTCGGGAGATCTGGCGCTCGATCAACGAGCCCAACCTGCTGCAGAACATCCGCCCGACGAGGTCGCGGGCGTCGCTCGTGCTGCGCAAGAGCGCCGACCACACGGTCTCGAGCGTGCTCCTGCGGAAGCTCTAGGCCGGCAGCGCCAGGCGCTCGCGCACGACCTCGGCCAGCGTCGCGGAGTGCCGCTCGGCCGTCTCCTGCTCGGCGGCCTCGACCATGACGCGCACCATGGGCTCGGTGCCCGACGGACGCAGCAGCACGCGACCGGTGTCGCCCAGCTCGGCCTCCGCCGCGGCCACGGCCGCGGCGATCACGTCGTCGTCGGAGAGCGCGTGGTGGTCGACCCCGCGCACGTTGACGAGCACCTGGGGATACACCGTCATGACCGAGGCGAGCTCGGCGAGCGTCTTGCCCGTGCGCGCCATCTCGGCCACGAGGTGCAGGCCGGTGAGCACGCCGTCGCCCGTGGTGGCGAACTCGGTCATGATCACGTGGCCCGACTGCTCGCCGCCGAGGGCGAGCCCTTCGGCCGAGAGGGCCTCGAGCACGTAGCGGTCGCCGACCTTGGTCTCGACCACGCGGATGCCGCGCTCGGCCATCGCGCGTCGCAGTCCGAGGTTCGACATCACGGTCACGACGAGCGTGTCGTCGGTGAGCACGCCGCGTTCGTGCATCGACACGGCGAGGATCGCCATGATCCGGTCGCCGTCGACGACGTTGCCCTCGGCGTCCACGGCGAGGCAGCGGTCGGCGTCGCCGTCGTGCGCGATGCCGACGTCGGCACCGTGCTCGAGCACCGCGGCCTGCAGCTGCTCGAGGTGGGTCGAGCCGACGCCGTCGTTGATGTTCATGCCGTCGGGGTCGGCCCCGATGACGGTGACCTTCGCCCCGGCGTCGCGGAACGTCTCGGGCGAGACGCCGGCGGCCGCGCCATGTGCGCAGTCGAGGACGACATGCAGGCCGTCGAGGCGGTTCGGCAGCGTGCCGAGCAGGTGCACGACGTAGCGGTCCTCGGCGTCGGAGAACCGACGGATGCGGCCGACGCCGCCCCCGATGGGAGCGAGCTTCTGCTTGCCGAGGTGGGACTCGATGCGGTCCTCGACCTCGTCGGGGAGCTTCGTGCCGCCGAACGAGAAGAACTTGATGCCGTTGTCGGGCGCGGGGTTGTGCGACGCCGAGATCATCACGCCGAAGTCGGCGTGGATGGAGTCGATGAGGAACGCGGTCGCGGGCGTGGGGATGACGCCGGCGTCGAGCACGTCGACGCCGGAGCTCGCGAGGCCGGCGGCGACCGCCGACGTCAGGAACTCGCCCGAGACCCGGGGGTCGCGCGCGACGACCGCGACCGGCCGGCGACCGGCCGCGCGGAGCTCGTCGGCGTGGCGTCCCTGCGTGAGGACGGCCGCAGCCGCCTGGGCGAGGCCCAGGGCCAGGTCAGCCGTGAGTTCACGGTTGGCCAGGCCCCGGACCCCGTCGGTTCCGAAGAGCCGAGGCATACGGAGAACCGGGAACCCGGATCAGCGCTTCGAGAACTGAGGCGCCTTACGGGCCTTCTTGAGACCGGCCTTCTTGCGCTCGATGACGCGGGCGTCACGCGTGAGGAAGCCGGACTTCTTGAGGGTCGGGCGGTTGTTCTCGCGGTCGATCTCGTTGAGCGCACGCGCGATCGCGAGGCGCAGCGCGCCGGCCTGGCCCGAGGGGCCGCCGCCGGTGATGCGGGCGATCACGTCGTACGAGCCGGTGAGCTCGAGCACGGTGAACGGGTCGGTGATGAGCTGCTGGTGCAGCTTGTTCGGGAAGTAGTCCGCGAACTCACGGCCGTTGACCGTGATGGTGCCGGCGCCGGGGACGACGCGCACGCGGGCGATGGCCTGCTTGCGGCGGCCGACGGCCGCACCCGAGACGTTGAGGACGGGGCGGGGCGTGGCCGGAGCCGCGGCGGGCGCGCTCTCGGTCGTGTAGCTCTCGGGAGCCTGGTCGATCTGGTCTGCGATCTTCGCCATGGTGGTTGTGAATCCTTAGTTCGAGAAGGTCGAGTTCGCCGGGCTTACTGGGCGACCTGGGTGAGGGTGTACGGCTTGGGCTGCTGAGCCGCGTGCGGGTGCTCCGGGCCGGCGTAGACCTTCAGCTTCTTCAGCTGCTGGCGGCCGAGCGAGTTCTTGGGGAGCATTCCGCGGATCGCCTTCTCGACGGCGCGGACGGGGTTCTTCTCGAGGAGCTCGGCGTAGCCGACGGCCTTGAGGCCGCCCGGGTAGCCGGAGTGGCGGTACGCCTTCTTCTGCTCGAGCTTCTGGCCGGTGAGGGCCACCTTGTCGGCGTTGACGATGATCACGAAGTCGCCGGTGTCGACGTGGTTCGCGAAGATCGGCTTGTGCTTGCCGCGCAGCAGGGCTGCGGAGTGGCTGGCCAGGCGGCCGAGGACGATGTCGGTGGCGTCGATGACGACCCAGTCGCGCTGGATCTCGTTCGCCTTCGGGGTGTAGGTGCGCGTCACGGAAGTGCTGCTTTCTGATCGAGTGAGGGGTTCGTGAATCCCGCTCCGATGGGTGTTCACCCGCTCACGCTTGCGAACGCCCTGGTGGAGGGCTCAACTTCGGATGCCGGCGCAGATGGCGGCACCAAAGAGGTAGCTTAGCCGACGAGGCCTTCCACGTGCAATTCGCGACGTGCGCGCGTCTGGGTGGCACGAGCCTCGAGCTCGTGGTCGTCGGGGTAGCCGACCTCGGTCAGCACGAGCCCCTTCGCGGGCATCACCTTGAACGCGCTGGTGCGCTCGCCGGCGTGCAGCAGCGCCTCGGGGTCGGACGCGTCGAGGCGCCCCTCCCCCACCGCGACGCAGGCCCCGACGAGGGCGCGCACCATCGAATGGCAGAAGGCGTCGGCCTGGAGCGCCGCGACGAGCACGCCGTCGGCGGCCCGCACCCATCGGTAGGCCTGCAGCGTGCGGATCGTGGTCGCGCCCTCGCGCGGCCGGCAGAACGCCGCGAAGTCGTGGAGCCCGACGAGGGAGGCCGCCGCGGCATCCATCGCGTGCTCGTCGAGATGCCGGGGCAGCGCGACCGTGCGGCGCCGCTCCAGCGGGTCGCGCACGGCGGATGCGTCGGCCACACGGTACTCGTAGCGCCGCCAGATCGCGGAGAAGCGTGCGTCGAAACCCGCGGGCGCCCGTTCGGCGTGCGTGATCGCCACGTCGGCGTCGGCGCCGATGATGCCGGTGAGGCGCCGCGCCAGCGCCGCCTCGGGCGAAGCGTCGGGGTCCTGCCCGCGACGCGGACGGGCGACGGCGGCGAGGGCGTCCGCTTCGACGTCGAGGTGCGCGACCTGGCCGAGCGCGTGCACGCCCGCGTCGGTGCGGCCGGCGACCGTCAGCCGCGGCGCGGTGCCCGTGCGGCGGAAGAGCGTGGCGAGCGCGTCCTCGAGCACGCCCTGCACGGTGCGCAGCCCCGGCTGACGGCTCCAGCCGTTGAAGTCGGTGCCGTCGTAGGCGATGCCGAGCCGCACGCGCACGACGGATGCCGCGGCATCCGCATCGGCGACGGTCTCGGGCTCGGGCATGCGTCCAGCCTACGGCGGCGCCCACGACGGTTCCGCACGCGACGACACCCCCGATTCGCGCCTGAGGGATCCGTCAGGCCGCGCGAGCGGCCGCTGCCACGTCGACGGCGGCGGGCGGGCGGAGTGTGCGCGCACCGGGTCCGCCGATGATGAGGGCGACGACCGCGACCGTGACGAGCGACCACGCCGTGACGCCGTGCTGCCACGGCACGTACCCCATGGTCAGGAACACGCCGACGCCGACGATGCCGACCACCGACCAGGCGACGACCGCGGCGAGCGGCGTCCGCCGATCGACGGGCTTCGGCCACCGGCGCTCGAGCTTCGGCACCACGGCGCAGCATGCCGCGACGACGACGGCGATCGCGACCACCCACGCCGGCCGGGTGGCCCACCACGCCGGCGAGAGCACGGGCGGGAACGGGAGGCCGAGCGCGAGCTGCGTCGCCGTGACCACGGCCATGGCGAAGGTGTGCCAGAGGTAGATGACCATGCCGTAGACCCCGAACACCACGACGACACCGAGCACGGCACGATGGCCGACCAGGCGACGGATGGCGGGCTGCAGGAGTGCGAACAGGCAGACCTGGCCGAGTGCGAGCGCGAGGATCGCGACGCTCGGCGGGTTCAGGTTGTCGAGCATGTCGTGCGAGTACCCGAACGCCGCGACGAGCAGGCCGATGAAGCCGTAGGCGGAGGCCGCGATCGCGCCGAGCAGCCAGGGCGAACGGCGCGCGAACCAGCCGTCGCGCAGGCCGAACCCGAGCTGCTGCGCGAACAGCCACACGAACACCCAGTTGAGCGCGCCGAGCGGCAGGCCGAGCCCGCGGGCGAGCACGTCGACCAGGAGCGCGGCACCGGCGAGGCCGAGGTACGTCGGCCACGGCGCGTGCCGGTGCAACCACGACATGACCGGCACGAGTGCCGTGCAGATCAGGTAGACCGGGATGAACCAGAGCGGTTCGGCGAGCCGGAATGCGAAGCTCTCGACGAATCCGGCGTCCGCGCCGAAGGCGAGCATGAGCGCCAGGACGAGTCCGACCGCGGCGGCGACCGAGACGACCGGCTGCAGGAGGCGCACGGCGCGCACCCTGAGGTAATGGCCGACCGTCTCGCCGTGGCCGCGCAGCCGACGCCATTGGGTGATCGACGCGAAGCCCCCGCAGATGAAGAACACCGGCATGATCATGAGCGGCCACGTCGCCCACGCGAGGGGCTCGAAGCCGTCGAGGGCGTTGAACGCGCGCAGCGGCTCGCCGCCGATGCCCATCTGCAGGGCATGCAGCAGCACGACGACGGGGAGGCAGAGCGCCCGGGCGAAATCGATCGAGAGGTCGCGATCCTCGGGAATCCGCACCTGTGCGCGCACACCGCCCCTTTCGTGCCGTCGCCGGCGCTCACGTGTGCCACGTCGCACACTCCGGCACTCGGCCGGCCGACGACGATTGTGGCACAGACGCGAACGGGCCCCTGTGCGATGTGCACAGGGGCCCGTTCGGCGTGGCGTCGAGGCTACTTGACCTCGGCGGGCTCCTCGGCGGACTCCTCCGACGCCTCGGCGCCGGCGGCCTCGTCGACCGCGGCCTCGGACTCGGTCACGACCTCCTCGGGCGTCTCCTCGACCACGGGCTCCTCGGCGGGCGCCTCGTCGGCGGCGGGCGCGGCGGCCGGCTTGGCGGCGCGCTTCTTCGGGGTCACGGGCTCGAGCACGAGCTCGATGACCGCCATGGGCGCGTTGTCGCCCTTGCGGTTGCCGATCTTGGTGATGCGGGTGTAGCCGCCCTCACGGTCGGCCACCTGCGGCGCGATCTCGGTGAACAGCTTGTGCACCACGGCCTTGTCGCCGATCACGGCGAGGACGCGGCGACGGGCGTGCAGGTCGCCGCGCTTCGCGAACGTGATGAGGCGCTCGGCCAGCGGACGGAGGCGCTTGGCCTTCGTCTCGGTCGTGGTGATCCGCTCGTGCGTGTAGAGCGCAGCGGCGAGGTTCGCGAGCAGGAGCCGCTCGTGCGCGGGTCCGCCTCCGAGGCGGGGGCCCTTGGTGGGCTTCGGCATGGTTCGTTCTCTCCAGTGGTGGGGGGTCGGTACGTCGGGGGGACGACTCAGTTCTCGTCGTCGAAGCCCGTGTAGAAGTGGGCGCCGTCGAATCCGGGGACGGAGTCCTTCAGCGAAAGACCCATCTCGGTGAGCTTGTCCTTGACCTCATCCACCGACTTCTGGCCGAAGTTGCGGATGTTCATGAGCTGCGACTCCGACAGGGCGACGAGCTCGGAGACCGTGTTGATGCCCTCGCGCTTGAGGCAGTTGTAGCTGCGGACGGACAGGTCGAGGTCCTCGATCGGGATCGAGAGCTCGCTCGAGAGCACGGCGTCGACCGGCGCGGGGCCGATCTCGATGCCCTCCGCCGCGACGTTGAGCTCGCGGGCGAGGCCGAACAGCTCGGTGAGCGTGCGGCCGGCCGAGGCGATGGCGTCGCGCGGCGAGATGGCGGGCTTGGTCTCGACGTCGACCACGAGGCGGTCGAAGTCGGTGCGCTCGCCGGCACGGGTGGCCTCGACGCGGTAGGTGACCTTGAGCACCGGCGAGTAGATCGAGTCGACCGGGATCTGGCCGGCCTCGGAGTACTCGTTGCGGTTCTGGCTGGCCGAGACGTAGCCGCGGCCGCGCTCGATCGTGAGCTCGAGCTCGAACTTCGCCGAGTCGTTGAGCGTGGCGATCACGAGCTCGGGGTTGTGCACCTCGACACCGGCCGGAGCGGAGATGTCGGCGGCGGTGACCTCACCGGCGCCCTGCTTGCGGAGGTACGCGGTGATGGGCTCGTCGTGCTCGCTCGAGACGACGAGGTTCTTGATGTTGAGGATGATCTCGGTCACGTCCTCCTTCACGCCGGGGACGGTCGAGAACTCGTGGAGCACGCCGTCGATGCGGATGCTCGTCACGGCCGCGCCGGGGATCGACGAGAGGAGGGTGCGACGGAGGGAGTTGCCCAGGGTGTAACCGAAGCCCGGCTCGAGGGGCTCGATCACGAAACGCGAACGGAACTCCGAGATGTTCTCTTCGGTGAGCGTCGGGCGCTGTGCGATCAGCACGGTGTGATTCCTTTCGGCAGGGTGTCCGCTATATGACACCTGCGAGGTCGAGGATCTTGAGTTGTTGAGAGAACGGAAGCTGCGGGGTCCGGGGGGCCCGGTTGCGGGCACGGCGCGACGATCCCTCGGGGATCTCGGCGCGGCCTGCGGCCCCCCGGTCCGCAGGACGGAGAACTAGACGCGGCGACGCTTGGGCGGGCGGCATCCGTTGTGCGCCTGCGGCGTCACGTCGTTGATGCTGCCGACCTCGAGGCCCGCGGCCTGGAGCGAGCGGATCGCCGTCTCACGACCCGAGCCCGGGCCCTTCACGAAGACGTCGACCTTCTTCATGCCGTGCTCCTGCGCCTGGCGGGCGGCCGACTCGGCGGCCAGCTGCGCGGCGAACGGCGTGGACTTGCGCGAGCCCTTGAAGCCGACGCCACCCGAGGAGGCCCAGCTGATCACGGCACCGGTGGTGTCGGTGATCGAGACGATCGTGTTGTTGAACGTCGACTTGATGTGGGCCTGGCCCACGGCGATGTTCTTCTTTTCCTTCTTGCGCGGCTTGCGAGTAGCCGCCTTGGGTGCTGCCATGTTCGAAATCTCCTAGATCTTGGCGCGAGCGGTTACTTGCGGCCGGGCTTCTTCTTGCCGGCGACGGTGCGCTTCGGGCCCTTGCGGGTACGAGCGTTGGTCTTGGTGCGCTGGCCGCGGACCGGGAGGCCGCGACGGTGGCGCAGGCCCTCGTAGGATCCGATCTCGACCTTGCGGCGGATGTCGGCGGCGACCTCGCGGCGGAGGTCGCCCTCGACCTTGAAGTTGCCCTCGATGTAGTCGCGGAGGGCGACGAGCTGCTCGTCGCTGAGGTCCTTCACGCGGATGTTCCCGTCGATGCCGGTCTCGGCGAGCGCGGTGAGCGCTCGCGTGCGGCCGACGCCGTAGATGTACGTCAGTGCGATCTCCACGCGCTTCTCGCGCGGGATGTCGACTCCTGCCAGACGTGCCATGTTGGCTGTTCTCCTGTTTCGAAGTGGAGGTGTGGAGCAGCGCCGGTGCCCGGGCCTCCGACCCGAGGTGTCCCCCCGACATCCGAATGTCGGGGTTCTGGCGTTGCCGATGCGGTGTTCAGTTGTGGATGCGGGCCGGTGACCGGCCCGCGGTGCGTGCGACTAGCCCTGGCGCTGCTTGTGGCGCGGGTTCTCGCAGATCACCATGACGCGGCCGTG
>CBFGWW010000085.1:0-11841 GCA_965652625.1 uncultured Agromyces sp.
CCCGCGTCAGTGCGGCAGCAGCTCGGGCAGCGCCCTGAGGTAGGCCTCCTCGTCGAACCCGTCGACGAGGGCGCGCTGCACGATGAAGCCCGGGCCGAGCCCGATGACGACCGGGACCGCGCGCGCCGCCCACGCCTCGGGATCGCCCTCGACGTGCCCCGGCACCGCAGCCCATTCGGCCAGCCGGGCGTGGAGCGTCGCCTTCAGCCGGCCGAGCACCTGCTGCACCTGCTGTCGGATCACGGGATCGATCACCGCCTCCGCCCAGAGCTGCAGGAGCACGCCGCTGAACGGCTCGCGCCGCATGCCGTCGAGGAGGGTCGCGATGATCCGGCCGGGGGGCGGCGGATCGCCCGAGCCGCGCAACGCCGCGAGCTCGCCCGCCCGCGCGTCGAGCACGCGCCCGGCGACGGCCGCGAAGAGCTCCTGCTTGCCGGCGAAGTGCCCGTAGATCGCGCCGGCCGAGAGTCCGGACTCCTCGATGATGTCGGCCATGGAGGTGCGCTGGTAGCCCTTCGCGGCGAAGCAGCGCAGGGCCGCGGCGATGATCTCGTCGCGGCGCGCGGTGCGATAGGCCTCGGTCACTCGCGGCATCCGTGCACCCCTTCCCGTCCAAACCGAATGAACGTTCTTGACAAGCATAGGCGGCGGTCGCACACTAATAAAGAACGAACATTCGCTTTTTTTGGGAGGAATCATGGCACACGCGGATGCCACGGCCGAACGCACCCCGATCGGTCGCGTGCTCGGACTCGCGCTGGCCCTCGCGGCGGTCCTCGCCGTGATCGTGCTGGCGTTCGCCTGGCCGTCGGTGACGGCCGAGCCCAAGGACCTGCCCATCGCCATCGCGGGCCCGGCGCAGGCCGTCTCCGCTGCGGAGGACGCGGTCGACCAGCAGTCGCCCGGCGCCATCGCGTTCCAGGAGGTCGACGACCGGGCCGCAGCGGTCGACGCCATCGAGACGCGCGAGGCCTACGGCGCGATCGTGCTCGGCCAGGAGCCGGAGGTGCTCACCTCCTCGGCCTCGAGCCTCGCCGTGGCGCAGCTGCTCGGGAACGTCGCGGGCCAGCTCGAGGAGGGCGTGAACGCGCAGGCGGCCGCAGCTGCCGCCGCAGCCGGGGCGCCGTCCGCCCCGCCGCACATCGAGGTCCCGGTCACCGACGTGGTGCCGCTCGCCGAGAGCGACCCGCGCGGCTCGGGCCTCACCGCGGCGCTGTTCCCGCTCGTGCTCGGGGGCATGATCGGCGGCATCGCCATCTCGCTCGTCGTCATCGGCGCGATGCGGCGCGTCACCGCCGTCCTGGTGTACTCGAACGTCGGCGGCCTTGCGCTCGCGGCGATCCTGCAGGGCTGGTTCGGCGCGCTGCAGGGCGACTACTGGCTGAACTCCGCCGGCATCGCGCTCGCGCTCGCCGCGATCGCGGCGCCGATCACCGGGTTCGTCGCCCTCATCGGACGCGCGGGCATCGCCGTCGGCCCGATCGTGATGCTCCTGTTCGCGAACCCGATCTCCGCGGCAGCGATCCCGAAGGAGTTCCTGCCCGTGCCGTGGGGCGAGGTGGGGCAGTGGTTCCCGCCGGGCGCTGCGGCGACGCTCATGCGCGAGCTGTCGTACTTCCCCGCGGCCGACACCACGTTCCCGTGGCTCGTGCTCACCGCATGGGCGGTCGGCGGCATCCTGCTCTCGGTGCTCGGGCACTTCCGCACGGCGGGCGGCGCGGAGCCCGACGCCGAGGCGGCGCACGCCGACGAGTCGGGCGATGGGGCGGAGCTCAGGGAGGATCCGCGGGTTCCGGCCTGAATCGGGGACGATCGCCCGAATCGGGATGGGCGTCGGCGCGAGCCGGCGCCCATCGGCGCGTTCGCGGGTGCCCGGCAGGCTCGACCCGGCGGAGGCTCAGTCGGCGAGCTGCTTGCGGCCGTGCAGGATGCCGCTGACGGCCGCCACGACCGCGAACACGACGGCGACGACGGGCTGGCCCATCAGCCACCATGCGATCGCCGCGGACGAGAACACCGCGATCTCCACGAGCGCCTGGCCGAACGGGTCGATGCGGAGCACCGCCTTCGGCGAGAGGAAGAGCGCCCAGGCGAGGATGGCGAGCGCCGGAGCACCGAGCCCGATGAGCACGCCGGGCCACGGCAGCGGGAATGTCGTGAAGCCCCAGATGCCGAGGCTGACGAACGCGAAGAGCTCCAGGAAGAATCGGAGGACGTCGTTCGGGCCGATCTTCGGCTGGGACTGCGGGGGGACTGCGGTGCTCACGGCTCACCAGCCTACTTCGCCCGAACTGCGGCCGGGTCAGCGGAAGATGATCGTGCGGGCGCCGTCGAGGAGCACGCGGCGCTCGGCGAACCACTTCACCGCCTGGCTCAGGGTGCGGCTCTCCTCGTCCTGGCCGATCGCGACGAGCTCCGCGACCGAGCGGGAGTGGTCGACGCGCACGACGTTCTGCTCGATGATCGGGCCCTCGTCGAGGTCGCTCGTCACGAAGTGCGCGGTCGCGCCGATGAGCTTCACGCCGCGGGCGTGCGCCTGGCGGTAGGGGTTGGCGCCCTTGAAGCCGGGGAGGAACGAGTGGTGGATGTTGATGCAGCGCCCTGCGAGGGCGTCGCAGAGCTCGGGGGTGAGGATCTGCATGTACCGGGCGAGCACGACGAGCTCGATGTCGTGCTCGTCGACCGCTTCGAGCACGCGCTGCTCGAACGCGGCCTTCGACGCGGCATCCGTCACCGCGGCCGACTCGAAGGGCACGCCGTAGAAGTCGACGAGGTCGCGCAGCGTGCCGTGGTTCGAGAGGACGAGCGGGATCTCGACGGGCAGCTGGCCCGCGCGCTGGCGGAACAGGAGGTCGTTGACGCAGTGCCCGGCGGTCGAGGCGAGCACGAGCGTGCGCAGCGGACGGCCGACCTCGTCGAGGTGCCACGTCATGTCCCACTGCTCGACGACGGGCGCGAGCGCCGCCTCGAACTCCTCGCGCCCCGCGGGCGACTCGACCTGCACGCGCATGAAGAAGCGGCCCGTGTCGAGGCTCGCGAACTGCTGGCTCTCGGTGATGTTGCCGCGCGCGGCGACGATGGCCCCGCTCACGGCGTGCACGATGCCGGGCCCGTCGGTGCAGGCGAGCGTCACGACCCAGTGGTACAGGTGGGTGGGGGCGGCATCCGTGGTCATCCGCCCAGAGTAGTGCGTCCGGTACACTGGTCCGTGGTCGGCGGACAACGCATGGCCCTGGGCGCGCACATGAGCGCGTAGTCGACCCGCGCGGTGAGGTTCTCCCGCAGCGGGGAACGCCGTCGGAGAGACATCCTGATGTCCGTCACCGAATCCGCGCGCGTGCGCGCACCCCGACTGCCCTGGCCGGGCCTCCTGCTGCTGGCCGCGGGCGTCTTCCTCTCCATCACCATCGAGATGCTGCCCACCGGCCTGCTGCCCGAGATGAGCGAGGGCCTCGGCGTCGCCGAGCCGTTCATCGGGCTGCTCGTCTCGGTCTTCGCCTTCACGGTCGTCGTCACGTCGACCCCGCTCACGGCGCTCACCAGCCGGATGCCGCGACACGGCCTGCTCGTGCTCGTGCTCGCGGTGCTCGGGCTCACCACGCTCGCGTCCGCGTTCGTGCCCGAGTACTGGATGCTCGCGTCCGTGCGCGTGGTCGGCGGCGTGGCGCACGGCCTGTTCTGGGCGATCGTGGCCGCCTACGCGTCGCGTCTCGTGCCCGAGGACCGGATCGGCCGCGCGATCTCGGTCACGCTCGGCGGCGGCACGCTCGCCCTGGTCGCCGGCGTGCCGGCAACGACCGTGCTCGGCCAGGTCATCGGCTGGCGACCCGTCTTCGCGATCGTCGCCGGGCTGACCCTCGTCGGAGCGCTCGCCGTGTGGCGCTTCCTGCCGCCCGTCGCCGCCGAGCCCGGGGCGACCGTCGCGCGCTTCCGTCGCGGCGACGCCGCGCTCGGGCCCGTGCTGCTCGTCTGCGCCGTGACCGCGGCCACCATGCTCGGCCAGTACGCGGTGTTCACCTACGTCGCGCCGCTCATCACCGACGTCGTCGGCCTCGAGCCGGGCGCGGTCGGCCCGCTCCTCTTCGTCTACGGCGTGACCGGCGCGATCGGCCTCGTGATCGCCGGTTCGCCGCTCGCGCGCCGGCCGACGGCGGCGATCGTGACGGCCATGGTCGTCGCCGCGGCGGCGCTCGTCGTGCTCGGGCTCGCGCCCGGCGTCGTGCCCTCGCTCATCGCGTTCGGGGGCTGGGGGCTCGCGTTCGGCGCGGTGCCGCCGCGGCTGCAGACGCGCCTGCTCCAGGCGACGCCGCCGCGCCAGCGGGATGCCGCGAGCGCGCTGTACACGACGGCGTTCAACGTCGGCATCGGCGGCGGCGCGCTCGTGGGCGCCGTGCTCTTCGAGCGGATCGGCGTGCAGGGCCTGCCGCTGCTCTACGCCGGGGTGCTGGTGCTCGTCGCGGTCGTGCTCGTCGGGGCGACCCGCCGCGCTGCCCGCACGCGTCAGCCGCGCTCGAGCGTCGCCGTCGAGACGGGGCCCGTGCGGGCGTCGACCGCGTAGCGCACCTCGACCAGGCTCTCGGGCGTGATGAAGCCGAAGCCGATGTAGCGGACGGATCCGTTGCCGTCGAGTGTCACGGCGGCGGCAGGCGCGCCGTCGACGAGCACCTGCACGTCGGCGGATGCCGCGCCGCCGAACGTCAGGTGCCACACGATGGGGCCGCTCGGTCGCAGCACCAGTGACGGGCTCGACAGCTCGACCACGACGGGGTCGCTCGCTGCCGAGGCGTTGCCCGCGACGTCGACCTGTCGGGCCGTCAGCCGGGTGGTGCCGGCAGGGAGTGCGTCGGCGACGAGGCTCCACGTGCCCGACGCGTCGGCGGTCGTGGACCAGGCGCGCCCGTCGCCCGACGTCACCGTGACGGCCGCGGCCGGCTCGGCCGTGCCCGAGAGCAGCGGGTCGACGAGGCCGCCCGCGGTGTCGGCCGTGAACGCCGGGGCCGCGGCCGTGTCGTCGACGGGCTCGGGTCCAGGCGTGGGGGTGGGGGTCGGCGTGGGCGTCGGACCCGGTGCGGGCGTCGGGCCGGGAACCGGCGGCGTCGTCGGGGCTGCGGGCGGGGCGGCATCCGTGCCCTCGTCGTCGACGTCACCGGTTGCGGGGGCGTCGGGGACGCCGGGCGGCGCCGGGAGCGGCGTGGGCAGCACCGGGCCCGTCGGCCCGGGCACCTCGATGGGCGGTGCATCGGGCTCCGCCTGCGCGACGATCGCCGCGGGCGCCTGGTCGGCGGTCGCGAGCGACGGCAGCACGACGACCGCGGTGACCGCCGCGGCAGCGAGCGCGACGGCGCCGATGCCGGCACCGATGGCGACGCCGTTCGCGCCCGTCGTGCCCGCCGGCACACCGGCCGCACCCAGCGCGACGTGAGCGACCGGCGCGCCCTGCGAGAGCCACGCCGAGTAGGCGGTGGCGCCGCCGACGCCGGCCGCCAGCGGCAGCAGCACGAGTGCGAGCCGCGAGCCGACCTCACGCGCCTCGGCGGCGACGATGGTGCAGCGGGCGCAGTCGTCGAGGTGCGCCTCGAGTCGCGCGGTGTCGCGCGCGCGGAGCCGCCCGCGCGTGTAGACGCCGAGCCGGTCGATCGTCCAGCGGCACTCGGGTTCCTCGGCGTTGCGCAGGTGGGCCTGGATCCACGCCTGCCGCAGCCCCTCGCGGGCGCGGTAGGCGAGTGCCGCCGTGGCGTTCGCGCTCATGCCGACGAGCGGCGCGACCTGCGCGGGCTGCATGCCCTCGACCTCGGTGTACCACAGCACCTCCTGCCACCGCGTGGGCAGCGAGCGGAACGCCTGCGCCGTCGTCGACCGGTCGAGCGCGTCGAGGGTCGCGGACTCGCTCGTCGCGGGATCCTCGAAGGACTCCAGCGTCTCGAGGGTCGTCTCGTGGCGGGCGCGTCCCCAGCTCGCGGCCGTGTTGCGCACGGTCGTGAAGAGGTACGGCCGGAACGCGCCGGTCGGGCCGCGTCCGGCGAGGATCGCGTCGTAGATGCGCGTGAAGGACTCGGCGACGAGGTCGTCGGGGTCGAGCGAGCTGAACGAGCGGGCCACGGTGCGCGCCGACGGTGCGTGGCGCTGCCAGAGCTCGCCGTAGGCGGCACGGTCGCCGCGGCGCGTGCGCTCGATGAGCGCGCCGTCGGACAGGTCGGTGCGCAGGGGTGGCACGTCGCCTCCATGGGTGGGGGAATGGGCGTCATGGAAGGGACGTGGAGCAGGGGCGATCATGACGCGCGGGACGGGGATTCGACCAATTCCAGCAGATTCTCCGCGAACGCGCGTCATGGATCCGCCGGTGCGCCGTCTCTTGGGTGAAGGCCCGTTCGCGGGCCCGAACGAACCGCCGCCTCCGCGTCACCGACGCGAGGCGGGGCCGGCGCAGCCGGCGTGAGGCGCAGCGCTCGGGGGATTGAGGCGGCGCCTCGGAACGGGCGGAGGTCCCGCGGCGAGGGGGTGCACGCCTCCGGACCCCGCCACGACCGGGAGCGTCGGCACACCGGGAACCCGCCTCGAGCGGGTGGTCGCGTCAGGCGAGCCGGGCGCCCGCGCCCCAGACCGCGTCGATCTCGAGGTCGTCGGTGAGCAGCACCGCGTCGGCCGCGTAGCCGGTGTCGAGGCGTCCGAGGTCGCCCGAGCGGCCGATCGCCGCGGCCGGCGCGACGGTGAGCGCTCCGACGGCCTCGTGCAGCGGGATGCCGCTGTCGATCACGGCGCGGCGCAGGGCGACGTCCTGCGTGAGCGTCGAGCCCGCGATCGACCCGCCCTCGACGAGTCGGGCGACGCCGCCGTCGACGACGACCTCGAGCGAGCCGAGCACGTAGCGTCCGTCGGCCGCGCCGGCCGCCGCCATGGCGTCGGTGATGAGCGCCACGCGTCCGGGCGCTCCCGAGAACGCGAGGCGCACGACGTCGGGGTGCACGTGCACGCCGTCGTTGATGATCTCGAGCGTCACGTGGTCGGCGTGCATCGCGGCCACGACGGGACCCGGAGCCCGGTGGTGGATGCCGCGCATGCCGTTGAACGCGTGCGTGAGGATCGACGCGCCCGCCTCGAACGCCGCGAGCGCGGTGCCGAAGTCGGCGCCCGTGTGCCCGACCGCGACGGCGACGCCCGCGTCCACGAATCGGGTGACCGCCTCGCGCGCGCCGGGGTGCTCGGGCGCGATGGTGACCTGCCGCAGCGTGCCGTCGGCGGCGGCGAGCAGCCGGTCGACCGACGCGTCGTCGGCCGTGCGCAGCAGCTCGGGGTCGTGCGCGCCGCGGAACTCGTGGTCGAGGAACGGTCCCTCGAGGTGCGCGCCGAGCACGCGCGGGTCGGATGCCGCGATGCGCGCGATCGTCGCCAGGTGCCCTGCGAGCACCTCGACGGGCGCCGTCACGAGGGAGAGGACGCTCCGGGTCGTGCCGTGCGCCGTGTGGACGGCGAGCGCCCGCTCGATCGCGGCCTCGCCCTCCTCGACGGAGGCACCGCCGGCGCCGTGGCAGTGGAGGTCGATGAAGCCGGGCACGAGCGTGCGGCCCGCGGCATCCGTCACCGCGGTCTCGGCGCCGAGCGTGGCCCGCCACTCGTCGCCGATGCCGCGCGCGGCCACGCGGTCGCCCTCGAACCGCACCCACGCGTCGGCTACGGTGTCGCGGCCGGTCACGAGGCGCGCGGAGTGGATGACCGTCGAGGGGGTGCTCACCTACGCAACGATAACGTCGTACCCGCTGTCCGCGAGGCGCTGGCGCTGGTCGCGGGTGGCCCCGGCGTCGGTGATGATCGTCGGGAACAGCCGCCGGTGCCCGATGGCCGCGAACGCGCGCTTGTCGATCTTCGACGCGTCGGCGACGAGCACGGGGTGCGCGGCGCGCGACGCCATGAGGGCGTTCACCGCGGCCTCGCGCTCGTCGTGCGAGGTCGGGCCGACCGTCGCGTCGACGCCGTTCACGCCGATGAACGCGAGGTCGAGCGTGATGCTGCCGAGCACGGCGTCGGCGTAGGCGCCGACGAGCTCGTAGGAGCGGGCGTGCACGACGCCGCCCGTGACCACGGTCTTGATCTGCGGTCGCATGGCGAGCTGCATCGCGATGTTGATGGCGTTCGTCACGACCGTGAGGCTCGGCTCGTGCGAGGGCTCCATGATGTCGGCACGCGACATGAGCGCGTCGGCGATGGCCGTGGCCGTGGTGCCGCCGCAGAGGCCGATGACCGCGCCGCGCGGCACGAGCGCGCTCGCCGCGCGGGCGATCGCCGCCTTCGCCTCGGGGTTCTGCTGGTTCTTGTAGCGGATGGGCAGGTCGTAGGCGACCGAGTGCGCGACCGCTCCGCCGCGCGTGCGCGTGAGCAGCTGCTGCTCGGCGAGCGCGTCGAGGTCGCGACGCGCGGTCGCGGGCGACACGTCGAGTCGCTCGACGATCTGGTCGACCTCGACCTGGCCGCCCTCGGCGAGCAGGTCGAGCACGGCGCTCAGCCGTTCGGCGCGGTTCATGCGGGCTCCTTCTCGATGGAGTGCTCGGTCGAGGCGAACAGGGCGAGGAGCCGGGCGGCCTCGTCGCGCACCGCCGCACGGCCCGCGGCGACGTACGTGCGCGAGTCTACGGCCGCGGGGTGCGCCGAGAGGTAGGACCGCACCGCACCCGTGAACCCCCCGTTCAGGTGGGTGGAGACGTTGACCTTCACGAGCCCCGAACGGATGCCGCGCACGATCGTCTCGTCGGGCACGCCCGAGGAGCCGTGCAGCACGAGCGGCACCGGCACCGCGGCCGCGAGGCGCGCGATGAGGTCGAGGTCGATGGCGGCGACGCGCTCGGTCATCGCGTGCGACGATCCGACGGCGACCGCGAGCGCGCCGACGCCGGTCTCGGCGACGAACCGGGCGGCCTCCTCGGGGTCGGTGCGGACGCCGGGCGCGTGAGCGCCGTCCTTGCCGCCGATCTCGCCGAGCTCGGCCTCGACGAGCACGCCCGCGGCATCCGCCCGCTCGACGACCCGTCGCGTCGTCGCGACGTTGTCGGCGAAGTCGAGCTTCGCGCCGTCGTACATGACCGAGCCGAAGCCGCGGTCGATCGCGCGCAGGGCGAGCTCGGGCTCCTCGGCGTGGTCGAGGTGCACGGCGACGCGCGCCGACGACGCCTCGGCGATCGCGAGCGTCGCGAGCGCGATGGGGTCGAGCGCGCCGTGGTACCGCACGCAGTTCTCCGAGATCTGCAGGATCACGGGCAGGCCGGCGTCCTCGGCGGCGCCCGCGAGGGCCTCGGCCGTCTCGAGGTGCACGACGTTGAACGCGCCGATGCCGCGGCCGGCGGCGCGCGCCTCGTCGAGCAGCGTGCGAGTGGGGGTCAGCGTCATTGGGCGTCCTCGTCGATCATCGTGATGCGGACCTCGTCCGCGAGCTCGGCATGGTCGGGCGACAGCTCGCCCGCGAGCGGCATGAGCACGGCGCTCGCCGACCACGCGGTCGCGCGGCGGGCGAGTCGTGTCCTGGCGTCGGTCGCGGCATCCGTGTCGGACCAGAGGTCGTCGCCGTCGGCGAGCGACACGGCGATCGCCGCGACGACGGCGTCTCCCGCGCCCGTGGCGTTGCCGTGCAGCACCCGGGGCAGTCGTGCACGCACCGGCGCCCCGTCGCGGCCGACGACGAGCAGTCCGTCCGCGCCGAGCGACACCACCACGACGCGGGCACCGCGCGCGAGCAGCGATCGGGCGCCGTCGAGCGGGTCGGGGAGGCCCGTCGCCGCCGCGAGCTCCTCGCGGTTCGGCTTCAGCGCGGTGGCACCGGCGGATGCCGCGGCGAGCACGCCGGGACCGCTCGTGTCCACGATCACCGGCGCGCCGGCGGCCACGAGCCGCTCGACGAGGGCCCCGAGCCTCCCGCGGCCGAACCCGGGCGGCAGGCTGCCGCTGATCGCCACGGCGTCCGCGTCGCCGCCGAGCTCGGCGGCGGAATCGGCCAGCGCCCGCGCCTCGGGCGGTGCGAGGGAGGCGCCGAACTCGTTGAGGATCGACGTCTCGCCGACGCGCTCGTCGACGATGGCGACGGTACGGCGCGTGGCCGCCCGCGTCGGCACGAGCCGGTGCGGCAGGCCGGATGCCGCGAGGTCGGCGCGCAGCTCGTCGCCGGTCGCGCCGCCCGCCGTCGCGAGCGTCAGCACGTCGTGGTCCGTCGCATGCAGCACCCGCGCCACGTTGACGCCCTTGCCGCCCGCACGCGACGCGCCCGTGGGCACGCGATGCGTGGCGCCCGGCTCGAGCGCGTCGACGTGCCATGTGAGGTCGACGGCCGGATTCGGCGTGACGGTGAGGATCATGCGCCGACGCTCTCGCGGGCGATGATCGCGGCGCCGAGCAGCCCGGCGTTGCCGCCGAGCTGTGCGGGCACGAGCAGGGGGCGGCGGTGGAAGCTGAGCCGGGCGTCGACGCGCTCCGCGAGCGGGACGAACAGGGCCTCGCGCGCGCGGGAGAGCCCGCCCCCGATCACGATCGCCTCGGGCGCGACGGTCGCCGCGAGCTGCGCCACGGCGAAGGCGAGCGCGTCGAGCGCCGCCTCCCAGACCGCGCGGGCATCGGCGTCGCCGGCCTCGGCGCGCGTGAGCACCTCGCGGGCGCCGTCGACCGTCTCGCCCGTGCGCTCGGCGTAGCGGCGCACGATCGCGCCGGCCGAGCCGATCGCCTCGAGGCAGCCGCGTGCCCCGCACGGGCACCGCGGCTCGTCGGCGACGGGGGAGTGCCCGATCTCGCCCGCGTAGCCGCCGCCGAGGTGCGGCCGCCCGTCGAGGATGAGCGAGCCGGCGATGCCAGTGCCGATGACGAGCACGACCACGTCGTCGAAGGCGCGCGCGGCGCCGAGCCGATGCTCTGCCCAGCTCGCCGCGGTCACGTCGTGGTGGAACGCGACCGGGAGCCCGGTCGCCCGCTCGGCGAGGTCGCGGATCGGCGCGTCGCGCCAGCCGAGGTTGCTCGCGTACACGCCCACGCCGCGCTCGGCGTCGACGATGCCCGGCACGAGCAGGCCCGCCGCGACCGGGCGCACGTCGGGATGCGCGTCCCGGAGCTCCGCGGCGAGCTCGGCGACGCGCCCGACGACGGCCTCGGCCGTGCGCTCGCCGTCGAGCGGGGTGGGCGTGCGGCGCAGGCCGAGCACGCGCCCGTCGGCGGCGACGAGCGCGGACTTGGTGTCGGTGCCGCCGACGTCGAACGCCAGCACGGCCTCGCCGGGCCCGAGGGGCGCCGGCGCGGCATCCGTCGTCGTGGTCACGCCCGTCAGCCCTCGAGGATGACCGAGCGCGTGAGGTTGCGCGGCGAGTCGGGGTCGAGGCCGCGGTCGAGCGCGCGGGCGAGGGCGACGCGCTGCGCGCGCACGAGTTCGGCCATCGGGTCGAGCGGGCCGGCTTCGAAGCGCGCGCCGGTCGCGGCGACCTCGTCGGCGAGGCCCGCAGGCGGCTCGCCGAAGTGCCAGGTCACGCGACCCGGTGCGGCGATCGAGATCGGGCCGTGCCGGTACTCCATCGCGGGGTACGACTCGGTCCAGGACTGCGAGGCCTCGCGCATCTTGAGCGCCGCCTCGTGCGCCAGCCCGACCGTCCACCCGCGGCCGAGGAACGCGTACTGCTCGGCGGCGACGAGCTCGGCGTCGAGCTCCTCGCCGACGGCCCGGCGGGCATCGGCGACCGCGCCCTCGAGGTCCTCGCCGAGCGACGCGCGGAACAGCGCGAGCGCGGTGGTGGCGAACCGGGTCTGCACGACCGACTGCTCGTCGGCGAACGGCAGGGTCACGGCCTCGTCGACCAGGCCGACGAGCGGCGAGGTCGGGTCGCC
>CBFGWW010000086.1:0-11831 GCA_965652625.1 uncultured Agromyces sp.
GTCGGACGCGGTCGCCGGGTCATCGCCCGGCTGCGGGCCGTAGTCGCCGAAGGCGGCGTGGTTCGCGCCCGGCAGCAGCACGGTCTCCGCGGTCGGCGGCAGCAGGTGCGCCGCGTCGGCGACCTTCTCGGGCGTCGAAAGTCCGTCGCGCTCGCGCCCAGACGAGGAAACGACGGCGGCCGGCACGAGCACGCCGAGGACGCCCAGGACGATCCCCCGACGCGGCGGCGGATCACCGCCCGGCGCCGATCAGAGCTGCGAGCCGTCGATCGAGAAGGTGTCGCACGACTGCGCGCCGCCCTGGTACCCGGTCTCGAACCAGCGCACGCGCTGCTCGCTCGACCCGTGGGTGAACGAGTGCGGCGACACCTGCCCCTGCGTCGCCTCCTGGATCCGGTCGTCGCCGACGGCCGCTGCGGCGTCGATCGCCTGCGCGTACTCGTCGCGGGTGATGGGTTGCAGGAACGGGACGCCTCGCTCATCCGTGGTCTGCGAGGCGGCCGCGGCCCACGAGCCGGCGAAGCAGTCGGCCTGCAGCTCGGTGCGCACCGAGTTCGACGTCGGTCCGGTCTGGCCGTCCTGTGCGCGCTCGAGGATGCCCGCGAGGTTCTGGATGTGGTGTCCCCACTCGTGCGCGACCACGTACATCTCGGCGAGCGGGCCGCCGCTCGCGCCGAACTGGCTCTCGAGCTGGTCGTAGAAGGTCGTGTCGACGTAGAGCGTCTGGTCGGGTGGGCAGTAGAACGGGCCCGTCGCCGACGAGGCGTTGCCGCAGCCGGTCGCCACGGCGTCGGTGAACAGCACGAAGCCCTGCGGGCTCGCGTAGGCGACCCCGATGGTCGGCGCCGCATCGACCCAGTAGTCCTCGAGCGACGCGGCCGCGCCCTTCATGCGGCAGTCGATGCGCTCGTTGGCGTCCTGGCCGGTCTGGCACTCCGCAAGGGCGGAGTCCTCGGCCGCGGGTTGGCCGCCGCCGCCACCGAGGAGGCCGGTCACGTCGACGCCGAGGAGCTGCGAGACGATCACGAGCGCGATCACGCCGAGGCCGCCGCCCACGGCGATGCCGGTGTTGCGTCCACGCTTCGAGGTCTTGCCACCGCCGATGTCGGCGTTCGGGTTGAACGTCATGGCATGACGCTACTCTCCGCGGGGCGTCGGGAGCCGATCTCCGCCGTCTTCGGGCGAGGGGTTGACGACGTCGGGTCGGGCGGGAATGAAGCCCCTCCGGTGCCGGAGCGGTCCCGTGTCGACGGTGACCGCGTCGTCGACCGAGTCCTCGTCGTCGTCGTCCCCGTCGTCGTCGCGGTCCTCCTCCCCGTCGTCTGCGTGGTCGTCGCCTGCCTCGCCGTCTTCGCGGTCGCCGTGATCTGCGTCGTCGCGGTCGTCGTGATCCTCGTCGTGGCGATCGTCCGCATCCCCGTCGTCCGCGACATCCGAGTCGGCGGTCGCGGCATCCGTCACCGGCGCGCCGTCGTCGCCCTCGTGATCGCGCGCGAACCGGTCGGTCGCCCGGATGAGCGCGTCGAGGATGCCCGGCTCGTCGAAGGCGTGCCCGGCGTCGGGGATGAGGTGGAACTCGGCCTCGGGCCAGGCGTTGTGCAGGTCCCACGCGGTCATCGCGGGCGTGCACATGTCGTACCGGCCCTGCACGATGACGGCGGGGATGCCGGTGAGCCGCGGGGCGTCGCGGATGAGCTGCCCCTCCTCCCACCAGCCGCCGTGCCGGAAGTAGTGGTTCTCGATGCGCGCGAACGCCGTGGCGTACTCGGGCGCCGTGAACCGCGAGATCGTATCGGCCTGCGGCAGGAGCGTGATCGTCGACGACTCCCATCGCGACCAGGCGATCGCGGCGGGCTGGTGCACCTCGGGATCGGGGTCCTTCAGCAGCCGGCCGTAGGCCTCGATGAGGTGCGCACGCTCGAGCGCCGGCACGGGCGCGAGGAACTCCTCCCAGAGGTCGGGATACACGGCCGCCGCGCCGCCCTCGTAGAACCAGTCGAGCTCCTGCCGGCGCAGTGTGAAGATGCCGCGCAGCACGAGCTCGGTGACCCGCTCGGGATGCGTCTGCGCGTAGGCGAGGGCGAGGGCGCTGCCCCAGGACCCGCCGAAGACCTGCCACCGATCGATGCCGAGGTGGTTCCGCAGCCGCTCCATGTCGGCCACGAGGTGCCACGTGGTGTTCGCCGAGAGGTCGGCACCGGGCTCCGACGCGTGCGGGATGGAGAGGCCGCAGCCGCGCTGGTCGAACAGCACGATCCGGTACCGCTCGGGGTCGAACAGGCGGCGGTGCTCGGGGGTCGTGCCGGCGCCGGGTCCGCCGTGGAGGAACACCGCGGGCTTGCCCTCGCGGTTGCCCGACACCTCCCAGTAGATGTGCTGGCCGTCCCCCACATCGAGCATGCCCGTCTCGAGCGGCTCGATCTCGGGATAGAGGTCTCTCATGCCGACACGCTAGACGATCCGCGGATGCCGCCGACACCCGCCGCGCCGCCGCTGCACCCCGGCCGGCCGCGTGCCGCCCGCTCCCAGCCTCGCGTCGTACGCTCCCGCCATGCGTCCCGTCCCGGCATCCGCGGCACCTGGGCAGGAGTCCGTCTGGGACTACCCGCGTCCGCCGCGCGCCGAGGCCGTGGACGTGCGCGTGACGATCGACCTCGGCGGCGACCGCGTGGTGGACACGCGCGACGTCGTGCGCGTGCTCGAGACCAGCCATCCGCCCGTCTACTACGTGCCGATCTCGGCGTTCGCACCCGGTTCGCTCGAGCCCGCGGCGGGCCGGTCGTTCTGCGAGTTCAAGGGCGCGGCCCGCTACCTGACCGTGCGGGGCGGCGACTCGGTGGCCGAGCGCGCGGCGTGGAACTACCCGACCCCGTCGGCCGGGTTCGAGGTGCTCGCCGATCGCGTCGCCGTCTACGCGGGCCGGATGGACGCGTGCACGGTCGACGGCGAGACGGTGGTGCCGCAACCCGGCGGGTTCTACGGCGGCTGGATCACGTCGAACGTCGTCGGCCCGTTCAAGGGCGCGCCGGGCTCGTTCGGCTGGTGACGCAAGCGGAATAGTCTGGGGGTATGGCCGCGAAGAAGCCGATCACGATCACGATCACGGGCGCCGGGGGGCAGATCGGCTACGCGCTGCTCTTCCGCATCGCCTCGGGCGCGATGCTCGGACCCGACACCCGGGTGCGGCTGAACCTCCTCGAGATCCCGCAGGGGCTGCGCGGCGCCGAGGGCGCGGCGCTCGAGCTGCACGACTCGGCCTTCCCGCTGCTCTCGCACGTCGAGGTCTACGACGACCCGATCGCGGCATTCCGCGGCACGAACCTGGCCCTCCTGGTGGGTGCGCGACCCCGCACCGCCGGCATGGAGCGCGGCGACCTGCTCGCAGCGAACGCGGGCATCTTCGGGCCGCAGGGCGGGGCGATCAACGCCGGCGCCGACGACGACGTACGCGTCGTCGTGGTGGGCAATCCGGCCAACACGAACGCCCTCATCGCGGCGGCGCATGCTCCCGATGTCCCGGCCGATCGCTTCACGGCCCTCACCCGCCTCGACCACAACCGCGCGCTCGCGCAGCTCGCGCCGACCGTCGGAACCCCGGTGAGCGACATCCGCGACCTCACGATCTGGGGCAACCACTCGGCGACGCAGTTCCCCGACGTCGCGCACGCCACCGCGGGCGGGCAGTCGGTGGCCGCGCTGCTCTCGCACCGCCTCGGCGGACCGGATGCCGCACGCGAATGGCTCGTCGACCACTTCATCCCGCGCGTGGCGAAGCGCGGCGCCGAGATCATCGAGGTGCGCGGCTCCTCGTCGGTCGCCTCGGCGGCGAGCGCGACGATCGACCACGTGCACGACTGGGTGCTCGGCACCTCCAACGGGTGGACGAGCGCGGCGGTCGTGTCCGACGGGTCCTACGGCGTGCCCGAGGGCCTCGTGTCGTCGTTCCCGGTCGAGTCGGTCGACGGCGCCTGGCGCATCGTGCAGGGCCTCGAGCTCGATGCGTTCGCGCGGCACCGCATCGACGTCTCCGTGGCCGAGCTCCAGGACGAGCGCGACGCGGTGCGGGCCCTCGGCCTCGTGTAGCGACAGCAGCAGCGGGCGACGCGTGCGTCGCGGAAGGGGAGCGACCGACGATGACGACGGATGCCACGACCCTCGACCTCGATGGCTACGTGCTCGCGGTCGACGAGCAGTTCGACGGCGACGACCTCGCCGACACGCGCTGGTTCCCCTTCTACACGCCGCACTGGAGTTCGCGCGCGGCGACGCGTGCCCGGTACGAGGTCTCCGACGGCACGCTGAAGCTGCGCATCGATCGGGACACCGAGCCGTGGTCGCCCGAGTACGACGGCGACGTGCGAGTGTCGCACCTGCAGACGGGCCAGTTGTCGGGCCCGCTCGGCAGCCCGGTGGGCCAGCATCGCTTCCGCACGGGCCTCGTCGTGCGCGAGGAGCAGGACGAGGAGCGGCTCTGGCTCCCGCACTTCGGCGTCATCGAGGCCCGCGTCCGGGCGATCCGGCATCCGTCGGCCATGGTCGCGCTCTGGCCGATCGGATTCGAGGACGAGACCGCGAACTGCGGCGAGATCTGCATCTTCGAGATCTTCGGCAGCGACGTGGGCGAGGACTCCGGCCTCGTCGGCGTCGGCGTGAAGCCGCAGCACGACCCGCGACTCGTCATGGACTTCGAGAAGGTGCGCGTCGACGGCGACCTCACCGAGTTCCACGACTACGCCGTCGAGTGGCTGCCCGACCGGCTGCGCTTCTTCGTCGACGGTCGGCTCGTGAAGACCGTGGAGCAGTCGATCGCCTACCCGGTGCAGCTCATGCTCGACGTCTACGAGCTGCCGACGGATGCCCCGCGCGACCTCGACGCGCTGCCGTTCGTGTTCGAGGTGGCGCACGTGCGGGAGTACCGCCCCCGCTGACCGCGCACGCGCGCCGCCTAGGCTGGGGGCATGGCCTCCGAACCGATCTCCTCCGCCCGCCGCAAGCAGCTCATCGTCGGGCTCGTCGTGGGCGCCGTGGTGGGCGTCGGCATCAGCCTGTGGACGGGGTTCTGGCTGTGGCTCGCGGCCGGCCTCGCGGTCGGGCTCGCGGCCGGCGCGCTCATGAAGCCGCCGTCGGAGTGACCTCAGCGCCCTGACGCGACGTACGCCTCGATCCCGTCGATGACGCGGGCGAGCCCGAAGTGGAATGCGCGCTCGGGATCGGACGGTGCGCCGTACTCCTCGCCCGCCGCCTGCCCGACCCGGCCCGAGATGGGGTAGCGCGTCGGGTCCATGATCTCGCCGAGCACCGGCGCGTTCCGCTCCCACCACTCCTCGTCGGTCTCGGTCGTCGAGCGGTGCAGGCGCTCGGCGTCGACGTACGCGCGCGCCGGCCCCGAGACGAAGCCGACCACGAGCGTGATCACCTGGTCCATGTCGAGGTCGCTCAGCCCGAGGCCCTCGATGGCCCGCAGGCTCCACTCCCAGCGGTCCGAGACGTTCGGGCCGAGCGGCGGCCGGCTCGTGTCGATCGAGAGCAGCCACGGATGCCGCAGCAGCTCGTTCCACGTCACCTGCGCGACCTGCTCGAGGCGGTCGCGCAGCGATCCCCGCAGCTCGGGCAGCGGCTGCTCGCCCGCGACCCGGTCGACCATCAGGTCGATGAGCTCCGCCTTGCCCGGCACGTAGGTGTACACCGACATCGGCTTCAGGCCGAGACGCTCGGCGATGCGGCGCATCGAGAGCGCCTCCATGCCCTCCTCGTCGGCGAGCGCGATCGCCGCGTCGACGACCCCGTCGACGCTCGTGCGCTGCTTCGGCCCGCGCGAGCCCACCGGCTCGCCCAGCCGGTCGCGCCACAGCAGGCGCAGCGTGCGGTCGGGCTCGCCCCGGCCCGTGGATTCGGTCGACACGGGGGCTAGCCTACATTCTCCGTATGGTGTACGGTCAAATGAAATAACCCCGTACGCCATACGTTGAAAGGGTCCGATGACCGCCACCCTCCCTCCCCCTCCAGCCCTCGAGGCCGTGGGCCTGCGCAAGCGCTTCGGGCGCGAGTCGGCGCTCGACGGCTTCGACCTCGCCGTCGCGGCGGGCACCGTGCACGGCCTGCTCGGCCCGAACGGCGCCGGCAAGACCACGGCCGTCCGCTGCCTCACGACGCTGACCTCGTTCGACGCGGGGTCCGCCGCGATCGCCGGCGTCGACCTGCGGCGCGATCCAGCGACCGTGCGCGAGCGCATCGGCCTGGTCGGCCAGTTCCACGCGGTCGACGACGCGCTCTCCGCGCGGCAGAACCTGATGCTCTTCGCGCGGCTCAGCGGCCTCTCGAAGCGCCGGGCGGCGACGCGCTCGCGCGACCTCCTCGAGGCGTTCGGGTTGACGGATGCCGCGGACCGACCCACCTCCGGGTTCTCGGGTGGCATGCGGCGCCGCCTCGACATCGCGGCCGGCCTCGTGCTGACGCCGGCCATCCTGTTCCTCGACGAGCCCACCACCGGACTCGACCCGCGCGGCCGCGCCACGGTCTGGCAGGCCGTCCGCGAGGTCGCCGCCGCCGGCACCACGGTCCTCCTCACGACACAGCTGCTCGACGAGGCCGACCAGCTCGCCGACCGCGTCTCCGTCATGGACCACGGGCGCGTCATCGCCGAGGGCACGCCCGCCGAGCTCAAGCGCCGTCTCGGCGGCGACCGGGTCGACGCAGTGCTCGCCGACGCGAGCCGGCTGGCGGATGCCGCGGACGCGATCTCGCGGGTCACTGATGCCGCGGCATCCGTCGACGCGGACACCCGCAGGGTCACAGTCGAGGTCGCCGACGGCGCCAAGGCGCTCGCGCCCATCGTGCGGGCGCTCGACGCGGCCGGACTCGAAGTCGACGACCTCGCGCTGCGCCGCCCGACGCTCGACGAGGTGTTCCTGCATCTCACCGCGCCCGCCCAGGCGCCCGCCCAGGCGCCCGACGCCGCGGACTCCGACCCCGCACCGTCCACCCGATCCGACGAGGAGGTCTCCCGATGAGCGCCGCGACCCGCCCCACGCCCGTCCGCGGCATCGCGGCCGCCCCCGGGCTGCGCGACCGCCGCTCGAACCCGCTCCGCGAGGGCGCGCTCATCGCCGGCCGTGACCTGCTGCACCAGGTGCGCGAGCCGTGGGGCGTCGTCTTCGGCCTCGCGTTCAACATCATGCTGATCCTGCTGTTCGCGTTCCTCTTCGGGGGCGCGATCGAGGTGCCGGGCGGCGGCGACTACGTCGCCTACCTCCTGCCCGGGATGTTCGCGCTGGCGATGCTGTTCGGCCTCGAGACCACGATGACCGCCATGTCCGAGGATGCGAAGCGCGGCATCACCGACCGCTTCCGGTCGCTGCCGATCTCGAGCGCCTCGGTCGCGCTCGGGCGGGCGATGGCCGACCTCGGCAACTCGGTCCTCAACCTCGCGGTGCTGATGGTGGGCGGCCTGCTCATCGGCTGGCGGCCGACGACCGGGCCCGCGGAGATCGCGCTCGGCGTGCTGCTCCTGCTCTGGCTCCGGTTCGCCCTGCTGTGGGTCGGGATCTTCCTCGGGCTCCGCTTCCGCGGTACGGGCGCCACGACGGCGGTGCAGGTGCTCGTGTGGCCGGTCGGCTTCCTCTCGACCGTGTTCGTCTCCGCCGAGACGATGCCCGGGTGGCTCGGGGTGATCGCCGAGTGGAACCCGGTGTCGGCGACCGCCACGGCGGCGCGCGAGCTGTTCGGCAACCCGACCGGGGTCACGAGCGGATGGCTGGCGGAGAACGCGGTGCTCGCGGCATCCGTGTGGCCGCTCGTCATCGCGCTCGTGTTCGTGCCGCTCGCCGCGTCGGCGTATCGGCGGCTGCGGCGGTGAGCCAGCGCCGGTGATCGAGTAGCGCCGCGCGCAGCGCGACGCGTATCGAGATCCAGTCAGCGGGTCTCGATACGCGTCCGCCTCCGGCGGGCGCTACTCGACCATCGGAAGGTGCTACTTCTTCGAGCTCTTCTCCGGAGCGGGCAGCGTGCCCGCCGCGCGGCGCTTCGCGTAGTACGCCCGGGCCTCGTCCTGACGCTCGAGCTCGGCGCCCGTCGCGATGCTCGCGCGCAGGTGCTCGGGCGCGAAGCCGAACGCGTCCACGAGGTCCTGCGCGTGCGGGCGCAGGCGCTCGACGAGCCGGTCGATGTAGGCGGTGACGGCCTGTGCTCGCTGCGGCGAGAGGCGCCCGTGGATGAGGTACCACGCGAGGTGCTTCTCGACGAGGCCGAGTCCGAACAGGTCGCGCACCCACGTGAGCACCTGCTTCGTGCCCGGATCGGTCGTCTTGGCGAGGCCGCGCGTGAACGCCTCCCACTGCAGCAGCTCGGCGTGCGCGCGGGCGGCCTCGATGAGCTCGTTCTGGTTGCGGTTGAACGCGGCCGCCGAGTCCGCCTTCGGCAGCTTGCGCGCATCGCGGAGCCGACCCGCGATCTCGGCGATCATCGTCTCGACGCGGTCGGTGAGCAGCTCGCGCTGGGTCTCCTCGTCGCGGAGCTCCGACACCGAGCGGGCCGTCGACCCGAAGTCGGCGATCGTCTGCGCGAGCCGGCGCAGGCCCGAGCCGTGGTAGGCGCGGTCGGCCGTCTGCGCGACCACGTAGCGCGCGAGCGCGCCGGCGTCGGCGTTCGCGAACTGCTTCGAGTAGTCGGTGAGCAGGCGCTTGGCGACGAGCTGGAGCAGCACGTTGTTGTCGCCCTCGAACGTCACGTAGATGTCGAGGTCCTGGCGCAGGCCCACGATGCGGTTCTCGGCGAGGAACCCGGCGCCGCCGCAGGCCTCGCGGGCCTCCTGCAGCGTCTCGAGCGCGTGCCACGTCGAGAGGGGCTTCAGCGCGGCGGCGATGGTCTCGAGGTCCTGCCGGTCGTCGTCGGTGTCGGCCTTGCCCGAGAACACCGCGTCGAACTTCACCAGGAACTCGTCGTGCGCGAAGACCTGCGCGTACGTCGTCGCGAGCTTCGGGATGAGCCGGCGCTGGTGGCGCTGGTAGTCGAGCAGCACCTCCTCGTCGACGTCGCTCGCGGCGTTGAACTGGCGGCGCTGGTTGCCGTAGGTGATCGCGATGTCGAGGCCCATGGCCGCGGCGATGGTCGACGCTCCGTCGAGCGACACGCGACCCTGCACGAGCGTGCCGAGCATCGTGAAGAAGCGACGGCCGGGGCTCGCGATGGGGCTCGAGTACGTGCCGTCGGGGGCGACGTCGCCGTAGCGGTTCAGCAGGTTCTCGCGCGGGACGCGCACCTCGGTGAAGTGCAGGCGGCCGTTGTCGATGCCGTTCAGGCCGCCCTTGAGGCCGTCGTCCTCCCCGCCGATGCCGGGCAGGAACTCGCCCTGCTCGTCGCGGATCGGCACGTAGAACGCGTGCACGCCGTGGTTCACGCCCTTGGTGACGAGCTGGGCGAACACGACCGCCGCGATCCCGTGCACGGCCGCGTTGCCGAGGTAGTCCTTCCAGGCGCCGCGGAACGGCGTGTGGATCACGAACTCCTCGGTCTCGGTGTCGTAGGTCGCCGTCGTGCCGATGGCCGCGACGTCGGAGCCGTGCCCGGTCTCGGTCATCGCGAAGGCGCCGGGCACCTCGAGGCTCATGATGCCCGGCAGCCACTTCTCGTGGTGCGGGGTCGTGCCGAGGTGCAGCACGGCGGCGCCGAAGAGGCCCCACTGCACGCCCGACTTGATCTGCAGGCTGGGGTCGGCGAGCACGAGCTCCTCGAAGGCGGCGATGTTGCCGCCGTGGTCGTCCTCGCCGCCGAGCTCCTTCGGGAACGCCTTGTGCACGGCGCCCGACTCCACGAGTCGCTTGAGCTGCCCGAGCACGCGCTCGCGGTGCTCCTCCATGGACTGGCCGTCGATGCGCTGGTAGTCGGGCTCCGCCGCGCGGGCCCGGGCGGCGAGCCGGATCTCGGGCCACGTGCCCAGGAGCTGGTGGGCGAGCTGCTCGACGTCGATGCGCGGCGCGCCGGGCTGCGGCGCGGCGGGCGGCGCCTGGATGGGCGCCGCCGACCGGTCGCGCGAGGGCGTCGCGGGAACGGTGGCGGCGGTCGTGTCGCCGGTGGTCTTCGAGGAAGTGGGGGTTGCCGTGTCAACCATCGTCGGTTCTGTCCTTCGCTGTTCGGCGGGCTGCCGTTCCACGCTAGGACGCCCTCAGGGGGGCCGGAAACGAGGCGTCCGCCGCCTACAAACGGCGCGCGGGACCCCTCGGACGGGGCTGTCGGGACCCTACAAACGGGCGTCGACCGCGCGTTGCAGTGTCCACAAGCGGATGCCGCGGCATCCGTGCCCGTGACGGCGGCCATGGGCGGATGCCGCGGCATCCGCCCATCGGACCGCGGTTCAGCTGCGGAAGAAGGCGTTGGCCCGCCGCGTCCAGAGCAGCGCGATGATCACGAGCGCGATCGCGACGCCGAAGTACTCGCCGATCGCGCCGGCCGGGTAGGCGATCGCGAGGAAGATCGAGCCGATGATCGAGACGACTTCGATGACCGTCACGACGATGCGCGCGCCGTTGCTGCCACGCATGAGCCCGACGGCCACCACGATCACCACCGCGCCGATGGCGATGACGACGATGGACGCCGCGATGTAGAGACTCGCGTCGGCGCCCTGCTCGTTCGCAGCGGCAACGCTCGTCCCGAACAGGGCGAGGGTGCCGCCCAGGATGTCGAGCGCACCCCCGATCCAGGTCAGCACGGCGACGAGCGTCACGCCGCCCGGACGTTCGACGGAATTCGACATCGATGACTCCCCCACGTCGTGGCGCCGCCAGGACGCGGCGCGCCTGGTGCGATGCTAGCGGTCAGCGCGCTCCTTGGCGCGGGCCGTCGCGTTGAAGTACGCGCTCGCCGGGCGCGTCCAGAGCAGGATGAGCACGATCGCGGAGAGCACGACGTTCGCCCACTCCCCGACCGGGTTGCCCATCCACGCCACCGCGAGGAAGAGCGACTTGATGAGCGACAGCGCGCGCACGACGGTCACGATCATGCGGGCGACCCAGTTGCCGGTCCACAGGCCGAACGACAGGGCCACCACGATGGCGCCGAGGATCATCGACCCGATGGAGGCGGCCAGCACGCCGCCTGAGCCGCCGAACGCGGCGTTCACCGTGGGATCGTTCGCCTGGAAGATCAGCAGGATGCCCGAGATGATGTCGTACACGCCCGAGAGGAACGCCACGACCGCGACGATCGAGACGACGACCGGCCGCTTGACCTCTGCAGAATCCGTCATGATGCGCACCCCATTCGCTTCGGGAGACGCGACCACTGCGTCCCGTGAGGCCGATGCTAGCGCGGTGGCGGATGCCGCGGCGAGCTACGCCGTGGGCTCGTCGGGCGCCAGGCCCTTGAAGTAGCGGCTCGCCTCTCCCGACCAGAGCAGGAAGAGCAGGGCGAGCGCGATGAGCGCGCTGAGGATCTCGCTGGGGAGCAAGGCGGGGTTGACGAAGCCGAGCCACAGCGACTCCACGAGCGAGAAGACCTGCAGCACCGTCGCGGCCACGCGGGCCGTGGCGTTGCCCCTGAGCAGCCCGAACGCGATGACGATCATGACCGCGCCGAGCAGGATCGACGTGATCGCCGCCGTGACCAGCAGGCCGGAACCGCCCATCCGCTCGACGACCTCGGGCTCCGCCTGCACGACGAGCAGCATGACGCCGGCGATCACGTCGATGATGCCGGCGATGATGGCGAGCGCGGCCACGATCGTGACCCCGAGCGGCCGTTTCGTCGCGAACTGGTCAGACATGGCACTCCCTCGGTCGGGCGAACGGATGCCGCGGCGAACCGCGCTTCTGGCGATCCTAGCGGGGCACCCGACG
>CBFGWW010000087.1:0-11623 GCA_965652625.1 uncultured Agromyces sp.
CGGTCGCGGGTACGACCTCGCCGACCTCGCGGCGCGGCTCGTCGACCTCGCCTACGCACGCGTCGACATGGTCGCCCGGCGCGGCGAGTTCGCGGTGCGGGGCGGCATCCTCGACGTGTTCCCGCCGACCGCCGACCACCCCGTGCGCGTCGAGTTCTTCGGTGACGAGGTCGAGGAGCTGCGGGCCTTCTCGGTCGCCGACCAGCGCTCCCTGCCCGAGCCGGTCGAGCGCGTGGCGCTCGCGCCGAGCCGCGAGCTGCTGCTCACGCCGTCGGTGCGACAGCGCGCCCGCGAGATGGTGCACGAGTTCCCGAGCCTCGCCGGCATGCTCGAGAAGATCGCGGAGGGCATCCCCGTCGAGGGCATGGAGTCGCTCGCGCCGGCGCTGCTCGAGCGACTCGTCCCGCGGGCGCACTACCTCCCCGAGGGCGCCGCGGTCGCCGTGCTGCAGCCCGAGCGCGTCACCGGGTGAGCCTCGCGGAGACGAACCGGGAGTTCCTGAGCGCCGCGTGGAGCGCCGCCACGGCGGGCGCCGAGGCGCCGATCGACCTCGCGGCGGGCGACTTCCTCACGGTCCGCGAGTTCCGCCAGGCGGCGCTGCACAGCGCGCCCGGCCAGCCCGACCCGCGCCGCGCGTGGTGGACCTTCTCGGGCTTCGACCTCGGCGACGCCGCGGCGGTCGTCGCGGCATCCGGCGACGACGAGGCCGCGGCAGCAGCGGCTGCGGCCGCATCCGACTACGTGCGCGTGGCCGCGAACGCGATGCCGAGCTTCGCCGGCAACGTCGCGGGCGCCATCGACCACGCCGCCGAGCGGCTGCGCGACGGATGGAGCCTCGTCGTGGCATCCGCCGGCCATGGACTCGTCGAGCGCGCACGCGACGTGCTCGCCGAGGCCGGGCTGGCCGCACGCATCGTCGAGTCGGTGCCCGCCGACCTCGAGCCCGGCGTCGCGTACCTCGTGCAGGCCGACGCCGCGCGCGGCTTCGAGGTGCCCGAGGCCAAGCTCGCGCTCATCGCCGAGGCGGAGTTCTACGGCCGCTCCGCCGGCTACGACGCGCGGCAGAACAAGAAGCTCGCCACGCGGCGTCGCAACGTCGTCGACCCGCTGCAGCTCAAGGCCGGCGACTACGTCGTGCACCAGACGCACGGCATCGGCCGCTTCGTCGAGATGGTGCAGCGCGAGGTCGCGACCGGCAGCCGACCCACGGGCCCGAGTCGCACCGCGGGCATCCAGCAGGCGCCCACGGCGGTGCGCGAGTACCTCGTGCTGGAGTACGCGCCCTCGAAGCGCGGGCAGCCGGGCGACCGCCTCTTCGTGCCGACCGACCAGCTCGACCTGCTCAGCCGCTACGTCGGCGGCGAGGCGCCGTCGCTGTCGAAGATGGGCGGCAGCGACTGGGCGCAGGCGAAGGGCCGCGCGCGCAAGGCGGTGCGCGAGATCGCGGTCGAGCTCGTGAAGCTCTACTCCGCGCGCATGGCCGCGAAGGGCCATGCGTTCGGGCCCGACACCCCGTGGCAGCACGAGCTCGAGGAGGCGTTCCCGTTCGCCGAGACGCCCGACCAGCTGCAGACCATCGACGAGGTCAAGGCCGACATGCAGCGGCCGATCCCCATGGACCGGCTGCTCGCGGGCGACGTCGGCTTCGGCAAGACCGAGGTCGCCGTGCGCGCCGCGTTCAAGGCCATCCAAGACGGCAAGCAGGTCGCGATGCTCGTGCCCACGACGCTGCTCGTGCGTCAGCACCTCGAGACGTTCTCCGAGCGGTTCGCCGGCTTCCCCGTGCACGTGCGCGCCCTGAGCCGGTTCCAGACCGACAAGGAGGTGCGCGAGACCGTCGCCGGGCTCGCCGACGGCACCGTCGACATGGTCATCGGCACGCACCGCATCCTCACCGAGAAGGTGTCGTTCAAAGACCTGGGGCTGCTCGTCATCGACGAGGAGCAGCGCTTCGGCGTCGAGCACAAGGACCAGCTGAAGAAGCTCAAGACCAACGTCGACATCCTCGCGATGAGCGCGACGCCGATCCCGCGCACGCTCGAGATGGCGGTCACCGGCATCCGCGAGATGTCGACGCTGGCGACCCCGCCCGAGGATCGGCATCCGATCCTCACGTTCGTCGGCCCCTACTCCGAGCAGCAGGTGGCCGCCGCGATCCGCCGCGAGATGCTCCGCGAGGGGCAGGTGTTCTTCGTGCACAATCGCGTCTCGTCGATCAACCGGGTCGCCGCGCAGCTCGCCGAGCTCGTGCCCGAGGCCCGCATCGCGGTGGCGCACGGCCAGCTCAACGAGCACGTGCTCGAGCAGATCGTCGTCGACTTCTGGGAGCGCAAGTTCGACGTGCTCGTGTCGACCACGATCATCGAGACCGGCCTCGACATCTCGAACGCGAACACGATCATCATCGACCGCGCCGACAAGTACGGCCTCTCGCAGCTGCACCAGCTGCGCGGTCGCGTCGGCCGTGGCCGGGAGCGCGCCTACGCGTACTTCCTCTACGACCCGGCCAAGCCGCTGTCCGAGACCGCCCACGACCGGCTCTCGACCATCGCCGCGAACAACGAGCTCGGCGGCGGCATGCAGATCGCCCTGAAGGACCTCGAGATCCGCGGCGCCGGCAACCTGCTCGGCGCCGAGCAGGCGGGTCACATCGCCGGTGTCGGCTTCGACCTCTACCTGCGCATGATCGGCGAGGCGGTGTCGGCGTTCCGCGGCGACGTCGCCGAGGGCCAGACCGAGCTGCGGCTCGAGCTGCCGGTCGACGCGCACATCCCCGAGGAGTACGTCGACTCCGAGCGGCTGCGCCTCGAGGCCTACCAGAAGCTGTCGGCCGCGAGTGGCCCTGCGGCGAAGGAGGGGCAGATCGACGCGGTGCTCGACGAGCTCGTCGATCGCTACGGCGCACCGCCCGTGGCGGTGAAGCACCTCGTCGCGATCTCGCGGCTGCGGCGCACCGCCCAGCTCGCGGGGCTCTCCGACGTCATCGCCACGGGCTCGAAGCTGCGCATCGCGCCGGCGAAGATCCCCGACTCGCGTCGCGTGCGCCTCGAGCGCCTGTACCCGGGCGCCAAGCACTTCGCGCAGAACGACGTGATCCTCGTGCCGTTCCCGATGCCCGGGGGCGAGCTCCCCGATGACGCCGAGCTCATCGAGTGGGTGTCGAAGCTCGTGACCGCGATCTTCCCGGCACCCGAGCCCGCAACGGGCCAGGCGGATGCCGCGGGGGCGCCGGCCGCGGCCGCGGGCTGAGTCGCGGCATCGGCTCGCTAGTGCGAGAACGGGCCGCCCTGCCCGGCGCGTTCGCCGCGGCCTCGGTACTGCCGCGACCGCGCGGTCACCACGACGGCCGACAGCACGATCGCGATGCCCGAGCCGAGCAGCACGGCGAGCGTGCCCTCGTCGCGGACGCCGGGCAGGCGCGCGAACGCGAGCTCGTTCATCAGGAGCGACACGGTGAAGCCGATCCCGCCGAGCGCGCCGACGACCGCGAGGTCGGCGAACGTGAGCGGCCTCCCCGAGCGTCTCCGCGCCACGAGCGCGCCGACCAGCCCGGCCGCGACGATGCCGACGAGCTTGCCGACGGGCAGGCCCACGAGGATGCCCCAGAACGCCGGGTCGAGCTCGGCCGGGCTCACCTGCGGCACCACGACCATGGCCGCGGTGAACGCGAACAGCGGCAGGATCACGCCGTTCGACCATGGCTCCAGCGCGTGCGCGGCGCGACCGGCCGGTCGTCGTGACATCACCAGGCCGAGCGCCACGCCCGCGATCGTGGCGTGCACGCCGGAGCGGTAGGTGAAGTACCACGTCAGCACGGCGAGCACGATGAGCACCGCGATGACGGGCCACTGCGGACGCCGCGAGAGGATCCACGCGGAGCGCGGCTTCATGACCCGGCTCACGGCGCCGAAGAGCGCGATGGAGATGCCCGCGTAGCCGAGGTACGACAGGTCGGCGTCGGTCGTGAAGAAGAACGCGATGATGAGGATCGCGATGAGGTCGTCGAGCACGGCGAGCGCGAGCAGGAACACGCGGACCCGCGTCGGGATGAACCGTCCGAACACGGCGAGCACGCCGAGCGCGAAGGCGATGTCAGTGGCGGTTGGGATGGGCCATCCGTCGACCGTGTCGCCGCCCGCCGTGAACGCGAGGTAGATCGCCGCCGGCACGACGACGCCGCCGATCGCAGCGATGGCGGGAAGCATGGCCTTCGACAGCGAGTTGAGCTCGCCGATCACGAGCTCGCGCTTCAGCTCCACCGCGACGATGAAGAAGAAGATCGCGAGCAGGCCGTCGGTGATCCAGTGCCCGGTCGAGAGGTCGACGCGCAGGAACGGGATCTCGAGGTGCGCGTCCTTCACTGCGATGACGGATGCCCCGAACGGCAGGTTCGCGATGAGGAGGCCGAACACGGCGGCGGCGAGCAGCAGCGCCGCGGCGACACGCTCGGAGCGGAGGAACGACATGGGAGCCCCTGTCTGGCGAGGTGAATCGCCGGTCGGTGAACGGTGTCGACGCCGTCGCGTCGGCCGACCAGGCTTCCCGGCTCTCCGTGGGCGAGTCTATCGACGCCGGTCGGGCTACGCTGTGCCGGTGTCGTTCTCGCTCTGGATCACGCTGCTCGCCGCGTGCTTCGTCATCAGCTTCACGCCCGGGGCGGGCGCGATCAACACCATGGGCAACTCCCTGAGCCACGGGTTCCGCCGCTCCATCTGGGGCATCCTCGGCCAGCAGGCCGCGCTCGTCGTGCACATCGCGATCGTCGCCCTCGGCGTGGGCGTGCTCGTGGCGAGCTCGCCCGTCGCGTTCAACGTCATCCGGTACGCGGGCGCCGCCTACCTCGTGTACCTCGGCGTGCGGCAGCTGCTGCGGCGGCCGGTCGCGGTCGAGCCGGCCGACCGCGCCGAGGCATCCGAGTCGTCCGAGGCGGCGCCATCCGCGACGACCGAGGCACCCGAGTCGTCCGAGGCATCCGGGCGCGCGAGGCCGTCGGGTCCGGCCCGCACCTCCGATCGGCCCGAGCCGTCGGCCGCCGTCGAGGTCGCACCGGATGCCGCGGCGGCGCGTCCGCCGGCCGAATCGCGCTGGTCGATGTTCCGTCGCGGCCTGTGGGTGAACCTGCTCAACCCGAAGGCGATCGTGTTCTTCCTCGCGTTCCTGCCGCAGTTCATCCGTCCGAGCCTGCCCCTGCTCCCGCAGTACGTCATCGTGGCGGCGACGGTGGTCGTCGTCGACGTCATCGTGATGTGGGGGTTCTTCGCCCTCGCCGCGCACGGCATGCGCCGGTTCACCCGCTCGGCGCGCGGGCAGCGCATCGTCGACCTGGTCTTCGGACTGCTCTTCATCGCGGTGGGCGTCCTGCTCGTCTTCCTGCACTGACGCCTATGCTGGCCGGATGAGCGCCGAACACCCGCGCCTCGAGGAACTCGTCGCGATCGTCGCGCAGCTGCGCGCGCCGGGCGGGTGCCCATGGGACGCCGACCAGACGCATGAGAGCCTCGTGCAGTACCTCGTCGAGGAGAGCTGGGAGCTCATCGACGCGATCGAGTCGGGCGACCGCGACGAGATGATCGAGGAGCTCGGCGACGTGCTCTACCAGGTGCTCTTCCACGCCGACATCGCCGCGCACACGCCCGGCGAGGACTTCGACATCGAGGACGTCGCGGCGCACATGACCGCGAAGATGGTGTCGCGGCATCCGCACGTCTTCGGCGGCGATCGCACCGCCGAGACGGCCGACGACGTCGTCGGGTTCTGGGACGAGCTGAAGGCCGGCGAGAAGCCGCACCGCACCAGCGTGCTCGACGGCATCCCGCGCGGCATGCCCGCGCTCGCGCTCGCGCAGAAGGTGCTCGGCAAGGCCGCGAAGGTGGGCGTCGGGGTCGAGGTCGGGGTCGAGGTCGCGTCGGTTCCGGATGCCGCGGGGTCGACGGAGGCCGCGGGCTCGACCGGTGCCGCAACGACGGATGCCGCGACGCGGCCCGCGCCGGCCACGGAGGCGGAGCTCGGGGCGACGCTGCTCGCGCTCGTGGCATCCGCCCGGGCTCAGGGCCTCGACGCCGAGCGCGCGCTGCGGCACGCCGTGCGCGGACTCGAGGACGAGGTGCGCGCGGCCGAGGCCGCGGCGCCTGTCGACGCTGCTGTCGACACCGCGCCGGCGGGTTAGGCGCCCGCCCGGCGCTCGACCCGGCGGCGCGCCGCGTCGTGGCCGCGGCGGAGGAGCCCGAGCACGGTCTGCCGGTCAGGCCACCCGGCTGCCGGCCGGAAGCCGCCGCGCGGGCACCTCGGAGCGCCGCCACGCCCAGAACAGCGCCCCGCCGCCGAGCAGCGCCTGGATCGTGAGGCCCACGAACCACGACGGCACCGAACGGTCGTAGATCTCCTGGGGCGTCTCGGTGTCGCGCTGGACGTACTCGCCCGACGGGCGCCAGGCCGCGCAGTCGTCGATGAGCACGTCGGTCTCGGGCGCATGCTGCGCCGAGCGCACGCCGACCGCGATCCAGCCGAAGAGGTCGCGTGGACCGCCGTACTCGTCGAACGTGCCCGGCGCGGCATCCGCCAGCACCACGTAGGGATTGGCGGCGAGGAAGCCCCAGACGAGGTCGAACCGCGGCGTCGGGTACTCGCGGATGTCGGGCGGGAGGCATGGGGCCAGGCTGCCGGCGGGCGGCGGTCCGTCCTGCTCGAGCGCCTGCCAGTCGACGCCGATGTAGGTCTGCCGCACGGTCGTCTGGATGGCGGTGCCGCCGAGGCCGAACGCGATGAGCGTGCCGATGCTGAGCGCCGCGACGACGAGGTAGGTCACCGCGACCGAGAAGAGCGGCTTCGTGAGCACGCCCGAGAGCCCGACGCCGATCGCGGCGATGATGCCGAGCTCGATCGCGAGCACCAGCACCGAGACCATGATCGTGGCGGCCGAGACGTGCCCGAGCGCGACCGCGAAGACGAGGAACGGCACGGATGCCGCGAGGAACGCGAGCGCGGTCAGCCACGCCGCGATCCACTTGCCGACCACGAGCTGCGCCGTGGTGATGAGCGTGACCTGCGTGGTCGCGAGGGTGCCGGCGTCGCGCTCGCCGTTGATCGCGTTGCCGCTGAGCGCGGGGGAGACGAGCGTGCCGAGCAGCAGCACGAAGAAGACGATCGTCGAGAACACGCCGCCGCCGCCGTCCTCCCACGCGTTGGTCGCGAGCACGAGCAGCCCGGTGACGATCGTCACGAGCAGCACGAACACGCCGAGCAGCACGTACCACGCCACGCCGCGGACGCGCTGCTTCAGGTCGAGCGTCACGATGAGCCACATGCCCGCGAAGAAGCCGTCGTCGGGGCTCGGGTCGGCCGGGCGCGCCTGCACGGGCGTCGTCCCGGGTGCGGCGCTCATGCGCGGGCCTGGCCGTCGATGGGCGCCGCCGGGTCGGGGGCGGATGCCGCGGGCGGCGCCCCGGCGCGGTTGAGGTCGAGGAACACGTGCTCGAGGTCGCCGACGGCGGGTGCGAAGGACGAGACGGGCACGCCGACGCTCACGAGGTGCGCGAGCAGCTGCGCGGCATCCGCCTCGCTCGCGAGCGGCACGATCGCACCCAGATGGTCCACGTGCGCGACGGTGCCGAAGCCCGCGGCGATGAGCGCCTCGCGAAGCCGCTCGGGATGCAGCGCCCGCAGCCGCCACTGCCGCGCGGTGCGTCCGGCGGCGGCGACGGCGTCGGCGGCGGCCGTGACGCCATCGGCGACGTACACGGCGGTGTCGGCCATCTCCTCGAGTTCGGCGAGCACATGGCTCGACACGAGCACCGTCCTGCCCTGGCCGGCCAGGCGACGCACGAGGTCGCGCAGCGCGACGCGCGCGCCCGGGTCGAGTCCCGACGCCGGCTCGTCGAGCAGCAGCACCTCGGGATCGTGCACGAGTGCCCGGGCGAGGCTCAGGCGCTGCTTCTGCCCGCGCGAGAGCACGCGCGTGGGCCGGTCGGCGAGCGGCGCGAGGTCGACGAGGTCGATGAGCTGCGCGGCGCGAGCGGATGCGGCGTCCCTCGACATGCCGTACATGCGTGCGCTCGTGGCGAGCGCGTCGCGCACGGTGAGCGCGGGCCAGGATCCGAGCGTGTCGGGCATCCACCCGATGCGCGCCCGCACCGCACGGGGTTCGGTGACCGGGTCGTGCCCGGCGACGCGGATGGAGCCCGCGTCGGGCGCGAGGAGCGTCGCGAGCATGAGGAGCAGCGTGGTCTTGCCGGCGCCGTTCGGCCCGATGAGACCGGCCACGTGGCCCGGAGCGACCGAGAAGCTCGCGTGCCGAACCGCCTCGACCTCGCCGAACGAGCGTGCGACCCCCTCGACCGTGATTCCCGCCACCGTGCCTCCGCTCCGTCGCCACGTCGCAATCGGTCGAGTCTAGCGGCGGCATCCGACGCCGCACCGGGAGGGTGGAGCGGCCTGTGGACACGCGTCGCGGTCGACTGCGGAGGCGCGTCGGGGTCGCGTGCGCACGGCCGTCGGCGTACGGTCGGGGCAGGCGCATCACGCATCACCGCACGCTTCACCGCACGGCGACGAGGGATCGAGGGCGACATGGGCATCGAGGAGGAGCGGCTCGCCGAGTTCTTCGACGAGTACGCCGCGGCGCTGCGGGAGTTCGACGCCGACGCGACCGCTCGGCTGTGGGGCCTGCCCGGCATGATCGTCACCGACGACTTCGCGGGCGCGCTGGAGAGCCGGGCCGACATGGCTGCCGGGCTCGCCTCGTCGTACCCGCTCTATCGACGCCTCGGACTCGAGTCCGCGCTGCCCGAGATCCTCGCCGTCAGCGCGCTCACGGACCGCATCTCGCTCGTGCGGGTGCGCTGGAGCTACCTCGACGCGGCCGACGAGGTCATCGTCACGACCGACTACGAGTACCTCGTGCGCGACGACGCCGACGCGCTGCATGTCTACCTCGCCGTGGGCATCGACGAGGCGGACGCGCTGCAGCGGGCCGCGCGCACGCGCGGCGTCGACCTCGACCTGTTCGGGTGAACCTCCCGGTGATCGAGGAGCGCCGCCGCAGGCGACGCGTATCGAGATCCCGGCACCGACCAGCGCGCGGCTCGCCGCGCCGGTGCTGGAAGAATGGTCGGCATGGCCGCATCCGTCACCCCTCCGCGCGGCATGCGCGACTTCCTGCCCGCCGAGAAGGCCCGGCGCGAGCACGCCCTGGGCGTGATCCGCGGCGTCTACGCGGCGCACGGCTTCGACGAGATCGAGACGCCCGTGATGGAGGACTCCTCGCGGCTGCACGCCGGCCTCGGCGGCGACAACGAGAAGCTCGCGTTCGCCGTGATGAAGCGCGGCCTCACCGCCGACGACCTGGCGGCCGCCGCGGCATCCGGTGAGACGCTCTCGCTCGCCGACCTCGGCCTGCGCTACGACCTCACCGTGCCCCTCGCACGGTTCTACGCGACGCACCGCGCCGCGCTGCCGCCGGTGTTCCGGGCGATCCAGATCGCGCCGGTCTGGCGCGCCGAGCGACCGCAGAAGGGCCGTTACCGGCAGTTCGTGCAATGCGACATCGACATCATCGGCGAGGCCGGACCGCTCGCCGAGCTCGAGCTGCTCACCGCCACGATCGCCACGCTCGACGCGCTCGGCCTGGGCGGCTGCACGATCCGCCTCAACGACCGGCGCATCCTCGGCGGCATCCTGTCGTCGTGGAACGTGCCCGACGACCTGCGCGAGCGCGCGCTCATCACGATCGACAAGCTCGACAAGATCGGCACGGCGGGTGTTGCGGCCGAGCTCGTCGAGCTCGGCGCGGTCGACGCGTCGACGGATGTCGCGACGCAGCTCGAGGCGCTCACGGCCGCCGACTGGCACCTGCACGACGGCGTCGTCACGCCGCCCGCGTGGCTCGACCTCGACGCCTACCGCGATCTCCTCGCCCTGCGCGAGGCGCTGCCCGACGCGGCGATCGAGTTCGACCCGACGCTCGTGCGCGGCATGGGCTACTACACCGGCACGATCTTCGAGATCGCCCACCCCGACTTCGGCTACTCGCTCGGGGGCGGCGGACGCTACGACCACATGATCGGGCGCTTCCTCGGCCAGGAGGTGCCGGCCTGCGGCTTCTCGATCGGGTTCGAGCGCATCGTCGACCTCCTCGCGATCCGCGACCACTCGCGCCCGCGCGCGGTCGTGCTGGTGTACGACCCCGACGTGTCCCCGTCCGAGCTGCTGCGCCTGAAGGACGAGCTCGTGTCGGGCGGCACCCGCGTGCGCCTCGAGCGCCGCGTCAAGAACCTTCGCGCCCTGCTCGACCGCGTGTCCGCCGACGGCTTCGACGCGTTCGCGCAGGTCGGCGCCGACACGACGGATGCCGCCTCCCTCGCGTTCCGCGACCTGTCGGCGTAGCCGCCACCGCGTCGCCGCGCTCGCGCTCGCCGCATCCCCGGAGTCGCTCTCCGCGCTCCACTCCGCCGAACCGGCGCGGATGCAGGGTCGCGAAGCGCCGAACCCTGCATCTGCGCCGGTTCGATCCGGTTCGCGCCGCACCCTGTGGAGAGTCGGTGGTCCCGCGGTACGAGGATCGGCACGCTGGGCGCGTGACCCGTCGATCGCCGCTCCCGCCGTACCTCTCCGGAGCCAGCTTCCACGTCGCGGACCGTGCCTTCCACGGTGCCTCCCGCAACCGCCTCGTCGCTGCCGACATGCAGCGGCCGTTCACCGCGGTCCGCTCGGTGGGACTCGATCTCGCGGACGTGGTGGAGCGCTGCCGGGCCTACGAGCCCCTGCTCCGGCCGGGCGAGGCGTTCAGCCACCTGACGGCGGCGGAGCTGTTCGGCGTGCCGACGCCTGGTACGTCCCACGCCCTGCACCTGCTGGCGCCACCCGGGGCGACGAGGGCTCGTGGGCGCGGAGTCGTCGGCCACGAGGCATCCGTCGCGGTGCCGATCGTGTTGCATCGCGACCTGCCGGTGGTCGCCCCGGCCCACGTGTGGTGCCAGCTTGCGAGCACGCTCTCGCCCTACGACCTGATCGCCGTGGGCGATGCGATCGTCACCGGGCGGCGCAGGGGCGTGGTTCGTGCTCCCGCACTCGCATCGTTGAGGGATCTCGGAAGCGCGGTCGAGGCGTGGGGATCCCGTCGCGGAGCGCGAGCGCTTGCGTCCGCGCTGCCAAGCGTGCGCGTCGGTGCGGAGTCGAGGCGTGAGACCCACACGCGGCTGGTTCTCGTCGACGCGGGTCTGCCCGAGCCGATACCCAACCCGCCGGTCCGGCTCGCGAACGGCGACGTGCGGCATCCGGATCTCGCCTACGTGCAGTGGCGCATCGCGTTCGAGTACCTCGGCGACCGGCACCGTGCCGATCGGTCGCGGTGGCAGGGCGACATCCGCCGGCGCCGGGAGTTCGAGCGCATCGGCTGGCGGGTGATCGACGTGACCGCGGACGATCTCGGCCCGGCGCGTCCCGAGTTCCTCGCGTCAGTGCGTGGGCTCTTGGCGACGATCGGGCGGTCGTGACGGTGGAGAGGCGCCGATCCGTCGCAGATGCACAGTCCCGGTCGAACGAAACCAGCATATGCGACCGCTCGGTGAGCGGATGCCCCGGGCTGGCCGCGGGCGGGGCGAGCGACGGGCGGGAGCGGCTGCCGCGG
>CBFGWW010000088.1:0-11620 GCA_965652625.1 uncultured Agromyces sp.
CGCCGCCGAGGACGTCGTAGAGCTCCTTGGCCTCAGCGTCGTTCACCGAGACGACCAGGCGACCGCCCCCCTCGAGCGGAACCCGCACGATGATGAGGCGACCCTCCTTCACAGCCTCCATAGGCCCGTCTCCGGTGCGTGGCTTCATGGCCGCCATTGAGCTACCCCTTTCGTGGCTGACCGTTCCATTATCGGCCATCCCGAGCGGCGCTGGGAAATCCCGGTCGGCTTGTGGACAACGCTTCCAACGCCCGGAGCGCGCGCTCCGCGGCATCCGCACGCTCGATTCCGCTGCTCATCAGGAGATGTGCGCACGCGTCACGGCGGGGTCCAGTCGCGCCCGTCGATGCCCCAGCAGATGAGGAGCCAGCCGACCTGCAGGGCGAGGAACAGCACGACGAGGCCCCATCGGTACCATCGCGCCCGCGGGATCGCGAACGCGCCGAGGAGCGGGAACAGCGGCGCGAGCAGGCGGAACGTGCTCGACTGCGGGAAGAACACGGCCAGCAGGTACAGCGCGTAGCTGATCGACCAGAACCGGATGTCGCTCCCGAGGCGGGCCACGGCCGGCGAGGCCACGAGCACCGCGAACACGAGGATGAGGCCGATCACCGCGATGGTGCCCATCGGCTGGCCGAGCCACCATTCCCCCGACTGGAACCACGCGGTGAAGGGCACGAGCTCGCGATACCCGATGTACGCCGAGCGCCAGGCGAGCTCGGTGTCGAAGTAGGCGTGCAGGTCGCCGGTCGCGGCCCACGCGATGACGATCCAGGCGAGGCCGGCGAGCCCCGAGAACACGGCGACGGATGCCGCGAGCACGCGTTCGCGCACCGGGAACGGCTCCCGGTCGCGCCGGTACCACCGCCACGCCCAGTGCAGCACCAGCGTCAGCGCGAACGCGAGGGCCCCGGGCCGCGTGAACGACCATGCGAGCACGACGGGGAAGAGCCAGCCGTAGCGGCGGTCGACGAGGAGCAGGAGCGCGAGCGCCAGCCAGAGGAATCCGAGCGACTCGGCGTAGCCGAACTGCATGATGGGCGCGATGGGCGCGACGCAGAACAGCACCACCGCATACAGCGCCCGATCGGGCTCCAGGAACCGCGACATGAGCCGGTGGAACACGAGCGCCGCTCCGAGCCCCGCGACCACCGAGACGAGCACGGACGCGACGTTCCACGGCACGGCGAGCCAGGTGAGCGAGCCGACGAGCGCCGGGTACACCGGGAGGAACGCCCAGGCGTTCTCGCCCACCTGCCCGCCGTCGGTGATCGGCAGGGTCGACGGGTAGCCGCCCAGCCAGATGATCCGGTACCAGAGCGCGTCCCACATGTTGGCGTACTCGAAGTAGCCCGGCCTGGCCTGGGTCCACGGATTGGGGCCCTGCACGCTCGCGAGCGCCAGCACGAAGACCGTGGTGACCACGCGGGATGCGGCGTAGACGATCGCCACCCTCGCCCACCACGGCAGCAGCCGCCATCGCACGCGCGGCGACGACCGGGTCGCGCGGAACGGGTCGCGTTCCCGCTCGATCGGCGTGCTCGTCACGGCGGCTCCGCTCAGACGGCGCCGGTGAGCCACGCCCGCAGGGCGCGCTCGCACTGCAGGATCTGGTCGGTCGCCACCCGCTCGTCGTCGGCGTGGGCCTTCAGCGGGTCGCCCGGTCCGAAGTTCACGGCGGGGATGCCCATGGCGCTGAACCGCGCGACATCCGTCCAGCCGTATTTCGGATGCGCCGGGCCGCCGACGGCGGCCACGAAGCGCTGGGCGAAGTCGGCGTCGAGGCCCGGCCGGGCGCCCTCCGCCTCGTCGACCACCGTGAGCTCGTACTCGGGGAACAGGTCGCGCACGATCTCGATCGCCTCGGCCACCGTGCGGCTCGGGGCGAAGCGGTAGTTCACGTGCAGCATCGCCTCGTCGGGGATCACGTTGCCCGCGATCCCGCCCGAGATTCCCACGGCGTTCATCCCCTCTCGGTACGCGAGCCCGTCGACCTCGATCGTGGCGGCCTCGTAGGCGGCGAGCCGCTCGAGCGCCGGCGCGAGCCTGTGCACGGCGTTGTCGCCCACCCAGCTGCGGGCGGAGTGCGCACGCACGCCGTATGAGCGCAACTCGACTCGGAGGTTTCCGTTGCAGCCGCCCTCGACGCGCGAGTTCGAGGGCTCACCGAGGATCGCGAAGTCGCCCGCGAACAGGTCGGGGCGGTTGCGCGCGAGGCGGCCGAGCCCGTTCAGCTCGGCCGAGACCTCCTCGTGGTCGTACCACATCCACGTGACGTCGAACGCGGGATCCGCGAGCTCCGCCGCGAGCTTCAGCTGCACCGCGACGCCGCCCTTCATGTCGACCGTGCCGCGACCCCAGAGGTAGCGCTCGCCGTCGATCACCTCGAATCGCGTGGGCAGGTTGCGATTGATCGGCACGGTGTCGAGGTGACCCGCGATCACGACGCGGCGCTCCCGGCCGAGGTTCGTGCGGGCGACGACCGTGTCGCCGTCGCGGATGACCTCGAGGTGCGCGGCATCCGCGAGGGCCTCGACGACGAGGTCGGCGAGCAGCGTCTCATCGCCCGAGACGCTCGGCACGTCGCAGATCGCCTGCGTGATCGACACCGAGTCGGCGGCGAGGTCGAGCACGGGCCGGGGCGAGGCGTCAGCAGGCATGCTCCGAGTCTATTGAGCGACCACGGGCGTCACGGATGCCGCGGGCGGCCGGCCCGCGGATACGCTGGAGTCATGCCCGCAGCGAACGAGACCGCCTCCTCCCCTGCCCGCCGCACCGCCTGGGGTCACGGCCTGGCGACGGTCGCCGCCGACGGGACCGTGCTCGACACGTGGTACCCGTCGCCCGCGCTCGGAGTCGACGACGGATCGCCCGTGCCGATCGAGCTCCGCACGCTCGCCGAGCGCGACGAGCGCCGCGCCGTCACGGTCACGACCGTCACCGTGGTGATCGACCTCGACGCGCCGCCCGCCGGCACGTCCGACGCATACCTGCGCCTGCACCTGCTGTCGCACCTCGTCGTGCGACCGAACGAGGTGAACCTCGACGGCGTGTTCGGCCACCTCCCGGCGGTCGTGTGGACGAACGCTGGCCCGGTGCATCCCGACGACTTCGCCCGGCTGCGCCCCGCGCTGCAGCGCGACGGCATCCACGCCACCGGGCTCGACAAGTTCCCGCGCCTGCTCGACTACGTCGTGCCCGACCGCGTGCGCATCGCGGATGCCTCTCGCGTGCGCCTCGGCGCCCACCTCGCACCCGGCACCACGGTGATGCACGAGGGCTTCGTGAACTTCAACGCCGGCACCCTCGGCACGTCGATGGTGGAGGGCCGGATCTCGCAGGGCGTCGTGGTCGGCGACGGCAGCGACATCGGCGGCGGCGCGTCGATCATGGGCACGCTCTCGGGCGGCGGCACGCAGCGCGTCGCGATCGGCGAGCGCGCCCTGCTCGGGGCGAACTCGGGCATCGGCATCTCGATCGGCGACGACTCCGTCGTCGAGGCGGGCCTCTACGTCACGGCCGGCACGAAGGTCGTCGTGGTGGGCGGCGCAGGCGAGGCCGGGCGCACCGTGAAGGCCCTCGAGCTCTCGGGCGTGCCCAACCTGCTCTTCCGTCGCAACTCCCTCAACGGGCAGGTCGAGGTGCTCTCGCGCACGGGCGACGGCGTCGCCCTGAACGCCGCGCTGCACGCCTGACGCGACGCGCGGCGGCGTCGACTACAGTGGGGTCCTCAGGCCGCCGGTCGGCGGCCGTCGCCGTGCGCATCACGAAGGAGTGACGTGGGGACCGACGCACCCAGGACCCATCGGCATCGGGGACTCGCGTTCCTGACGGGCCTGCTCATCGCGGTGCTCGTGCTCGTGGTCGCCGCGGCGGGCCTCGGCTGGTGGACGGTGCAGCGCTCCTTCCCCACCACGAGCGGCCGCCTCGAGGTGCCGGGCCTCACGGCCGCGGTCACGGTCTACCGCGACGACGCCGGGATCCCGCAGCTCGTCGCCGAGACCGACCACGACCTCTTCCTGGCGCAGGGCTACGTGCACGCGCAGGACCGGTTCTGGGAGATGGACTTCCGCCGGCACGTGACCGCCGGACGCGTCGCCGAGCTCTTCGGCGCGTCGCAGGTCGCCACCGACGCGTTCGTCCGCACGCTCGACTGGCGCGGCATCGCCGAGCAGGAGTACGCCCTGCTCGATCCGGCCACGCGCGGCTACTACGAGGCCTACGCGCAGGGCGTGAACGCCTACCTCGAGGAGCGCTCGGGCGCCGACCTCTCCCTCGAGTACGCCGTGCTCGGCCTGCAGAACCCGGGGTACTCACCTGAGCCGTGGACTCCCGTCGACTCCATCGCCTGGCTGAAGGCCATGGCCTGGGACCTGCGTTCGAACCTCGTCGACGAGGTCGACCGGGCGCTCCTCGCGAGCGAGCTTCCCGTCGAGGAGGTCGCGCGCCTGCACCCCGGGTTCGCGTGGGACTCGATGCCGACGATCATGCAGGGGATGCCGGCGGCCGCGGCCCCCGCCGGGCTCGACGCCGAGGCCCTGCCCGGCGGGGCATCCGTGGGCCCCTCGACCGCGCCCTCGACGCTCGATCCCGAGACGGCCGACGCGATCGCCGCGCCCCTCGCGTCACTGGAAGCGCTCCTCGACGACCTGCCCGAGCTGCTCGGGCCCGACGGCGGCGAGCTCGGCTCGAACTCCTGGGTCGTCTCGGGCGCGCTCACCGAGTCGGGGATGCCGCTGCTCGCCAACGACCCGCACCTCGGGCCTGCGATGCCCTCCATCTGGACGCAGATGGGCCTGCACTGCGCCGAGCTCACCGACGACTGCGACTTCGACGTCGCCGGTTACACGTTCTCGGGCCTGCCGGGCGTGATCATCGGCCACAACGATCGCATCGCATGGGGCTTCACCAACCTCGGGCCCGACGTGGCCGACCTCTACCTCGAGAAGGTCGACGGCGACACCTACGAGCTCGACGGCCAGGCGATTCCACTCACCGTTCGCGAGGAGACCATCGAGGTGGCCGGCGGCGACCCCGTCACCGTCACGGTCCGCTCCACGGCGCGCGGGCCGATCGTGACCGACATCGGATCGGACTTCCGCGAGATCGCGGCCGAGTACCCCGCGGCATCCGGCGCCCCCGACGGCGAGTACGAGCTGTCGCTGCAGTGGACGGCGCTCACCCCCGGCACCACCGCCGCCGCCGTCTTCGCACTGAACCGCGCCGAGGGCTGGACCGACTTCCGCGGGGCGGCCGACATGTTCGACGTGCCGGCCCAGAACCTGATCTACGCCGACGTCGACGGCAACATCGGCTACCAGGCGCCCGGCTCGATCCCGATCCGCCGCGCCGGCGACGGCACGGTGCCCATGCCCGGCTGGACGAGCGACAACGGCTGGAGCGGCATGGTCCCCTTCGACCAGCTGCCCTCCATGTTCAACCCCGAGCGCGGTTGGATCGTCACCGCGAACAACCCCGTGAGCGCGGACGGCCCGACGCTCACGCAGGACTGGGACCTCGGCTACCGGGCGGAGACGATCGAGCAGATGCTGCAGGAGCGCATCGCCGACGGCGCGAAGCTCACCTCCGACGACCTCGCCGAGATGCAGCTCGACACCGCCGACCTGAACGCCGCCGCCATCCTGCCGGTGATCGCGGAGCTGTCGCTCGAGGGCGACGCGGCACGCGGCGCCGAGCTGCTCGCCGGCTGGGACGGCCGCGCCGACGTCGACAGCGCGCAGGCGGCGTACTTCGCCGTGTTCTGGCGGAACCTGCTCGACGACATGTTCGGCTCGCTGCCGGAGTCGACCCGGCCCGTCGGCGGCGACCGCTGGTACGGCGTGGTCGACGGGCTGCTCGACGAGCCCGACGCGCGCTGGTGGACGAACGAGGAGCAGGGCGTCGCCGGCCGCGACGCGATGCTCGCCCTCGCGCTCGAGGATGCCTGGAACGAGGCGTCCAACCGCATGGGCAGCGACCCCGACCGGTGGCGCTGGGGCCGGCTGCACACGCTCACGCTCACGAACAAGAGCTTCGGGGAGTCGGGCATCGCCCCGATCGAGTGGCTCTTCAACCGCGGCCCCTACGAGGTCGGCGGCGGTTCGTCGATCGTGAACGCGATCGGCTGGGACGCGAGCATCGGCTACGACGTCGACTGGGTGCCGTCGATGCGCATGGTCGTCGACCTCGACGACCTCGACGCGTCGCGCTGGATCAACCTCACGGGCGCGTCGGGGCACGCCTTCCACGCGCACTACGCCGACCAGGCTCCGCTCTGGCAGGGGGGCGAGACTCGGGACTGGCCGTTCACCATGGACGCCGTGCGCGAGTCCGCGCGCGACACCCTCCAGCTGCAGCCTTCGGGCGGATGACCGGCGAACCGGCGCGATGCGGGCCGGGCCGGAGCTGAGCGTCAGCCCGAGGGGTAGCCGCGCGCGGGCTCGCGGAACCGTCAGGCCGAGGGGTAGCCGCGGGCGGGCTCGCCCACGTACAGCTGCTGCGGGCGGCCGATCTTCGTCTGCGGGTCGAGGTTCATCTCGCGCCAGTGCGCCATCCAGCCGGGCAGGCGGCCGATCGCGAACAGCACCGTGAACATGCGCGTGGGGAAGCCCATCGCCTTGTAGATGACGCCGGTGTAGAAGTCCACGTTGGGGTACAGGCGGCGCTCGCGGAAGTAGTCGTCCTCCAGGGCGATCTGCTCGAGCTCCTTCGCGAGGTCGAGCAGCGGGTCGTTGACGCCGAGCCCCTCGAGCACCTCGTCGGCCGACTCCTTCACGAGCTTGGCGCGCGGGTCGTAGTTCTTGTAGACCCGGTGGCCGAAGCCCATGAGCTTGACGCCGTCCTCCTTGCGCTTGACGCGCTCGACGAACTTCGCGACGCCCTCGCCCGAGTCGCGGATGCGGGCGAGCATCTGCAGGACGGCCTCGTTCGCGCCGCCGTGCAGCGGGCCCGAGAGCGCCTGGATGCCGGCGGAGATCGACGCGTAGAGGTTCGCGCCCGTGGAGCCGACCAGGCGCACGGTCGACGTCGACGCGTTCTGCTCATGGTCTTCATGGAGGATGAGCAGGCGGTCGAGCGCCTTCGAGAGCACGGGATCGATCGCGTACGGCTCGGCCATGTTGCCGAAGTTGAGCCGCAGGAAGTTGTCGACGAAGCTCAGCGAGTTGTCGGGGTAGAGGAACGCCTGGCCGATGCTCTTCTTGTGCGCGTAGGCGGCGATCACCGGGAGCTTCGCCAGCAGTCGCACCATCGTGAGCTCGACGTGGTCGTTCTCGTGCGGGTCGGACGAGTCCTCGTAGTAGGTCGAGAGCGCCGAGACGGCGCTGGAGAGCACCGCCATCGGGTGCGCGGTGTGCGGCAGCGCCGAGAAGAAGCGCTTCAGGTCTTCGTGCAGGAGCGTGTGGCGACGGATCTTCTCGTCGAACTCCGCGAGCTGGTCGGTCGTCGGCAGGCTGCCGTAGATGAGCAGCCACGCCACCTCGAGGTACGTCGAGTGCTCGGCGAGCTGCTCGATGGGGAACCCGCGGTAGCGCAGGATGCCCTGCTCGCCATCGATGTAGGTGATCTCCGAGCGAGTGGATGCGGTGTTGACGAAGCCGTAGTCGAGCGCGGTGAGGCCGGTCTGGCGGGTGAGGGTCGACAGGTCGATGCTCGAGTTGCCGTCGACGGCGCGGCGGATCGGGAACTCCGCGGTGCCGCCCGGGAAGGACAGGGTGGCGGCGTCTGGGTCCTGCCCGTCCGCCGGGGTCACGACGTCGCTCACGGCGCCTCCTGTGATCGTCACGTTCGCGGTCACCTGCTTTCCGTATTGGGGCCGAAGGGCCGCGGATCCGAATACAGCCTAGACGTGGTCGCGGCACACTGTGGCATCCGCCAAGAGATCAGGGCTTCCATTGAGGGGATGCACAGCCCCTGCGATCAGGCGTCGGCGGCCGCCCGGAGCCGCTCCGCGGCGGCCGAGATGCGCTCGTCGCTCGCGGTGAGCGAGAGGCGCACGTGCTCGGGGAAGTGCACGCCGTAGAAGTGGCCGGGACCGCCCAGGATGCCGAGGTCGGCGAGGCGACCGAGGCTGTCCCACGCGTCGCGGCCCTCGGTCGCCCAGAGGTAGAGCCCCGCCTCGCTGCGGTCGATGCGGAAGCCCGCCTCCTCGAGAGCCGTCTTCAGGATGCCGCGCCGTGCCCGGTACCGCTCCTTCTGCTCCGCGACGTGCGCCTCGTCGCCGAGGGCGGCCACCATCGCGTGCTGCAGCGGCTGCGGGAGCATGAGCCCCGCGTGCTTGCGCACGTTGGTGATGCGCGCGATGAGCGTGCGGCATCCGGCCATGAACGCGGCACGGTAGCCCGCCATGTTCGACTGCTTCGAGAGCGAGTAGATGACGAGCGTGTCGCGACGGTCGCCGTCGGTGACGGCGGGGTCGAGCAGGCTCGGCACGGGCTCGTGGGCCCAGCGCCCCTCCCACCCGAGCTCGGCGTAGCATTCGTCACCCACGATGACGGCGCCGAGCTCGCGTGCGCGTGCGCGGGCCGCGCGGAGCTCCTCGATCGTGAGCACTCGGCCGTCGGGGTTGCCGGGGCTGTTCAGCCAGATGAGTCGGGTGCCGACGGGCCACTCGGCGGGATCGTCGGCGGCCATGGCGGTCGCGCCGACGAGCACGGCGCCCATCTCGTAACTCGGGTAGGCCGCGCGCGGGTGCACCACGATGTCGCCCTCGCCGAGGCCGAGGAGGAACGGGAGCAGCGCGACGAGCTCCTTCGAGCCGATCGTCGGCAGCACGTTCGCCTCGGTGAGCCCCGGAACGCCGCGGCGCCGCTCGAACCAGCGCACGATCTCGGCGCGGAGCTCGGGGGTGCCCACGGTCGTGGGGTACGCGTGCGCGTCGGTGGCGACGGCGAGCGCCTCGCGAACGACCTCGGGCGTGGGGTCGACGGGCGAGCCGATCGAGAGGTCGACGATGCCGCCGGGGTGCGACGCGGCCCGATCGCGGAAGGGCCCCATGAGGTCCCAGGGGTAGTCGGGCAGGTCGCCTCGCGCCATGCTCAGTGGGCCTGCGGGGGCAGGGCGGCGATGATCGGGTGGTCCTTGGGGATCACGCCGACCTTCGCGGCGCCACCCGGCGAGCCGACCTCGTCGAAGAACTCGACGTTGGCCTTGTAGTAGTCGGCCCACTCCTCGGGGAGGTCGTCCTCGTAGTAGATCGCCTCGACGGGGCACACGGGCTCGCAGGCGCCGCAGTCGACGCACTCGTCGGGGTGGATGTAGAGCGAGCGTTCACCCTCGTAGATGCAGTCGACGGGGCATTCGTCGATGCAGGCCCGGTCCTTGACGTCGACACACGGCAGGGCGATGACATAGGTCACGGTGACTCGCTGTCCTCTCGGATGGCTGGGATACCAGTCTATGCGCCGTCGGCGACGACGACGGCGGCGCGGCGCGCGGGCAGGCTCGGCCATGCGACCACGAGCACCGCGATGAGCGCGGGCCCGACCGCCCAGATCGTGCCGACCAGGTCGCCCGCGACCAGCACGGACCCGCCCGGCCCGGGCAGCGTGAGCAGCGCGACGATGCCCACGATCCCGGCGCCGGTGGCCGCGGCGGCCCAGCGCCCGCCCGCCACGAGCCGGATGCCGAGCAGCAGCGCGAAGACGCCGACGAGGGCGAGCACGAGGCCCCACGGGAGCTCGACGTCGCCGATGCGGATGGCCTGCCGGTGGCCGACCGTGGCGACCGCGCCGTAGATCACGCCGATGAGGAAGGCGAGGGCGTACGTGCCGACGCGCGCGAGGAGCGTCGGGCGCTGCTGGTCGTTCACTGCACCGGGGTCACGGTGTAGACGACCGACGATCCCTGCCCGACGAGCAGCACGGAGTGCTCCCCGTCGGAGTAGAACTCGGCACCCACGCCGCCGGTCGCGATCGACTCGTCCTTGGTGAAGCCCGCGGACTCGAGGGCGGCCACCGCATCGGCCATCGGATCGGCGGCGTCGGACTTGACCGTGACCACCCAGCCCTCCCTGCCGTCCGCCGCTCCCCCGGCGCCGATCGAGATGTCGCCGTCGATCAGCGGAACCGACTCGGGGAAGCCCTCCGGCAGCTCGCCGAGGCTGACGTCGCCGCCGGTCGCGCTCTCGATGGCGTCCTCGACGCCCTGCTGCACGACGTCGGCGGGATTGCAGCCGGTCAGGAGTGACGTGGTGACGCCGGCGATCGCGAGGGCGATCGCGGCACGGGTGCGGGTCGTCGGGGTCGACATGGCGGACTCCTCGGTGGCGACGGATGGCGGAGGGCGAGCCGGTACGCGCGGCGCGGAGCCGCGGCATCCGCTCGCTCGGAGTCTACCGTTCGACGCCCGGCGGCGACGATGCCGTAGCGTGGGTGAGGCGCGGCGCCGCGCCGCCGGAGAGGACTCGATGACGATGTCGGATGCTGCAGCGACCGGGGGCGACGGCGAGCGGGCGGTGCGCGTGGAGCGCGACGGCAACGTCGCCATCGTCACCATCGACCGGCCCGCCGCGCTCAACGCGCTCTCGGCGTCGGTGCTCGAGGAGCTCGAGGCCGCGTTCCTGGCGCTGGCCGGCGACGTGCCGGCAGTCCGCGGCGTGCTGCTGGTCGGCGAGGGCGGGCGCGCGTTCGTCGCCGGCGCCGACATCCGCGCCATGACCTCGTTCACACCCCAGCAGGCCGCCGCCCTCTCGCGCCGGGGGCACCGTGCCGCCGCCGCGATCGAGGCGCTCCCCGCACCGGTGATCGCCTGCGTCGACGGCTACGCGCTCGGCGGCGGGCTCGAGATGGCGCTCGCGTGCGACCTCATCTATGCGACGGATGCCTCGACGTTCGGCCAGCCCGAGGTGAAGCTCGGCCTCATCCCCGGCTTCGGCGGCACCGTGCGGCTGCCGCGCGCGGTCGGCCTCGCCCGCGCCAGGGAGCTCATCTACTCCGGACGGCGGATCGGCATCGACGAGGCGCTCGACTCCGGACTCGTCGCCCGCAGCTTCGCCGACCGCGCGGCACTCCTCGACGGGGCTCGCGCGACCATCGAGCTGATCGCGACGAACTCCCCCACCGCGGTCGGCACGGCCAAGCGCGTGCTCGTGGAAGCGGCGGGTCAGCCCACCGAGGTCGCGAGCGACATCGAGGTCGGGGCGTTCGAGGAGGCGTTCCGCACGGAGGACATGCAGGAGGGCGTCGCCGCCTTCCTCGAGAAGCGCGAGCCGCGGTTCGGCGGCGGCTGAGGCGCGGTCGCGCCTCAGGCGCTCAGGATCTCGCCCGGCGGACGTGATCCGCGGGGCCGACGCACGCGCCGGCCCCGCGGCATCCGTCACGCGTTGACGTGCTCGGAGAGCCAGGCGAACCCGTCGAAGCGCACGCCGTCGGCGCCGAACATCTCGAGGTGCAGGTGGGGACCGGTCGACTGGCCGGTCGAGCCGACGAGGCCGACCTGCTGGCCGGCGCTGACGCGCTGGCCCTCGGACACCTGGAGCGAGCCGTACTGCATGTGCGCGTACGAGGTGGTGATGAGCTCGCCGCCGATGTTGTGCTGCACCTCGACGTTCACGCCGAGCCCGCCGCCGTTCTCGGTGGCGAGCACGACGACGCCGTCGGCGACCGCCATCACGGGCGTGCCG
>CBFGWW010000089.1:0-11571 GCA_965652625.1 uncultured Agromyces sp.
CGCGCAGGTTCTGCCCGACGACGCCCTTGATCTCGTCGGCGTGCGCGAGGATGCCGTCGAGGTCGCCGTAGAGGCCGAGCCACTTCACCGCGGTCTTCTCGCCGACCTTGGGGATGCCGGGCAGGTTGTCGCTCGTCTCGCCGACCAGCGCGGCCACGTCGGGGTACTGCTCGGGGCGGATGCCGTAGCGTTCGACGACCGCGTCGGTGTCGTAGCGCTTGAGCTGGGAGACGCCCTGCGTGTTGGGGTAGAGCAGCGTGACGTCGTCGTTCACGAGCTGGATCGTGTCGCGGTCGCCCGAGACGAGCAGCACGCGATACCCCTCGGCGACGCCCCGCGCCGCGAGCGTGGCGAGGATGTCGTCGGCCTCGAAGTCCTCCTTCTCGAGCGTGCGCACGCCCATGGCGCGCAGCGCATCCTGGAGGAGCGGGACCTGCCCGCGGAACTCGACCGGCGTCTCGCCGCGGTTGCCCTTGTACTCCGCGTACTCGCGCGTGCGGAACGACTGGCGGGACATGTCGAACGCGACCGCCAGATGCGTCGGCTTCTCGTTCTGCAGCAGCAGGAGCAGCATCGACAGGAAGCCGTGGATGGCGTTCGTGTGCTGTCCGTCGCGCGTCGAGAAGCTGTCGACGGGGAGGGCGTAGAAGGCGCGGAAGGCCAGCGAGTGGCCGTCGATCACGAGGAGGGTGGGCTTGTCTGCGTCCGGCACCCACCAAGACTACAAGCGACCGACGACACCGATCGGCGGCCGGCGACGGGCGACGGATGCCGCTTCCACGGCCGCCCGCGGAGACGACGGATGCCGCGACGAACAGGTCGTCGCGGCATCCGCTGCTCGGGCTCTGGAGGCCCTACTTCTTGGGGGCGAGCTGCTCGATGATGGCCTGGGAGACGTCCTTCATGGTGAGGCGACGGTCCATCGACGCCTTCTGGATCCAGCGGAAGGCCTCGGGCTCGGTGAGGCCCATCTTCTCGTTGAGGAGGCCCTTGGCGCGGTCGACGAGCTTGCGGGTCTCGAAGCGCTCGACGAGGTCGCCGACCTCGGCCTCGAGCGCGATGATCTGCGCGTGCCGGGCGAGTGCGATCTCGATGGCCGGCAGCAGGTCGTTGGGGGTGAACGGCTTGACGACGTAGGCGAGGGCGCCCGCCTCGCTCGCGCGCTCGACGAGCTCCTTCTGGCTGAACGCGGTGAGGAGCACGACCGGTGCGATGTGGCCCTTCGAGAGCCGCTCTGCCGCCGAGATGCCGTCGAGCTGCGGCATCTTCACGTCCATGATGACGAGGTCGGGGCGCAGCTCGGTCGCGAGTGCCACCGCCGTCTCGCCGTCGCCGGCCTCTCCGACGACCTCGTAGCCGTTGTCGCGGAGGATCTCGACGATGTCGAGGCGGATGAGGGACTCGTCCTCCGCCACGACCACGCGGCGCGGCGCCGGCTGGGTCTGTTCGCTGTCTGTCACGCAGGAAAGCCTACGGTATTCTGGGCGGGGCCTCTGGCCGGTGTGGCGGAATGGCAGACGCGGAGCACTCAAAATGCTTTGCCCGGAAGGGCGTGTGGGTTCGACCCCCACCACCGGCACCGATCAGCGCGGCCTCGACCGTGCTCCGCATTCCGCCCGCGGCATCCTGGCCGCGGCGCATGCCGGAACGGCCCGGTCGATGACCGGGCCGTTCGCGGGTGAGGGCTAGAGCACCTCGCCGACGACGTGCACGCGCACGTCGTTGGTGGTGCCGGGGATGCCGGGAGGCGAACCCGAGATGATGACGACCTTCTCGCCGTTGACCGCCATGCCGGTCTTGGCGAGCACGTCGTCGACCTGGCCGACCATCTGGTCGGTGTGGGTCACGCGGTCCACGACGAACGACTCGACGCCCCAGTTGAGCGCCATGCGGCGCCGGATGGCGGGGTCGGGCGTGAACGCGAGGATGGGGATGACCGAGCGGATGCGGGTCATCCGTCGCACCGACTCGCCCGTCTCGGTGAAGACGCAGAGGTACTTGGCCTCGACGAAGTCGGCCACCTCGACCGCCGCGAGCGTGATCGCGCCGGCCTGCGTGCGCGGCTTCGTGCCGAGCGGCGGGATGCGCTCGAGCCCGTGCTGCTCGGTCGACTCGACGATGCGCGCCATGGTCTTGACAGTGATGACCGGGTACTCGCCCACGCTCGTCTCGCCCGACAGCATGACCGCGTCGGCGCCGTCGAGGATGGCGTTCGCGACGTCGGAGGTCTCGGCGCGCGTCGGCACCGGGCTGTGGATCATCGACTCGAGCATCTGCGTCGCCACGATGACGGGCTTCGCGAGGCGGCGGGAGATCTCGATGGCGCGCTTCTGCACGATGGGCACGGCCTCGAGCGGCAGCTCCACGCCGAGGTCGCCGCGGGCGACCATGATCGCGTCGAACGCCTCGACGATCTCCTCGAGCGCGTCGACGGCCTGCGGCTTCTCGATCTTCGCGATGACCGGCACCCGGCGGCCGACCTCGTCCATGATCTCGCGCACGCGCTCGACGTCGGCGGCGTTCCGTACGAACGAGAGGGCGATGAGGTCGGCGCCGAGCTCGAGGCCCCAGCGCAGGTCGGCCTCGTCCTTCTCCGAGAGCGCGGGCACGTTGACCGCGACGCCGGGGAGGTTGATGCCCTTGTTGTTCGAGACCGGGCCCGCGACGACGACCTTGGTCGTCACGACGGTGCCGTCGGTCTCGACGACCTCGACGCGCACCTTGCCGTCGTCGATGAGCAGGTGGTCGCCGGGCTTCACGTCCTGGGGCAGGCCCTTGAAGGTCGTGCCGACGATCTCCTTGGTGCCGAGGATCTCCTCGGTGGTGATCTGGAAGATGTCGCCCTCGGCGAGCTCGTGGGGGCCGTTCTCGAACTTGCCGAGGCGGATCTTCGGGCCCTGGAGGTCGATGAGCACCGCGACCGCGCGGCCGGAGTCGTTCGCCGCCTTCCTGACGTTCTGGTAGACCCCCTCGTGCACGTCGTAGGTGCCGTGGCTGAGGTTCATGCGCGCGACGTCGACGCCGGCATCGATGATCGCCCGGATCTGCTCATAGCTCGACGTCGCCGGCCCGAGGGTGGCGACGATCTTCGCTCGTCTCATCTGGTGTGTGCTCCCGTGTTCCGCGCCGAGGCGCTGGGTTCGTGGTCGTGGGTCGTGCGTCGCGCCGACGGCGCTCCGCGTGGGCTAGATCGCGAAGGCGCGGGCGTGCGCGGCGATCGGGCTCGGCAACTCGGTGTCGCCTTCAAGGTACCGGTCCACGGCGGATGCCGCAGCGCGGCCCTCTGCGATGGCCCACACGATGAGCGACTGTCCGCGGCCCGCATCGCCGGCCACGAACACGCCCGGCTGGGACGTGGCGTAGTCGGCGTCGCGGGCGATGTTGCCGCGGTCGGTGATCGGCAGCTGCAGCTGCTCGTCGAGCTCGCGGGTCTCGGGGCCCGTGAAGCCGAGCGCGAGGAGCACGAGGTCCGCGGGGATCTCGCGCTCGGTGCCCGCCTTCGGCACGCGACGGCCGTCGAGGTACTCGGTCTCGGCGACGCGGATGGCGCGCACCTCGCCCGCGTCGTTCGCGAGGAACTCGACGGTCGAGGCGAGGTACTGGCGCACGCCGCCCTCCTCGTGCGCGCTCTGCACCTCGAACAGCGTCGGGTGCATCGGCCACGGCTGCTCGGACGGCCGCGACGGGCTCGGCTGCTTGCCGATCGCGAGGTTCGTCACCGAGAGCGCGCCCTGGCGGTGCGCGGTGCCGATGCAGTCGGCGCCGGTGTCGCCGCCGCCGAGGACGACCACATGCTTGCCCTCGGCCGAGATCTGGTCGAAGACCTCGTCGCCGGCCAGGTGGCGGTTCGACTGCACGAGGTACTCCATGGCGAAGTGCACGCCGGGCAGGTCGCGCCCGGGGATCGGCAGGTCGCGGGGCACGAGCGCGCCCGTGGCGACCACGACGGCGTCGTACCGCTCGCGGAGCTGCTCCCACGTGATGTCGACGCCGATGTTCACGCCGGCGCGGAAGCGGGTGCCCTCTGCGGTCATCTGCGCGAGGCGCAGGTCGAGGTGCTTCTTCTCCATCTTGAAGTCGGGGATGCCGTAGCGCAGCAGGCCGCCGATGCGGTCGTCGCGCTCGAACACCGCGACCGTATGGCCGGCGCGTGTGAGCTGCTGCGCGGCCGCGAGCCCCGCGGGACCCGAGCCGACCACGGCCACGGTCTTGCCGGTGAGGCGCCCGGGCGGCTGCGGCTGCACCCAGCCGTTGCCGAACGCCTGGTCGATGATCGAGACCTCGACCTGCTTGATCGTGACGGCGGGCTGGTTGATGCCGAGCACGCACGCCGACTCGCAGGGCGCCGGACAGAGCCGACCGGTGAACTCGGGGAAGTTGTTCGTCGCGTGCAGCCGCTCGATCGCGGCGCGGCCCTCGCCGCGCCACATCAGGTCGTTCCACTCGGGGATCAGGTTGCCGAGCGGGCAGCCCTGGTGGCAGAACGGGATGCCGCAGTCCATGCAGCGGCCGGCCTGGCGGCGGAGCTGGGCCGGGTCGCCCTGCTCGTAGACCTCTTTCCAGTCCATGATGCGCACCGGCACGGGGCGCCGCTTGGGCAGCTCCCGCTCGGTGACCTTCAGAAAGCCCTTCGGGTCAGCCACCCGTCACCTCCAGAATCCTTGTCCAGACCACGTCGCCGTCGGGGTCGAGGCCCTCGTCGACCGCGCTCTGGCGGGTGCGGAGCACGGCCGCATAGTCGCGCGGCAGCACCTTCGTGAATCGGTCGAACGCGACGTCGCCCTCGGCGAGGAGCTGCGCGGCGACCGCGGAGTCGGTCTGCTCGAGGTGCTGCTCGAGCAGGTCGCGCACGATCTCGATGTCGGCGCTGCCGAGCGGCAGCAGCTCGAGCTCGCCCGAGCTCAACGCCTCGCGGTTGACGCGACCCTCGCGCAGGCCGAGCACGTAGGCGGTGCCGCCCGACATGCCCGCGCCGAGGTTGCGGCCCGTGTCGCCGAGGATGAGCGCCAGGCCGCCCGTCATGTACTCGAGCGCGTGGTCGCCCACGCCCTCGACCACCGCGGTCGCGCCCGAGTTGCGCACGAGGAACCGCTCGCCGACGATGCCGCGGATGAACATGCTGCCGCGCGTCGCGCCGTAGCCGATCACGTTGCCCGCGATCACGTTGCGCTCCGCGACGAAGCCGCTGTCGCGGGACGGGCGGAGCACGAGCTGGCCGCCCGAGAGCCCCTTGCCGACGTAGTCGTTCGAGTCTCCCTCGAGGCGCAGCGTGATCCCGCTGGGGAGGAACGCGCCGAGCGACTGCCCCGCCGAGCCGGTCAGGGTGACGTCGATCGATCCCGACGGGAGGCCGTGCTCGCCGTGGCGGACCGTCACCTCGTGGCCGAGCATGGTGCCGACGGCGCGCTCGGTGTTGCGGATCGGCAGCGTGATCTCGACGCTGCCGCCCTGCTCGAGCACGATCGCACCACGGCGGATGAGCTCGTTGTCGAAGTGCTCGTCGAGCTCGTGGTCCTGCTGGCGCAGGTTGCGGCGCGGCTCGGACTCCGAGAAGTCGGGGCCGACGAGCACGGGCGTGAGGTCGAGGCCCGACGCCTTCCAGTGCTCGACCGCGCGGTCGACGTCGAGCAGGTCGCGCCGGCCGATGACCTCGTCGAGCGAGCGGTAGCCGAGCTCGGCGAGGTACTCGCGCACCTCCTGCGCGATGAACTCGAAGAAGTTGACCACGAACTCGGGCTTGCCCGTGAAGCGCTTGCGCAGCTCGGGGTTCTGCGTGGCGACGCCGACCGGGCACGTGTCGAGGTGGCAGACGCGCATCATGACGCAGCCCTCGACCACGAGCGGCGCCGTGGCGAAGCCGAACTCCTCGGCGCCGAGCAGGGCGCCGACGATCACGTCGCGACCCGACTTCAGCTGCCCGTCGACCTGCACCACGACACGGTCGCGCATGCCGTTCAGCATGAGCGTCTGCTGCGTCTCGGCGAGGCCGAGCTCCCACGGCGTGCCCGCGTGCTTCAGCGAGTTCAGCGGGCTCGCGCCCGTGCCGCCGTCGTGCCCCGAGACGAGGATCACGTCGGCGAGGGCCTTGGCCGTGCCGGCCGCGACCGCGCCGATGCCCGACTGGCTCACGAGCTTCACGTGCACGCGCGCCTTCGGGTTCGCCCGCTTCAGGTCGAAGATGAGCTGCTTGAGGTCTTCGATGGAGTAGATGTCGTGGTGCGGCGGCGGCGAGATGAGCCCGACGCCGGCGGTCGCGTGCCGGGTGCGCGCGACCCACGGGTAGACCTTCGTCGGCGGCAGCTGGCCGCCCTCGCCGGGCTTCGCGCCCTGGGCGAGCTTGATCTGGATGTCGTCGGCGTGCGTGAGGTACATGCTCGTGACGCCGAAGCGGCCCGATGCGACCTGCTTGATCGCGCTGCGGCGCTCAGGGTCGAGCAGGCGGTCGAGGTCCTCGCCGCCCTCCCCGGTGTTGGACTTCGCGCCGAGGCGGTTCATCGCGATCGCGAGGGTCTCGTGCGCCTCCTTCGAGATGGAGCCGTAGCTCATCGCGCCCGTGGAGAACCGCTTCACGATCGACTCGATCGGCTCGACCTCGTCGATCGGCACCGGCGTGCGCGAGCCCGTGCGGAGCGCGAACATGCCGCGCAGCGTCATCAGGTCTTCAGCCTGCGAGTCGACGAGCGAGGTGTACTCGCGGAACACGTCGTAGCGGCGGTTCCGGGTCGCGTGCTGCAGGCGGAACACCGTCTCGGGGTTGAACAGGTGCGGCGACCCGTCGCGGCGCCACTGGTACTCGCCGCCCGTCGCGAGGCGCTCGTGCGCGCGCACGGCGACGTCCTCGGGGTACGCGACCCGATGGCGGTGCACGTTCTCGGCCGCGATCACGTCGATGCCGACGCCGCCGAGCTTCGAGGTGGTGCCCGTGAAGTACTCGTCGATGAACTCCTGCGAGAGGCCGACGGCCTCGAACGCCTGGGCGCCCGCGTACGACGAGATCGTCGAGATGCCCATCTTCGACATGATCTTCAGCACGCCCTTGCCGAGCGCCTTGATCACGTTGTGCACCGCCTGCTCGGGCGTGACGCCCGTGATGACGCCCGAGCGCACCAGGTCCTCGCAGGTCTCCATCGCGAGGTACGGGTTCACGGCGGATGCCCCGAAGCCCACGAGCAGCGCGATGTGGTGCACCTCGCGCACGTCGCCGGCCTCGACGACGAGGCCGACCTTCATGCGGGTCTGCGACCGGATGAGGTGGTGGTGCACGGCGGAGAGCATGAGCAGCGACGGGATCGGCGCGAGGTCCTTCGTGGAGTCGCGGTCGCTCAGGACGATGAACGACGCGCCCTCCTCGATGGCCTCGTCGACCTCGTGGCACAGCTCGTCGAGGCGTGCGCGCATCGCCTCGGGGCCGTCGTCGACGCGGTAGAGGCCCTTCAGCGTCTTGGTGGTGCGCGAGCCGATGCGCGGGTCGATGTGCACGATCTTCGCGAGCTCGTCGTTGTCGATGACCGGGAAGTCGAGCACGACCTGGCGCGCGTGCTCGGGCCCGGCGTCGAGCAGGTTGCGCTCGGGGCCGAGCGACGAGCCGAGCGACGTGACCACGGCCTCCCGGATCGAGTCGAGCGGCGGGTTCGTGACCTGCGCGAACTGCTGCGTGAAGTAGTCGAAGAGCAGGCGCGGCCGCTTCGAGAGCACCGCGATCGGCGTGTCGGATCCCATCGCGCCGAGCGGCTCCTGGCCGGTGCGCGCCATCGGCGTGAGGAGGATCTTCACCTCCTCCTCCGTGTAGCCGAAGGTCTTCTGGCGGCGGTTCACCGATGCCGGCGGGTGCACGATGTGCTCGCGCTCGGGCAGCTCGGCGAGCCGGATGCGACCGGCGTCGAGCCACTTCCCCCACGGCTCGGATGCCGCGAGCTCGGCCTTGATCTCGTCGTCCTCGATGAGGCGACCGGCCTCGGTGTCGACGAGGAACATGCGCCCCGGCTGCAGGCGGCCCTTGCGCACGATCCGCGACTGGTCGATGTCGAGCACGCCGATCTCGCTCGCGAGCACGACGAGGCCGTCGTCGGTCACGATGTACCGGCCGGGCCGCAGTCCGTTGCGGTCGAGCGTCGCGCCGACGAGCGTGCCGTCGGTGAACACGATCGCGGCGGGGCCGTCCCACGGCTCCATGAGCATCGAGTGGTACTCGTAGAACTCCCGGCGGGCCGGGTCGATCTCGGTCTGGTTCTCCCACGCCTCGGGCACCATCATCATGACGGCGTGCGGGAGGCTTCGGCCGGCGAGCGTGAGCAGCTCCACGACCTCGTCGAACGAGGCCGAGTCGCTCGCTCCCGGCGTGACGATGGGCAGGATCGGGTCGAGGTCGCCGAGCAGTTCCGACTCGAGCTGCGACTGGCGCGCCCGCATCCAGTTGCGGTTGCCCTGGATCGTGTTGATCTCGCCGTTGTGCGCGATCATGCGGAACGGCTGCGCGAGCGGCCACGACGGGAACGTGTTCGTCGAGTAGCGCGAGTGCACGAGCGCGAGCTTCGACGCGAACCGCTCGTCGGAGAGGTCGGGGTAGAACGGCTCGAGCTGGAGGGTCGTGACCATGCCCTTGTAGACGAGCGTGCGGCACGACAGCGACGCGAAGTAGAGCTCGATCTCGCGCTCGGCGCGCTTGCGCAGGCGGAACGCGAGCCGGTCGAGGGCGATGCCCGAGAGGCGGTCGCCGTCGGAGGTGGTCGCCGAGGACTGCACGTAGAGCTGCTGCACCACGGGCATGGCGGCGCGGGCCAGCGTGCCGAGCTCCTCGGGCCGCACGGGAACCTCGCGCCATCCGATGACCTCGAGCCCCTCGGATGCCGCGAGCTGGGCGAGCCGGCGCTTGACGCTCGACCGCGTGGTCGGGTCGACGGGGAGGAACGCGTTGCCGACCGCGTAGGCGCCCGCGGCGGGCAGCGCGAAGGGCGCGACGGCGCGCAGGAACGCGTCGGGGACCTGGGTGATGATGCCGGCGCCGTCACCGGTTCCGGCGTCGGAGCCGACCGCTCCGCGGTGCTCGAGGTGACGCAGCGCGTCGAGTGCGGCCGTGATGATGTCGTGCCCCGCGGTGCCGCGGAGCGTCGCGACCATCGCGAGGCCGCAGGCGTCCTTCTCGGCGGCGGGGTCGTACATGCCCTGCGCGTCGGGAACGAGGCCGAACCTCGAGAAGGGTGGAGTGAGCGACACGTGGACCGTCCTCATCAACTAGATAACAGCGGGGGACGTCGTCGGCCCTTCGAAGGGATGTCGCGACGCATGGTGCGGCGTCGCGTCGGAGAACGTGCGATGGACGCTACGGCGTGGTGGACCGGCTCGAGCTTGTGGCTGCGGTCTCGCCCGTGGTGTTCTCACCCTCGACGCCATCGTCGAGAGAGTCGGAGTCGGACTCGGTTTCGTCAGAGTCTACCTCAGCGTCGGGTCCCTTCCATTCACGGCCGGGAACGTACGGCGAGGGCTCGTCACCGGTGTGCCGGCGGCGCTGCACGAGGTAGAGGATGATGCCGAACACGACCGCGGCCCACGACGCCCACACGTTGACGCGCACGCCGAGGAACATCTCGCTCGGGTCGACGCGGATCGACTCGAAGAAGGCGCGGCCCGTGCCGTACCAGATCAGGTAGAGCGCGAACGCCTTGCCCCAGCGCAGGTTGATGCGCCGCTCGAGGAAGATGATGAGCGCGGCGCCCGCGAGGTTCCAGACGATCTCGTAGAGGAACGTGGGGTGGAACAGCGTGCCGTCGGCGAGGCCGGCGGGGAACGCGGCGTTGTCGGACTCGATCTCGAGGCCCCACGGCAGGTCGGTGGGGAGGCCGAACAGCTCGTGGTTGAACCAGTTGCCGAGCCGGCCGGTCGCCTGGGCGACGAGCAGACCGGGCGCCAGCGCGTCGGCGAACGACCAGAACCGGATGCCCGTGAAGCGGCAGCCGATCCAGACGCCGACAGCACCGCCGATCAGCGCGCCGTAGATGGCGTTGCCGCCCTCCCAGATGTTCCAGATCGCGCCGGGCTGGAAGGGGTTCCAGACGTTGGCGCCCTCGTAGAAGTAGTCGTCGGGGTGGGTGAGCACGTGGTAGAGCCGCGCGCCGATGATGCCGAGCGGCACCGCCCAGAGGGCGATGTCGAGCACGATGCCGGGCTCGGCGCCGCGCTTCGTGAGCCGGCGGCCGGTGATGATCACGGCGAGGACGATGCCGAGGAGGATGCACAGCGCGTACATGTGGATGTTCAGGGTCCAGCCGAAGATCGGGATCTCGAGGACCTGCCACGCGTAGTCCGGGCTCGGGATGCTGAACGGAGCGATCACGCCGTCGACTGCCTTTCGTCAGGGGGTCCGGCCGACGCAGCGGCCTCCAAGAGCGTACTTCACTCGGGATGCGTGCCGCGTGCGAGCTCCGCCGCCAGCTCGCCGGCGGCTCCCACCCCGCCATCGGCGAGCGCCTTCACGAGCGCGGAGCCGACGATCGCGCCGTCGGCGTACTCGAGCACCTCGGCGACCTGGGCGGACGTGGAGATGCCGAGGCCCACGCAGCTCGCTGGCGAACCCGCGTCGGCGAGCCGCGACACGAGCGTTCGCGCAGCCTGGTCGACGTCGCTGCGCGCCCCGGTGATGCCCATCGTCGAGACGGCGTAGACGAAGCCGCGGCTCGCGTCGACGGCCTGCGCGATGCGCGCGTCGGTCGACGTGGGCGCCGCGAGGAACACGCGGTCGAGGCCGGTGCGCTCGGATGCCGCGATCCAGTCGCCCGCCTCGTCGGGGATCAGGTCGGGCGTGATGAGGCCCGCTCCCCCGGCGGCGGCGAGGTCGTCCGCGAAGCGGTCGACGCCGTACTGCACGACGGGGTTCCAGTAGGTCATGATCAGCACCGGGGCATCCGTGCGCTCGGTGATGCGGCGCACGGCCTCGAAGCCGTCGGCCAGGCGGAACCCGTTCTGCAGCGCCTGCTGCGTCGCCGCCTGGATGACGGGGCCGTCCATGACCGGGTCGGAGTACGGCAGCCCGAGCTCGAGCACGTCGACGCCGTGCTCGACGAGTACCACGGCCGCCTCGACGCTCTCGTCGAGCGTCGGGAAGCCGACGGGGAGGTAGCCGATGAGCGCGCCGCGAGCCTCGTCGTTGCGGCGGCGGATGACCGGCCCGACCGTCCTCAGCGCGTCGCTCACTCGGATGCCCCCTCGTCGTACAGGTCGAACCACTTCGCCGCGGTGTCCATGTCCTTGTCGCCGCGGCCCGAGAGGCTCACGAGGATCGTGGCATCGGGGCCGAGCTCCCTGCCGAGCTCGAGCGTGCCCGCGAGGGCGTGCGCCGACTCGATCGCGGGGATGATGCCCTCGGTGCGCGTGAGCAGGCGGAGCGCCTCCATCGCCGCCGCATCGGTCACGGGGCGGTACTCGGCGCGGCCGATCGCAGCCAGCCAGGCGTGCTCGGGGCCGACGCCCGGGTAGTCGAGGCCGGCGGAGATCGAGTGCGACTCGATCGTCTGGCCGTCGTCATCCTGCAGCAGGTAGCTGCGGGCGCCGTGCAGTACGCCCGGGCGGCCCTTGGTG
>CBFGWW010000090.1:0-11527 GCA_965652625.1 uncultured Agromyces sp.
TCACGGTCGTCATCGGCGGCTCGTTCGGCGCCGGCAACTACTCCATGTGCGGCCGCGCGTACTCGCCGCGGTTCCTGTGGATGTGGCCGAACGCCCGCATCTCGGTGATGGGCGGCGAGCAGGCGGCATCCGTGCTCTCGACGGTGAAGCGCGACCAGCTCGCGGTGCGCGGCGAAGCATGGTCGGATGCCGCGGAGCAGGAGTTCAAGGCGCCGATCCGCGAGCAGTACGAACAGCAGGGCAGCCCGTACCACTCGACCGCGCGGCTCTGGGACGATGGGATCATCGACCCCGCCGACACGCGCACGGTGCTCGGCCTGGCGCTCGAGCTCGCGAGCCGTACGCCGTTGCCCGAGCCCGCGTTCGGCCTCTTCCGGATGTGATGCGCGGCCGGCTGCGTATCCCATGGGAGGCGCGGCCCGTTGCGCCACCTCGCCGACCTGCGCGCCACTTGAAGTGGCGCAAGCGACGTCGAACTGGCGCAATCGCGGCACTGATCAGGCGGCCGGGTGGCCCGCCGCCTCGGTGACCCGGCGCACGGCCTCGTCGACGCCGCCGTTCCACGGCGTGCCGTGGCCGGGCAGCACCCACGTGGCCCCGAGCCCCGTGAGCCGCTGGAGCGAGGAGATCGCGCCGGCCGGGTCGTCGGTGAACGGCGCCGGCTGCGGGCCGTGCGCGCCCGTGAGCACGTGCCGCGTGGTGAGCGCGTCGCCGACGAACACCGCGTCGACCGCGGGCACGTGGATGGCGATGCTGCCGGGGGAGTGGCCGGGCAGCCCGATCACGCGCGGCGAGCCGGGGAGGTCGAGCACGTCGCCGTCGCGCACGGTGACGACCTGGGCGACCGGCGTCGTGCGCAGTCCGTTCTTGCGCATCGCGTACCAGAGGAACTTCGCGGTGGCGCCGAGCTTCAGGTGCCCCCAGGCGGGCTTGGTCGAGACCTCGCCGCGGGCGCGCGCGGCATCGGCCTCGTGCACGTGGACGGGCACGCCGTGATCGCGGCGGAGGCGTTCGGCGAAGCCGATGTGGTCGCTGTCGCCGTGCGTCAACACGACGCCGCGCACGTCGTCGACCGAGCGGCCCATCGCAGCCAGCTCGGCGGTGAAGTCGGACCACTGCCCGGCGAGGCCGGCGTCGATGACGGTCACGCCCTCGGGCGTGTCGATGAGGTAGACGGCGACGATGTCGTTGCCGACGCGGTGGAGGTTGGGGCGGAGTTGCATCCTGGATCCTCGATCTGAATGGCTGTGGTGGACGATGGCTATGATACATAGCTATCATGGCTACGGTCAATAGCCGATACTCGAGAACCACCGATGAACCGGGAGGACCACATGCCCACACCCGACCGCACGTCGCTCGCCGAGATCGTCGAGGCGGGGCGAGAGCTCCTCGAGCGCGACGGCCTCGACGGCCTCACCATGCAGGCGGTCGCCACGCGCGTGGGCGTGCGCGCGCCATCGCTCTACAAGCGCGTGAGCAACCGCGACGCGCTCATCACGCTGGTGGCTGATGCCACGCTGCGCGAGCTCGGCGACTCGGTCGACGCGGCGGCAGGCGACCACGCGCGCGATCCGCGGGAGCGGCTGCGGGTGATGGCCCGTGCGGTCCGCGCGTTCGCCCGGCGGCGGCCGGTGGCGTTCCGGTTGATCTTCGCGCCCGGCGCCGAGCTGCGCCTCGATCCCGACTCGCTGGCGCGGTCGAGCGCGTCGGTCCTGGCGGTCTCGGCGGAACTGGCGGGCGAGGAGCACGCGCTCGACGCGGCCCGCACGTTCACGGCCTGGGCCAACGGGTTCGTGAGCATGGAGCTCGCCGGCGCGTTCCGGCTCGGCGGCGATGTCGACCGCGCGTTCGAGTTCGGGATCGAGCGACTCGCCGATGCGGTCGCGGCATCCGGCACTCGCTGACCGTCGCGGCGCACGCGCGCGGCGGCGCGCCGCTTGCCATTTCAGTTAGCGATCACTAACCTAGTTTCGATTCGTGCGCGCTCGTCGCGAGCGCGTGAAGCAACGTCGCAGAGAGGCGCCGATGGCCATGCTGAGCACGCCGGAGACCCGGGCCCGATGAAGATCATCGTCCTCGTGAAGGAGGTCCCCGACACCTACGGGGAGCGCAAGCTCGACCTCGAGACGGGGCTCGCCGATCGCGCCGCGAGCGAGGCGGTGCTCGACGAGATCAGCGAGCGCGCCCTCGAGGTGGCACTGGCCCATGCCGACGCGCACGACGACGTCGAGGTGGTCGCGATGTCGATGGCGCCCGAGAGCGCCGCGACGACCATCCGCAAGGGCCTCGCGATGGGCGCCGCGTCGGCCGTGCACATCGCCGACCCCGGCCTGGCCGCCGCGGACCTCGGCCTCACCGCGCGCACCCTCGCCGCGGCGATCCGACGCACCGGGTTCGACCTCGTCATCACCGGCAACCTCTCGACCGACGGCAGCGGCGGCGTGATGCCCGCCATGCTGGCCGAGCTGCTCGGGGTGCCGAACGCGACCGCCCTCTCCTCGGTCGAGATCTCCGACGGCGCGGTGTCGGGCACGCGCAACGTCGAGGGCGGCACCATGCGCGTGAGCGCGCCGCTGCCGGCCGTCATCTCGATCACCGAGGCGCTCCCCGATGCCCGCTTCCCGAACTTCAAGGGCATCATGGCCGCGAAGAAGAAGCCGTTCGAGACGGTGAGCGCCGCCGATCTGGGCATCGAGCCCGAGGACCTCTCGGTCGCCATGTCGATCATGACCGCCATCGCCGAGAAGCCCCCGCGCACCGCGGGGGTCAAGATCACGGACGAGGGCGACGGCGGCACCAGGATCGCCGAGTTCCTGATCGAGAACCGGCTGGTCTGAGAGGACGATCATGACGGACTACGCAGCAGACTCGATCCTCGTCGTGCTCGAGGCGTCGCCGAGCGGTGAGCTCGCGACGAGCGCGGCCGGCCTCCTCGCCGCGGCCTCCGGCATCGGCACGCCCGTGGCGCTCGCCGTCATCGCACCCGGCCAGGCTCAGGCGATCGCCGAACAGGCCGCCGCACTCGGAGCCGACCGGGTGCTCGCCGTCGAGACGGACTCGTCGCAGTCCGTGCTCACCGTCCCGCACGTCGACGCGCTCGTCGCCGCGGCGGCGACCGTCGCACCCGAGGCGGTGCTCGTCTCGAACTCGATCGACGGACGCGACATCGCCGGCCGCTTCGCCGCCCGCACGGGCGCCCCCATCGCGGTGGATGCGATCGGCGTCTCGCGCGACGACGAGGGCGTCGTCGCCCACCACTCCGTCTACGGCGGTGCGTACAACGTCGACTCAGCGGCGACCTTCGGACCGCTCGTCGTGACCGTGCGACAGGGCGCCGTCGATGCGCGCGCCGAAGCCCGCCCCGTCGCGCTCGAGACGCTCGAGGTGGCGGCCTCGGGCGCGGCATCCGCCGTCATCGAGTCGATCGAGGCCGTGACCGAGACCTCGAGCCGGCCCGAGCTGCGGGGGGCGAAGCGGGTCGTCTCGGGCGGTCGGGGCCTCGGCTCGGCCGAGAAGTTCGCGCTCGTCGAGGAGCTCGCCGACGCGCTCGGCGCCGCCATCGGCGCGTCCCGCGCGGCGGTCGACGCCGGCTACATCCCGGCGAGCGCCCAGGTCGGGCAGACCGGCGTCTCGGTCTCGCCGCAGCTGTACGTCGCCCTCGGCATCTCGGGTGCCATCCAGCACCGCGCCGGCATGCAGACGGCCAAGAACATCGTGGCCGTCAACAAGGACCCCGACGCGCCGATCTTCGAGGTCGCCGACTTCGGCGTCGTCGGCGACGTCTTCACCGTGGTCCCGCAGCTGATCAGCGCACTCGCCGAACGGAAGCGGTGACCCGTGGCCGCGAACGTGCGGAGCCTGCGCAGGGGACTGCCGCGCCAGCGCGGCGGTGAGCCCTGGCCGCCCGCCGGCGACGCGCCCGCCGGCGTCCTGACCGGGTCGAGCGAAGCGCGCGCGGCGTCTGCGGCCCCAGCGGAGGCGACCGCCGACGCGCCGACCGCGTCGAAGCCCGCGGCTCCCGCCGCAACGGTGTCGACTCCGGCGGTCACCGCCGTCGCACCCGCCGTCCCGGCGTCGGGTCGCCGGCTCCGAAGCGGACTTCCGCGCGTCCGGGGCGGCCGCCCGTGGCCGGCGGCCGGCGAGGCACCCGATGCTGCGAACGTCGAGGTGACGGATGCCGCGGGCGCCACGCAGCCCACGGCAGCGGCAGCGGCAGCGGTCGAGCCTTCCGCGGTCCCGACCGCGGCGTCGACCGCCGCGACGGCTCCTGCGCCGCAACCCGCAGCAGCCGCTGCGGCGGCGACGGCAGCGACCGGCACGGCGCTTCGCCGCGGGCTCCCGAGGGTCGCCGGTGGAGACCCGTGGCCGCCGGCATCCGCAGTCCCACCGACTGCCGAGCCCGCGCCGTCGGCCCCCGCGCCGGCGGTGGCGGCATCCGCACCGCCCGTCGAGGCCGTCGAGCCGTCGCCGGCAGCGCCCGCCCCCGGCGCGGCGGCTGCCGCGGCATCCGTGGCGGCCCCGCCTGAAGCGCCCACTCGGCCCACCGAGCCCGCTGCACCAGCGGCACGTGCGGAGCAGGTCGCGCCCGCCCGACCCGCCGCGCCCGCCGCGCCGACCGAACCGACCGCGCCGGCCGCGCCCGTCGCGCCCGCTCCCGCCGCGCCCGCCGCGCCCGCCGCGACACCGAGCGCCCCCTCTGGGCCCGCCCCGAAGCGCTACGGCCCGTTGACCGCCAAGCAGTGGGTCGGTGCGTCCGTCGTCGGCATCCTCGCGATCATCGGGGCCGCGACCATCGTCGTGCAGCTCACGCGGTGGTTCATGGGCCTGGACTTCATGCAGGACTTCCTCGCGACCTACCCCGGCGAGACGCCCCTTCCCGAGGGCGCGCCGGTGGGCCTGCCGGCGTGGCTCGGCTGGCAGCACTTCTTCAACGTCTTCCTGATCGTGCTCATCATCCGCTCGGGACTGCAGGTGCGCACCGAGCAGCGGCCCCCGGCCTACTGGACGCCCCGCTGGGCCAAGGGCGGGCAGGGCCGGATCAGCCTGAACCTGTGGTTCCACCAGTCGCTCGACATCCTGTGGCTGGTCAACGGCCTGATCTTCGTCGTGCTGCTGTTCGCGACCGGGCAGTGGATGCGCGTCGTGCCGACGAGCTGGGAGATCGTGCCGAACTCGATCTCGGCCCTGCTGCAGTACCTGTCGCTGGACTGGCCGCTCGAGAACGGCTGGGTGAACTACAACAGCCTCCAGGTGCTGGCCTACTTCGTGACGATCTTCATCGCGGCGCCGCTCGCGGCGCTGACCGGGGTGCGCATGTCGGGGCTGTGGCCGAAGCAGGCGACGAGCCTCAACCGCATCTATCCCGTCGAGTGGGCGCGGGCCGTGCACTTCCCGGTCATGCTGTACTTCGTCGCCTTCATCGTGGTGCACGTCACGCTCGTCTTCCTGACGGGGGCGCTGCGCAACCTCAACCACATGTACGCGGCTCAGGACGCCGACGGCTGGCTGGGCTTCTGGATCTTCGTCGCGTCGCTCGTGGTCATCGCCGCGGCGTGGGTCGCCGCGCGCCCCTCGCTGCTCGCGCCGATCGCGGGGATGTTCGGCAAGGTCGGCCGGTGACCCTTGTCATTTCAGTTAGCGGCCGCTAACATCGAATCCAGTTAGTGCGCGCTAACTGGATGGCGCGCGGACGACGTCGCAGAGAGGCGCGGATGGTCACGCTCACGAGCCCACCCGATCGGGCATCGGAACCGATGCGCAACACCGCACCCCGCCCGTTCGAGCGCGTCCTGGTCGCCAACCGCGGAGAGATCGCCGTCCGGGTCATCCGCACGCTGCGCCGCCTCGGCATCCGCTCGATCGCCGTGTACTCCGACGCCGACGCCGACGCGCCGCACGTGCGACTCGCCGACCAGGCCGTGCGCATCGGGCCGGCTCCCGCGACCGAGAGCTACCTCGACCCCGAGCGCATCGTCGCCGCCGCCCTCGAGACGGGCGCCCAGGCCATCCACCCGGGCTACGGATTCCTCTCGGAGCACGCCGGCTTCGCCGAGGCCTGCCGTGATGCCGGGCTGGTGTTCGTCGGTCCCGGCATCGAGGCGCTCGAAGTGATGGGCGACAAGATCCGCGCGAAGCAGCACGTCGAGGCATCCGGCGTGCCGACCGTTCCCGGCATCGCCGACCCCGCGCTCGACGACGCGGCCCTGGTCGCCGCCTCGGCGAACGTCGGCTTCCCGCTGCTCGTGAAGCCGTCTGCGGGCGGCGGCGGCAAGGGCATGCAGGTCGCACGTGACGCCGACGAGCTCGCCGCCGCGCTGCCCGCGGCCCGCCGCATCGCCCTCGCCGCATTCGGCGACGACACGATGCTCATCGAGCGACTCATCGAGCGTCCGCGCCACATCGAGGTGCAGGTGCTCGCCGACGCCCACGGCAACGTCGTGCACCTCGGCGAGCGCGAGTGCTCGCTGCAGCGTCGTCACCAGAAGGTCATCGAAGAGGCGCCCTCGCCGCTGCTCGACGCCGCGACCCGCTCGCGCATCGGACAGGCGGCGTGCGACGCGGCCCGCAGCGTCGACTACCTCGGCGCGGGCACGGTCGAGTTCCTGGTGTCGGATGCCGCGCCCGACGAGTTCTTCTTCATCGAGATGAACACCCGGCTCCAGGTCGAGCACCCGGTGACCGAGCTCGTCACCGGCGTCGACCTGGTGGAGCAGCAGCTGAGGATCGCCGCCGGCGAGCCGCTCGTCCTCACGCAGCAGGACGTCGAGCTGCACGGGCACGCGATCGAGGCCCGCGTCTACGCGGAGACGCCGCACCGCGGCTTCCTCCCGTCCACCGGTGAGGTGCTCGCGTGGCGTGCCCCGGTCGGCGATGGCGTGCGCGTCGACGCCGGCATCGACGAGGGTCTCGAGATCACCGCCCACTACGACCCGATGATCGCCAAGGTGATCACGTACGGTTCCGATCGCGCGGAGGCCCTCGACCGGCTCGACCGGGCGCTCGCCGACACCGTCGTGCTCGGCGTCGACACGAACATCGCCTTCCTGCGGCGCCTGCTCGGCGATCCCGCCGTGCGCGCCGGCGACCTCGACACGGGACTCATCGATCGGATGCCCGAGGCCGATGCCGCAGCCCTGTCGCCGTCGCTCGTCGACGCGGCGGCGCGCCGATTCGCGAGCGACGACGTCGTCGCCCGGCTCACGTCGTCGAACGGCGGACCGACGGCCTGGCAGTCGGCCGCGGGCTGGCGTCCGGGATCCGTGCGGCACGTCGAGGTGCTGCTCGCCCCGCGCGATCATCCGCACGACGTCCGCACGGTCGTGGCGGAGCCCGACCGTGCGGCGGCAAGCGCGGCCGACTCGGTCGTGCGGGTCGGCGACGACGGGTCGGTCTGGGTCCACGGCGACGGCGAGTCGGCCGCCTTCGTGCGCATCGACCGCCGCGCCCGGGCCGAGCAGCGCCGTGCCGCGGCCGAGCGCGGCGGCCTCGCCGCCGAGCCCGACCTGCGCTCGCCCATGCCGGGCACCGTCACCGCGGTGTTCGCCGCCGACGGCGATCGCGTCGAGGAGGGCGACGCCATCGTCGCCATCGAGGCGATGAAGATGGAGCATCGCGTCGTCGCCGCCGTCGACGGCACCGTGCGCCTGAGCGTCGCCGTGGGCGACCTCGTGAGCCGCGACCAGGCGGTCGCGCGCATCGAGCCCGACCCCGCGGCATCCGAACCCCAGTCCATCGACGGCCCTCACGAGGGCGCCGTCGCGAACGCATCCCACCAGGAATGAGGAGCACCATGCACGACCTGACCGACGAGGAACAGCAGCTCTACGACATGGTCTGCGAGTTCGCCGACACCGTCGTCGCGCCGCAGGCCTACGAGGCCGACCGCACGCACGAGCTGTCGATGGACGTCGTCGCGCAGATGGGCGAGCTCGGACTGTTCGGCCTGCCCTTCCCCGAGGAGGTCGGGGGCCAGGGCGGCGACTACATGGCGCTGTGCCTCGCGATCGAGGCGCTCGCCCGCGTCGACCAGTCGATCGCGATCACCCTCGAGGCCGGTGTCGGCCTGGGTGCCATGCCGATCTACCGTCACGGCACCGAGGAGCAGAAGGCGCAGTTCCTGCCCGACCTCGTGGCGGGCCGCGCGCTCGCCGGCTTCGGCCTCACCGAGCCCGAGGCAGGGTCCGACGCCGGCGCCACCCGAACGACGGCCGTGCTCGACGGCGACGAGTGGGTCGTCAACGGCTCGAAGCAGTTCATCACCAACTCGGGCACGCCGATCACGTCGTTCGTCACGGTCACGGCGGTGACCGGGGAGCGTGCGCGCCCCGACGGCTCCACCTCGAAGGAGCTCTCCACCATCATCGTGCCGAACGGCACGCCCGGGTTCACGGTCGGGCCGGGCTACGACAAGTCCGGCTGGCGCGCCTCCGACACCCACCCGCTCACCTTCGAGGACGTCCGCGTGCCGGCCGCCAACCTGCTCGGCGAGCGCGGACGCGGCTTCGCCAACTTCCTCCAGGCGCTCGACGAGGGCCGCATCGCGATCGCCGCCCTGGCGACGGGCGCGGCGCAGGGATGCCTCGACGAGGCGCTGGCCTACGCGAAGACCCGCAACGTCTTCGGCGTGCCCATCGCGAGCCACCAGTACATCGCGTTCACCATCGCCGGCATGCAGGCCCGCGTGCACACCGCCCGCCTCGCCTGGCACGACGCGGCGCGGCGGGCCGACGCCGGTCTCCCGTTCAAGAAGGAGGCCGCGATCGCCAAGCTCGTCTCGAGCGACGCCGCCATGCTGAACGCCCGTGATGCGACCCAGATCTTCGGCGGCATGGGCTTCATGAACGAGACGACCGTGGCCCGGCATTACCGTGACTCGAAGATCCTCGAGATCGGCGAGGGCACGAACGAGGTGCAGCTCATGGTCATCGCTCGCGAGCTCGGGCTGGCCGGATAGGGGCGGCTCGGCCGCCGGGAAGGAACGAGCGTCATGACGGATGCCCCGATGCGCGAGGTCGTGCAGCGCGGACTCTGGTTCGAGGAGTTCGAGGAGGGCGTGCGCTACCTGCACCGCCCGGGCCGCACGGTGACGGAGGCCGACAACGTGCTCTTCACCACCCTCACCATGAACCCGCAGCCGCTCCACCTCGACGCGGCCTGGTCGGCGCGCCAGCCGTTCGGCCGCATCCTCGTGAACTCGCTGTTCACGCTGTCGACCCTCGTCGGCCAGTCCGTCGCGCAGCTCACGCAGGGCACGCTCGTCGCCAACCTCGGGTTCGGAGCGGTCGCGTTCCCGAACCCGGTGTTCGTGGGCGACACCCTCTACGGCGAGAGTGTCGTCGAGTCGAGGCGGCTGTCGTCGTCCCGTCCGGGGGAGGGCATCGTCGTGCTCGGGCACACCGCGCGGAACCAGGACGGCGTGGTCGTGGCCACGGCGTCGCGCACGATGCTCGTGTGGACGCGCGAGGCGGGCGAGCAGCAGGGGCTCGCCGGCGGCGGTGCGGCCGCGGCATCCGGGAGCGGCGGATGACGCACCCCCCGTTCCGCTTCGGCCCGGCGCTGCTCTTCTGCCCGGCCGACCGCCCCGACCGGTACGCGAAGGCGGCCGAGCGGGCGGACGCCGTGATCCTCGACCTCGAGGACGCCGTCGCCGACGCCGACAAGCGCGCCGCTCGCCTCGCGCTCGTCGAGTCCCGCCTCGACCCCGAGCGCGTCATCGTGCGCCTGAACCCGGCGGGCGGCCCCGACTTCGCCGACGACCTCGCGGCGGTCGCCGCCACGGAGTACCGCACCGTCATGCTCGCGAAGTGCGAGGGCACCGCCGACCTCGTCGACCTCGAGGACTTCGAGGTCATCGCGCTCTGCGAGACCGCTCGCGGGGTGCTCGCCGCGGCCGAGGTCGCCGCCCTCCCGAACGTCTCCGCGCTCATGTGGGGCGCCGAGGACCTCGTCGCGTCGCTCGGCGGGTCGTCGAGCCGGCATGCCGACGGCCGGTACCGCGACGTCGCGACGCACGCCAGGTCCCAGGTGCTGCTCGCGGCGGGCGCGCACGAGGTGGCGGCGATCGACACCGTGCACCTCGAGATCGGCGACCTCGACGGCCTGCGGGCCGAGGCGACGGATGCCGCGGCGGTCGGCTTCTCGGCCACCGCGTGCATCCATCCCTCCCAGGTGCCCGTGGTGCGGGACGCGTTCCGACCCGACCCCGAACGACTGGAGTGGGCCCGCGCCGTGCTCGCGGCGGCCGCCCACGAGCCGGGCGTGTTCGCCTTCCGCGGCGCGATGGTCGACGCACCGCTGCTGCGCCAGGCCGAGGCCGTCGTGCGCCGCGCCGGCCGCTGAACCGGCTCTGAGCCGCCTCGCCTGCGGTTCGCCCCCCGAGAGGGGCACATATCACGCGCCGTGTCCTGCATTCGGGGGACACGCCGTGCCATCACCGCAAACGATTCGGTAACGGTTCGCCGAATTTCGCCGGTTCGGCGGGGGACAAGTACCCCGACCACGTATCGTCGGAGTCAATCCTGGGGAGGAGGAGCGCGTGGCACGACGGCACATCCACCGCGCCCACGCGGCGAGCGTCGCGGGGGCGTCGCTCGTCGAGGACGGCATCGCGACCGCGATCGACGACGCTGCGAGCGTCACCGCGTCGACGACGACGCCGGTGGTTCGCGTCGAGACGGTCGAGACGAACACCATGTCGGGGCCGATCATGGTCCCGGTGCGGCGCCCGCTCGGCGACACCGGCATGGCGACGCATCCGCTCGCGCTCGGCGGCAGCACCTTCGGGTGGACGCTCGGCCGCGACGGGGCGTTCGACGTGCTCGACCGCTTCGCCGGCACCGGCGGCGACCTCGTCGACACGGCCGACAGCTACGCGGCGGGTCGCAGCGAGTGCATCCTCGGATCGTGGATGCGCGACCGGAACGCGCGTGACCGCATGCGCGTCATGACGAAGGTCGGCCGCCACCCCGACCACCGGGGGCTCGCGCCGGTCGACATCCGCGCGGCCGTCGACGACTCGCTCCAGCGCCTCGGCACCGATCGCATCGACGTGCTGTTCTTCCACGGCGACGACCCCGAGGTGCCGCTCGAGGAGAGCCTCGGCGAGGTCGACGCCCTCATCACCGCCGGCAAGGTGCTCGCCATCGGCGCGGCGGACTTCTCGCCCGAGCGCCTCATCGAGGCGCGCGTGCTGGCCGCGAACGGCCTGCCGCGGTTCGAGCTGCTCACGACGCGGTACAACCTCATGGAGCGCAAGCCGTTCGAGGGCGCCACCGAGCTTGTGGCGCACGCGCAGGGCCTCGCGGTGCTGCCGTACTTCGCGCTCGCCAACGGGTTCCTCGGCGGGCAGGTGCGTCGTCGCGCCGACGTGCGTCACGACGCCCGCGGGCACCGGGTGGCGAAGCACCTCGGCCGTCGCGGCCACCGGGTGCTGGCGGCCGTCGACGAGATCGCCGTCTCGCACGGCGTGCAGCCCGCGTCGATCGCGCTGGCGTGGCTCCTCGCCAAGCCCACGGTCGTCGCGCCG
>CBFGWW010000091.1:0-11497 GCA_965652625.1 uncultured Agromyces sp.
ACTACCGCCGACGCGTCGAGTCGCGCACCACGAGCTCGGGCTGGAACACCACCTGCTCGGCGGTGAACCCCTCGCCCGACGCCGCCTCCTTGAGCAGCAGGTCGACCGCCGTGTAGCCGATGAGCGACGCGGGCTGCCGGATCGACGACAGCGGCACCACGGCCGCCGACGCGAAGTCGATGTCGTCGTAGCCGATGAGGGCGACGTCGTCGGGCACGCGCACCGAGCCGAGCATGTTGAGCGCCTGCAGCACGCCCATGGCGAGCAGGTCGTTCGCGGCGAAGACCGCGTCGGGGCGCTCGCCGGCCGCCCGCTCGCGGATCGCCTCGCCCGCCGCGCGGCCCTCGAGCACGGTGAGCGACTCGGTCTCGATCACCTCGAGCGTCGCGTCGGGCTCGGCCTCGACCGCACGTCGTGCGCCCTCGACGCGGTCGGCAACCTGGCGGATGCCCATCGGCCCGCCGACGAATGCGATGCGGCGGCGGCCGGTCTCGAGGAGGTGGCGCACGGCGAGCTCTCCGCCCACGACGTCGTCGACCGACACCGACGAGAGGGTGCGGTCCTCCGAGACGCGGTCGACGAGCACGACGGGCGTGTCCCGGCCCCGCAGGCGCTGCAGCCGCGTCTCGTCGTCGCCGAGCGGCGAGATGAGCACGCCGTGCACGCGCTGCTCTTCGAAGAGGTCGAGGTACGCGCGCTCGCGGTCGACGTTCTCGTCGCTGTTGCCGAGCAGGATGGTCATGCTGTCCTCGGCCGCCCGGTCCTCGGCGCCGCGCGCGACCTCGGTGAAGAACGGGTTGCGCACGTCGAGCACCACGAGCCCGATGCTGCGGCTGCGTCCGGCCCGCAGCTGCCGCGCGGCGTCGTTGCGCACGAACCCGAGCTCGTCGATCGCCGCCATGACGCGCGCGACGGTGTCGGGCGCGACCTTCTCGGGCCGGTTGAGGACGTTCGAGACCGTGCCCACCGACACGGATGCCGCGGCCGCCACGTCGCGGACACTCACTGCCATCTGCTGCCTCCCCTGGCGGTCCGCACGCGCGGACCCCGCCCAAGCCATGATCGCAGCCCATCCACCCCCGACGGGCCGATCCGGATGAAACGTTCGCATCATGCCCCGGATGCCGCGGCCGCGCCGGTTCCCCCGCCGAGGTCCGCCGAAGGCGGCTGCGCCCACTCGACCGTCGCCGGACCAGGGACGGCATGCCCTTCCCGCACCAGCATGGTGCCCGCGGGCACCTGCACGGTCACCGTCGACGCGTCGGCCACGACGACGATGTCGCCGCTCGGGGCGGGCACCACGGCTGACGCCCACGCGAGGTCGCCGAGCGCGGGCTGCACCGCGAACCGCGACCAGCCGTCGCCGAGCGGACGCAGGCCGAGCACCGCCTCGGGGAGGATGGCGGCCGGGCCCGACGCCCACGCGTGGCACCGGCTGCGGCCGAACGGGCGCCCGTACATCGCGAACGGCTCGTCGTCGATCGTCGCCTCCTCCCAGAACGTGCCGGGCCCGCGCTCGAGCATCGCGCCCCACGTGGCGCGCACCTGCTCGAGCACCGCGGGCGCCTCGCCGGCGGCGAGCAGCGCGCGCAGCCGGAAGGCCGTCATGAACGGCGTCCCCGCGACGCCGACGCGGATGGCGTCGGTGACGCCGGGCGGCACGTCGACGCGGTCGTGCATGCCCGCGAGCACCGCAAGGAAGTTCGCGTACCGCGCCGGGCGGCGCGACGCGCGCGCATCGAGGTAGTCGGCCCATCGTCCGTGGCGACCGAGCCACGCGCGCTCCCGCAGCGTCGCCTCGAGCGCGTCGGCGAGTGCGCGCCAGCGGGCGGCTCCGGGATGGCCCGTGCGCCCGAGCACCCGCTCGGCGCTGCGCAGCGCCCAGTACCACAGCATCTGCAGGGCGACCGGGTCGCGACCGTGCTCGAGCGCGAGCCCCCAGTCGAGGAAGACGGAGCCCGGCCCCGAGTCGACGAACCCGCCGCGCTGCGCGGCCGGCCGGAACACGCCGTCGTGGCCCGCATGCTCGGCGAGGTCGGCGACGAAGCGGTCGAGCCGATCCGCCTCCGCCCGCGCGAACTCCTCGTCGCCGAAGCACCGCAGGCGCAGGTCGGCGTTCACGACCTGCCAGAGCGAGTAGTCGGCGATGCCGTTGACGTAGCCGTGCTCGGGCCGGCCGAGCGCGACCAGTCCGTCGGCCACGACGCCGCCTTCGCCGAGCGCGTACGCGTTGGCGAGCGTGCTGAGCGCCTGGTCGCCGGCCCACGGCATCCGGTCGCGCTTGACGCCGTCGATCATGAGCCCCTGCATGCAGAGACGCAGCGTGTACTGCGCGGCCGCCCAGATGCGCGTGAGCTCGTCGTCGGAGCAGGCGAACGCGCCGGGCCGCTCGACCACGGGCACCGAGGCGCGCACCGCGACCGAGTCGGGCGGGGCATCCGATCGCACGGCGAGGTACCTGAAGCCCAGCGGATGCCGCGTGGTCCACCCGCCGTCGGGCAGCTCGACCACGTCGTGGCGGGTCTCGTGCGTCTCGGGGTCGGCCAGCGCCTCCGGGATGCTCTCGCCGCTGGAGACGACCGGCCGCGGCCCGGGCGGCAGGACGGGCCGGCCGAGCACGGGCGCGCCGACGTCGTAGAGGGCGCCGTCGCCGCCGAGCCCGTCACGGATGCCGCGGGCGAGGACCTCGACCGTGCCCACCGGGGCCACGTGCGGCGGCACGTCGCCGCCGGGCCTCGGGCGGATGTCCTCCTCAGGCCCGTCGTCGATGCTCGCCCGCCAGCCCCGGATCCGTTCGCCGGGGTCGACCGCGACGGCGGGGACGTGCCCCTCCGACGCCGCAAGCTCGAGCCGCAGCTCGGTGCCGGCGCGCGGCAGGGCGAGCTCGACGACCGATCCGCCGCCGGCCGCGTCGGGCGCGACCACCGACGCATCGATGTGCTGCCCGTCGAACGTCGCGGCGACGAGGGTGCCCACGATGCGCAGGCGGGCCGTCGCGGCATCCGTCGCCGTCGCCGTGAACGCGACCCGCTCGGCGACTCGCCCGTGGTTGCGCGGGTAGTGCACGTGCCGGTTCGCGGCGAAGCCCTCGTCGACGAGACGGGCCAGCAGGGCGAGCTCGTACTGGCCCGGCCCGTAGAGCCAGGTGGTTCCGCCGGGCGACGGCACCACCTCGTCGTCGGCGAAGGGCTGGGGCGAGCGGTCCCGCACCCACCGCCGCACACCATCGGCGCAGCGCGGCGGCCCGGGGTCGGCGTTCACCCCTTCACAGCGCCCGAGGTCATGCCGGCGACGATCTGCCGCTGGAAGAAGATGTACATGATCAGCGGCGGGATCGTGATGATCAGCACGTTCGCGAAGAGCAGGTTGTCGGCGGTCACGGCCTGCGAGATGTAGTTGAACGTCGTCAGCTGCACCGTCGCGTTCTCATCACCGGGCGCGAAGTACAGGGCGTAGGCGAAGTCGTTGAACACCGCCACCGACTGCACGACGATGACCGTCACGATCACCGATCGCAGCAGCGGGAAGACCACGCGGAAGAACAGCTTGATCGGCCCGGCGCCGTCGATGATCGCGGCCTCGTCGAGCTCGCGCGGGATCGTCGCCACGAACGCCCGGAACAGCAGGATGCAGAACGACAGCCCGAAGGCGACGTGCACCGCGATGAGTCCGGGGATCGACTTGAAGAGCTCGATGCCCTGCAGCACCCAGATCGTGGGGACGACCGCCGGCGGGATGATGAGTCCGGCGAGGACGAAGGCGTTGACGACGGGGTTCCACTTCGACCTGCGCCGCTGCAGGACGTAGCCGACCATCGCGCCGAGGACGACCATGATCGCGACCGCGGAGACGGTGAGGACGGTGCTGTTGACGAACGCGCGCACCAGCAGGAAGTCGCGGTTCTGCAGCACGGTGACGATGTTGTCCCAGATGACCCATTCGGTCGGCCACGTGAACTCGAGCGCGGCGGCCTCGGCCTGTGTCTTGCCCGCGGTGAACACGATGAACGCGAACGGCACCACGAAGACGACGACCGTGACGAGGATGGCGACGCTGCCGGCGCCCCACCTCCAGACGGTGTTCCTCATCGCTCGTCCTCCTTGCGGTTGAGCCACCATGACAGCGGGAAGATGATCGCCGCGACGACGACGAAGAGCACGACGTTGCCGGCGGTGGAGAGGCCGAAGAATCCTGCCTGGTACTGCTTGTAGACGACCGACGCGAGGACGTCGCTCGAGAATCCCGGACCGCCCCCGGTCATCGTCCAGATCAGGTCGAACCGGCGAAGGCCGCCGATGAGCGAGAGCAGCACCACGGTCACCGTCGCCGGCCGCAGGAGCGGCAGCGTGATGTGCCGGAAGGTGCTCCACGCGCTCGCGCCGTCGACCTTCGACGCTTCGAAGTACTCCTGCGGGATGGCCACCATGCCGGCGATGTAGATGAGGGTGGCGAGCCCGACGCCCGCCCAGATGTCGACGATCGCGACGGAGACGAGCGCGAGCGACGGATCGGTGTACCAGCCGGGTCCGTCGATGCCGATCGCGGCGAGCCCCTCATTGATGGGGCCGTCGAACGGGTCCATCAGCACCTTGAACAGGATGCCGACGCCGATGACGCTCACGAGTACCGGAAAGAAGACGACCGAGCGGAGGAAGCCGCGCGCGATGATCTGCGAGCTGAGGAACACGCCGAGCAGCAGGCCAAGCACCACCTTCGCCCCGGAGGTGAGGAACGCGTAGATGAACGTGTTGATGAAGCCCTGGACGAGCTGCGGCTCCTGGAAGAACCGCACGAAGTTGTCGAAGCCGATGAACTCGACGCTGAACAGCGTCCAGCGGGTGAGCGAGAAGTAGAACGACGCGATGGTCGGGATGAGGAAGAGGACGAGGTAGAACACGCCGGCCGGGATGAAGAACCACGTGGGGTAGGGGCTCTTCATGGACCGGCGCTTGACCGGCCCGGCCGGGCTGATCGCCCCCGGCGACGTCGAGGTGCGGCCTGGGGCCGTCGCGGTGGTCATGGTGGATCTCCCGGATATGGCTGCGGGGTCGGACCGGCCGGCCCGACCCCGCAGGCGATCAGTGCGGCTTACCAGCCTTCGATGCCGAGCTGCTGGGCCTGCTTCTTGACATCCTCGTCGTACTGCGCGGCGCCGTCTGCGGCCGAGGTGATGCCGGATCCCACGGCGACGGTGATCTGCTCGAGGGCCGGGCCCTTGATGGGCGAGAGGAACTCGAGCGCGAGGTTGGTCTTGCCCTCGTCGAAGTAGGGCTGCAGGTCGGAGACCATGGCCGGCACGTCGTCGGGCAGGTCGCAGCCCTCGATCACGAACGGACCCTGCGGGGCGTTCGCCTCGGACTGGATGTCGCAGGCCTCGGGCGTCGCGAGGAACTCGAGGAACTTCTTGGAGGCCTCCAGCTTGTCGCCCTCGGTCGACTTCGGGATGTAGACGGTGTTCGTGGGCATCCACACGGTGAGGCCGTTGGTCGAGGCGTCCGGACCCGGCAGCGGGAAGGTGCCGACCACGTCGGCCGCCTCGGGGTTCGTCGTCATGAGCTGCCCGGCGGCGAAGGTGAGGATCGGGTACTGCGCGCCGGCTCCGGTCGCGACCATCGTCACGCCGTCGGCGTACTTCGCCGACGCGAAGTCCTCGTTGAAGAGGTCCTTCTCGAACGCCTCCTGCAGGTGCTCGAATCCAGCCAGCGCCGGCTCGTCGACGTACTTGGCCTCGTTGTTCGTGTACTCCTCGGCCCAGTCGGGGTTCTCGGCCAGCACGTTGTTGAAGTCGCCGAGCACGAAGAGCTGCGAGGTCCAGGTGTCGCCGTACGTCTGCACGATCGGGGCCGCGACGCCGGCCTGCTTGATCGCCTCGCTGTTCGCGATGAACTCGTCCCAGGTCGTCGGGATCTCGAGGCCGAGCTGCTCGTAGATGTCCTTGTTGTAGATGACGGCGCCGGCCATCGACTGCCCCATCGGGACGCCGTAGAGGCCGTTGTCGGTCGAGACGCTCTGCACGAACCGGTCGTCGAACTTGCCGACGTAGTCCTCGTCGGCGAGGTTGACGAGGGTGTCGTCGGGGCTCAGCGCCTGCATGAGCGAGCCGGAGTTGTACTGGAAGAGGTCGTCCATCTCCCCGGTGGCGAGGCGCGTCTTCACGACGTTGTCGCCGTCGGCGCCCTGCGGGCGCGTCTCCACCTCGATGCTGATGTCGGGATTCTCCGCCACGAACGCGTCGACGAGCGCCTGGGCGGTGGCGACGGTCGCCTCGCCGTTGTCGACGAGGAACGTCAGGGAGGTCGCACCTCCGTCGGAGTCTGATCCGCCGGCAGTGCATCCGGCGAGCGCGAGCGACAGGGCGAGACCGCCTGCGCCGATTGCGACGAGCGAGCGTCGCGGGGTACGGGGGACCATGTTCTTTACCTCCATGTAAAGCAACTGCGCTGTTGAGTGCTCCGAATGGTCTCGGTGCTGTGGCGTGGCCCACGTTACGAGCGTCGGAGAAAGTTTGTCAACCGATCTACACAATTTGCTTGAAACGATTTACGATCGAACCCACGCCATGACGTAGATCGGTCTATCCCGCTCCACGGCTCGGTGTATCGTGACACCCAGTCGGCACGCCCGACCATCGAAGGCGAGAGGGGGAGAGACCGTGGCGCAGACGAGAGCAGCGACCATCGAGGACGTGGCCCGCGAAGCCGGCGTCTCGCGCGCGGCGGTCTCCAAGGTCATCCGCAACGCCTACGGCGTGAGCCCCGCCATGCGGGAGCGCGTCACCGCCGCGATCGAGGCCCTCGACTACCGCCCGCGGGTCGCCGCCCGGGCCATGCGCGGATCGAGCTTCACCCTCGGCATCGAGATGCCGCACATCGGCAACCCGTTCTTCACGAAGATCGTCGCCGGCGCCACCGCAGCGCTGGCGGGCACCGACTACCAGCTCATCATCGCGCCGGCCGACGTCGACGGCGAGGAGGGCGTGCGCGCCATCGGCGCCCTGGCCGACCGCCAGGTCGACGGCATCGTCGCGATCTCGCCGCTCGTCTCCCCCGACTGGCTCGAACGCCTCGCCGGCCGCGTGCCCGTGGTCATGCTCGGCCGCCACGACCGGTCGACGGCCTACGACACCGTGACGGGCGACGACGCCGAGGGCACGCGACTCGTCATGGAGCACCTCTTCGAGCTCGGACACCGCCGCATCGTGCACCTCACCCGCAGCGAAGAGGTCACGCGACCGGGGTCCGGCAATCCGCACGCGATCCGCCTCGAGCAGTACCTCGCGCACATGCGCGCAGCCGGTTTCGCCGACGACATCCGCGTCGTGCGCACCGGGCTCGACGAGGATGCCGCCCGCCTCGACACGCTGGCCCTGCTCGACGAGCGCGTGCCGACTGCGATCTTCGTCGGCAACGACGAGCTCGCGTTCGGGGCGCTCCGAGCGCTGAGCGAGCACGGACTCTCCTCCGCCGAGGTCTCCGTGGTCGGCTACGACGACGTCGACATCGCGAGCTACCCGGCCATCTCGCTCACCAGCGTGAACCAGGCGGGCGAGGCGATGGGCGAGCGGGCGATCCGCCTGCTGCTCGAGCGCATCGAGGGCCGCACCGAGCCGATCCACTTCTCCGTCGAGCCGTCGCTCAAGGTGCGCAACTCGACCCGACCCGCACCGGCGGAATCGACCGGCTGAACGAACCGAACCACACGAACCGCCGGCACGACCTCGATCCGCTCGTGCCGGGCACCACCACGGAAGGACGCGGATGTCCACGCAACTCCCTGCCCCCACGACCGCCGACCGCGACGCGCACGTCATCGCCCTGCGGTCCCAGTACCCCGATGGCCTCCTCGGCGTGCCGCGCACCGGCCTCCGTCTGAGCTGGCGCGCCGACGCGGCATCCCCCCAACTCGGCTATCAGGTGCGATGGGACGGCGTGCAGTCCGGCGAGGCCGAGCCGGTCGCATCGGATGCCGCGATCGGCGTCGTCGCGCCGGGTCCCGACCTCGAGCCCGGCGCGGAGCGCCGCTATGCGGTCCGCATCGCGACGGAAGCGGGCTGGTCGGACTGGAGCGACGACCTCGCGGTCGAGGCATCCGTCGACCCGGTTTCGCTCGAGGCGCGCCCGATCGGCGGCTCGCAGCCGACCGAGGGCCCGGTCATGCTGCTGCGCACCGGGCTCGCGCTGCCTGCGGCGCCCGTACGGGCGCGGCTCAGGGCCACGTTCTGGGGCGTCGGCGAGCTGCGGATCAACGGCCGCCGCGCGACGGAGGAGCACCTCTCCCCCGGCTGGACGGCGTATCAGGATCGCGTGGTGCTCGGCACCTGGGATGTGACGGACCTGCTGCAGCCGGGCGAGAACGCCCTCGGCGTGCTCCTCGCCGACGGCTGGTACCGCGGACGGCTCGGCTGGGACGACGGGACGGAGCAGTACGGCACCGAGCTCGCCGCACTCGCGCAGCTCGACGTGGAATGCGCCGACGGCTCGCACGTGCGCGTCGCGACGTCGTCCGAGTGGACGACGTCGGTGGGCGGCATCCGCTCGGCGAGCCTCTACGACGGCGTGGAGATCGATCTCCGCGACGAGCCCACCGGCTGGGACGCGCCCGGCTTCGACGACTCGGGCTGGGCCGCTGCACGCGCCATCGCGGTCGACACCGCCGTCGTCGAACCGCGGATCACGACCGGCGTCCGCACGATCGGCGAGTGGGACGTCGCCCTGCAGCCGCGCGACGGCCACGTGTTCCTCGACGCCGGCCAGAACATCGCGGGCTGGCTGCGGCTCGTCGTCCGGGGCCGCGCGGGCGACCGCATCGAGGTGCGGCACGCCGAGGTGCTCGAGCCCGACGGCTCCATCCATACGAAGTCGCTGCGCACCGCACGGGCCGCCGACGGCTACGTGCTCGCCCACGACGGCGAGACCACGCTCGAGCCGACCTTCACCTTCCACGGCTTCCAGTACGCCGAGGTGACCGGCGGCGAGGTCGTCTCGGCGACGGCCGTCGCGGTCTCGAGCGCCGACCGGCTTCGCTCCTCCTTCGAGAGCGCCGACCCCCGGCTCGACCGCCTGCATTCGAACGTCGCCTGGTCGCAGCGCGACAACTTCGTGTCGCTGCCGACCGACTGCCCCCAGCGCGACGAGCGACTCGGCTGGACGGGCGACGCGCAGGCCTTCGCGCCGACCGCGTCGACGCTCTTCGACGTCGAGGCGTTCTGGATGTCGTGGCTGCGCGACCTCGAACTCGACCAGGACGCGGATGGGGCGGTCGCCGCCGTCGTGCCGAACATCCTGCAGGACGACGCGATCGCAGGCGGGACCTGGATCACCATGGGCCGCGCCGGCTGGGCGGATGCCGCGACGATCGTGCCGTGGGCGGTCTACGAGTCGTACGGCAGCGACGAGGTGCTCGTGCGGCAGCTCGACAGCATGCGCCGCTGGGTGGCGAGCCTGGAGCGCCGCGCGGGCGACGGCCTGCTGCCGACCGAGTTCCAGTTCGGCGACTGGCTCGACCCCGACGCCCCGGGCGACGAGCCGTGGAGGGCGAAGGTCTCGTCGGACTACGTGGCGAACGCCTTCTTCGCGCACAGCGCGCACCTGCTGGCGGAGGCCGAGCGGCTCGTCGGCGATCCCGCACGCGCGGAGGCCGCCGCACGGCTCGGCGACCGCGTCGCGCGCGACACCTGGGAGCGCTGGGGCGAGGACGCCGTGGAGACGCAGACCGGCGCCGCGATCGCGCTCGAGTTCGGCATCGCACCCGAGTCGGAGCGCGAGCGCATCGCCGAGGGCCTCGCCCGCAACGTGCGCGAGGAACGCGGCCGCATCGCCACGGGTTTCCTCGGCACGCCCCTCGTGCTCTTCGCGCTCGTGCGCAGCGGGCACGTCGACGAGGCGTTCCTCATGCTGCTGCGCCTCGAGCCGCCGTCGTGGCTCTACCAGGTGGAGATGGGCGCGACGACCGTGTGGGAGCGGTGGGATGCGCTGGCGCCCGACGGCTCGATCCACTCGGGTGAGATGGCCACGGGCGACAGCTCGGGCATGCTGTCGTTCAACCACTACGCGTACGGAGCCGTCGTCGACTGGATCTACCGCTACGTCGGCGGGCTCGCCCCGACGGTCGAACGACCGGGCTACCGGCGGATCGTGGTCGCCCCGCACCCGTCGACGGCGATCCCGTGGGCGCGCGCGTCGGTGGACACGCGGCTCGGCGCGGCATCCGTCGACTGGCGGCTCGCCGGCGCCGACCTCGAGCTCGACCTCGTCGTGCCGTTCGGCGCCGAGGCGGTGCTCGACCTGCCGCTCACCGACGGGTCGGCGGTCGAGGTCGACGGCGTGCCGCACGCCGGCGCACCGCTCGGACCCGGTTCGCACCGGATCGTCGCCACGGCCGTGCGGGTCGCCGACCCCGCCGCGCTCGTCGCGCCGGCTCGATGACGCGGTGACGCCATGACCCGGGGCCGCCGCCGCCCGGCCAGCCCCGGGTCGTGGATCCCACGCGTCGGACGATACGATGGAAAACGCATTCCACCCTTGCGTACCACCGCTCCAGCGCGTACGCTTGAAACGATTCATACGGATGGGTCACCGACCGGCCGGCACGACCACGAGACGGAGAGCTCGACGATGAGCACAGCACCCCGAGCAGCTGAACGGGTCTGCTTCCAGCTGCAGGTCGACGCCGCCCGGCTCGACGAGTACCGCGAGCGCCACGCCGCCGTCTGGCCCGACATGCTCCGCGCCATCGAGGCGTCGGGCCGCCGCAACTACTCGCTCTTCCTCCGCGCAGACGGCCTGCTCATCGGCTACTACGAGACCGATGACGACGCGGCATCCCAGGCCGCGCTCGAGGCCGACCCCCGCACCGCCGCCTGGGAGGCCGAGATGGCGCCGTTCTTCGTCGCTCTCGACGGCCGCCCCGATCAGGGCGCCCCACGACTTCCCGAGGTCTTCCACCTCGAGGACCAGCTCGCCGCGCTCGACGCCGACGCCGACGCCGAGCGCTGAGCTCCCACCGACCACCAGCACAGAAAGCAGCGACCAGTGAGCACCCTTCCCGCCGCCATCCTGTCCGAACTCGAGCTCCAGTCGATCGAGCTCCCCTCGTGGGCGTTCGGCAACTCGGGCACCCGCTTCAAGGTCTTCGCGACCCCGGGCACGCCGCGCGACCCGTACGAGAAGATCGCGGATGCCGCGCAGGTCCACAAGTACACCGCGCTCGCGCCGACCGTGGCGCTGCACATCCCGTGGGACAAGGTCGACTCGTACGACGACCTGCGCACGCACGCGGAGGACCTGGGCGTCTCGCTCGGCACCATCAACTCGAACACCTTCCAGGACGACGACTACAAGTTCGGCGCCCTCACGCACGAGGATGCCGCGGTGCGGCGGAAGGCCATCGACCACCACTTCGAGTGCATCGACATCATGCACGCGACCGGCAGCCGCGACCTGAAGATCTGGCTCGCCGAGGGCTCGAACTACCCGGGCCAGGCCGACCTGCGCGGCCG
>CBFGWW010000092.1:0-11494 GCA_965652625.1 uncultured Agromyces sp.
CACCTCGGGGTCGAGGTTGTTCATGAGCATGCGCAGCGGCGCCTCGGTCTGCCAGCTCTTCGCGGTCAGCTCCGAGCCGCGGGCGGCGCGGACAGTTCGACCCTTCGACGGGCTCAGGGGAGTCCCGGGCTCAGTGCGGGCTGTGCGCGTGGGGGCGAGGGGTGCATCGGTCATGCCTCGATCCCACCGCACGCCGAGCGCTCCGACAACGGATGCCGCGGGGTGCCCGTCCGGGATCCCAGACGCGCCGGCCCGGTGAGCCCGAGCCCGGTGAGCCGATCGGCTCGAGCGCCTCGTCGGCGCTGCCGGTCACCCCAGCGAGATTCCGCGTGCGGCCATGAACGGGACCGCGTCGACGGCGGCGCCGTCGAGGTGCACCTCGTAGTGCAGGTGGCACCCGGTGGAGGCGCCCGTGGTGCCGACCGCGCCGATGAGCTGGCCCGCAGTCACGGTCTCGCCGGGCGCGACGAAGATGCCGCCATCGGTCAGGTGCCCGTAGCCGGTCTCGACGCCCGAGCCGTGGTCGATCTGGATCCAGTTGCCGAGGCTCCCGTTCGGCCCGGCGGAATTGACGACGCCCGACGTGGCGGCGTAGACGGCCGTGCCGCAAGCGGCGGCGAGGTCGGTGCCGCGGTGGAAGTCGTTCACGCCCGCGATCGGCTTGACCGGCCGGGGGCCGAAGCCCGAGGAGATGCGCCCGACGACGGGGAGTGCCCAGCCCTGGTCGCTGAGCTGGCCCGCGTCAGTCGGCAGGTTGAGCAGGAGCGAGGCGCCGCTCGACGCGAGCCGGCTGTCGGCGGCGGCGTCGGACTGCAGGTCGGCGAGCTCCTGGCGCGCGTCGGCCAGCGCCTGCTCTGCGGCCTCGACCTCGGCCTCGGCCGCCTCGACCGGCACCTCGTCGACCGCGGCCCATGCGGCGTCGGCGCGCTCCTGCGCCGCCGCGGCCTCCTCGGTGCGCTTGTCGGCGATCGCGAGGAGCTTCTCGACGTCACCGGCGATCTGCTCGACCCGCGCCACGCCGCCGAGCCCGGCGAGCAGGTCCTTGCCTGCGCCGAACGCCGCCGGGATGGACGAGAGCGTCGCACCGTCGCCCTGCGCGGCGGCGAAGTACACGCGGCCGGCGGCGTCGGCCTTGGCCTTGGCGTCGTCGGCGAGGCCCTGCATGCGCTCGGCGACGGCCTGTGCCTCGGCCCGCATCGACCGGGCGTCGGCGAGCGCCGCCTCAGCGGCGCGGAGCTGCGACGTGGCGAGCTGGATGCGCGCTTGCGCCCCCGCGACCGCGGCCGACTGCAAGCTGTTCGTGCCGGCCGAGGACGACGCAGCGCTCGCGCGCAGCGTCGACCGCGTCGTGGTCGTCGTGGTCGTGGGCGAGGTGGTCGGCGTCGCCGACGGGCTCGGCGTCGGCTCGGGCGCCGGTGTCGGCTCGGGCGTCGGCGTCGGCGTCGGAGTCGGGGTCGGCTCGGGAGTGGGCGTCGGCGTCGGCTCAGGAGTCGGCGTCGGCGTCGGCTCGGGAGTGGGCGTCGGCGTCGGCTCGGGCGCGGGGGCCGGCGCCGGTTCCTCGGCCGGCGGCTCCTCAGCCGGCGCGGGCTCCTCGGCCGGCGCGGGTTCGGTCGTCGGCTCCGCGGTCTCGGTCGTGGTCGTCGTCGCGTCGGTCGTGCTCGTCGTGTCAGTGGTCCCGGTCGCCGGGAGCTCCTCCGCGTAGGCGGGCGCAGCACCCAGGACGCTCAGCAGCACGACGGCCGTTGCCGCGGCGAGCGTCACGCCACCCCGGCGAGCGCTCCGTGCATACCACGGGCGCTCTCGGCCGGGTTCTGAACAGGGTGGCGTCGGCGTCATCAGGTTCCGTTTCGGGTATCGGCCCGGGGAGCCGATCCCGTCCAGTCTGTCATCGGTGCCCGAGGGAGACAACTGTTCCGCACGGTCCGAAACGCCCACGTTCGGGGTACATGAGCACTCCTCACATATGTGAGGAGGGTGTCGAGCCGCGATCAGGACAGTTCGCCCGCCTCCCGCGCCGCCCGCGCTGCGACCTCGCCCGACGCCACGAGCCCCGTGATCGCCTCGATCTCGGGGGACAGGAACCGGTCGGGCCCGGGCACGGCGCCGACGCCCGCCACGAGCTCCAGGACCGCCCCGGTGGCGGCGCCCGGCCGCAGCGGAGCGCGCAGCGCAAGGCCGCGCGACGCCGTCATGACCTCGATCGCGAGCACGCGCGCGAGGCCGTCGACCGCGCGCCGGAGCTTGCGGGCGGCGGCCCACCCCATCGACACGTGGTCCTCCTGCATGGCCGACGACGGGATCGAGTCGACCGACGCCGGCACCGCGAGGCGTTTCAGCTCGGACACGATACCCGCGGCCGTGTACTGGGCGATCATGAGGCCCGAGTCGACGCCGACCTCGTCGGCGAGGAACGGCGGCAGCCCCTGGTTGCGGGCGCGGTCGAGGAAGCGGTCGGTGCGCCGCTCGCTCATCGACGCGACATCCGCCACCGCGATCGCGAGGAAGTCGAGCACGTACGCGACCGGCGCGCCGTGGAAGTTGCCGTTCGACTCGACGCGGCCGTCGAGCGTGAGCACCGGGTTGTCGATCGCGCTGGCGAGCTCGGCGTCGGCGACGGATGCGGCGTGGGCGAGCGTGTCGCGCGCGGCGCCGTGCACCTGCGGGGCGCAGCGCAGCGAGTAGGCGTCCTGCACGCGCGTGCACTCGGGTCCCTTGTGGCTCGCCACGATGGGGGACCCGGCGAGCAGGGCCCGGAGGTTGGACGCGGCGAGCGCCTGGCCGCGCTGCGGGCGCAGGGCGTGCAGGTCCTCGGCGAAGACCGCGTCGGTGCCCATGAGGCCCTCGACGCTCATGGCCGCCGCGACGTCGGCGGTCGTGAGGAGTCGACGCAGGTCGTCGATCGCGAGCGCGAGCATTCCGAGCATGCCGTCGGTGCCGTTGATGAGGGCGAGGCCCTCCTTCTCGCCGAGGCGCAGCGGGGTGATGCCGGCGGCGGCGAGTGCCGCCGCGGCATCCGTCGGCTCGCCATCGGCCCTGCGGACCTCGCCCTCGCCCATCGCGACCAGCGCGCAGTGCGCGAGCGGCGCGAGGTCGCCCGAACAGCCGAGCGAGCCGTACTCGCGCACGACCGGAGTGATGCCCGCGTTCAGGATGGCCGCGTAGGTCTCCGCGGTCTCGCGGCGCACGCCGGTGCGGCCGGTCATGAGCGTCGAGAGGCGCAGCAGCATGAGGGCGCGCACGACCTCGCGCTCCACTTCGGCGCCCGAGCCCGCGGCGTGCGAGCGCACGAGGCTCGCCTGCAGCTGCGCGCGGCGGTCCTCGGCGATGAAGGTGGTCGCGAGCGCGCCGAAGCCGGTCGAGATGCCGTAGTGCGGCTCGGGGTCGGCGGCCAGGCTCTCGACGATCGCGCGGCTTGCGGCGACGCCCTCGAGGGCGGGCGGGTCGAGCTCGACGGATGCCGCGTGCCGGGCCACGGCGACGACGTCGTCGATCGTGAGGGGTCCGGTGCCGACGGTGACGGATGCCGCGATGCGGTCGGGTGCGGGCGCGATGGTGCTCATGCCTCCGATTCCACACCGCACCCGCGCGCGCGGGAACGCCGAGGAGTACGCTGGCGTCCGGGATCCCGGACGGCCTGGCTTCGGGCGGCGCTGGCCGCGACGGAGTCGCGGATGCGGCGGCGCGGAGCAGCGGTGATCCCGGCGAGGAGGTCGCATGGAGCCCGGCTCGAAGGTGCCCGCCGCCGACCAGACGCTCGCGATCCTCGCCCACCTGGCCGCGCAGCGCGGGCCCGTGCCCGCCGCGACCATCGCCCAGGCGTTGGAGATCCCGCGCTCGACCGTCTACCACCTGCTCGCGGTCATGCAGGAGCGCGGCTTCGTCGTGCACCTGCCCGAGGAGCGCCGGTACGGGCTCGGCATCGCCGCGTTCGAGCTGTCGAGCGGGTTCAGCCGGCAGCAGCCGCTGTCCCGGCTCGGGCGTCCGCTCGTCGCGGCCCTCGTCGACCGGCTGGGCGAGTCGGGCCACCTCGCCGTGCTGCACGGGCGCGACGTGCTCTACCTCGTCGAGGAGCGCGCGCCACGGCGTCCCTCGCTCGTCACCGACGTGGGCGTGCGCCTGCCCGCGCATCTCACGGCCACCGGGCGGGCGATGCTCGCCGAGCTGCCGCCGGCGCAGCTGCGCGCGCTGTATCCCGACCGGGCGGCGTTCGCCGAGCGGCATCCGGAGGGCGAGACGGATGCCGCCGAGTGGAGCTACGGGCGGCTGAAGCGCGTGCTCGCCGACGTGCGCGCCCGCGGCTGGGCCGCCGAGGACGGCGAGGTCACGAGCGGCCTCGCGTCGGCCGGAGCGGCGGTCGTCGACCACCTCGGCTGGCCGGCCGCGGCGATCGCCGTGACATTCCCCGACGACGCCGCGACCGGGCTGCGGGAGCGCGCCGTGGAGGGCGTGCGCGAGGCGGCCGCGACGCTGTCACGTCGCATCGGGGGCATCCGCTGACCGGGACCGGTCAGCCCTTCGGCGCGAGCCAGCGCCGCAGCATCCGCGTGACGAGGGGGAGCACCCAGTACGTCATGATCGGCGTGAGCACGAGCGTGGTGCCGAGCGCCCTGAGCCAGATCGGGAGGTCGCCCCATCCGGGAACGGGCGCCACGAGGTAGGCGAACAGCAGGTTCACCGGGAAGAAGCCGAGCCAGATCGTGACCGCCTGCTTCCAGCGCGGCGGCGCCGGCGGCAGGTCGGACGCCTCGGCGCCGGTGCCCGCGGCATCCGCCACCGGCACCGAGCCCGTCGCCGGCTCGTCGAACCAGCCCTCGATGCCGGTGCGCCGGCGGCTGCGCTCGGAGTGGACGAAGCCCTCGCCCATCGAGAGCCACCAGCTGCGCTCGGGCGACCGCTCCCAGGCGTCGAGCGTCTCCTCGTTCGCGAAGCGGTAGAGCATGTGCCACACGGTCGACGTCTCGCCCGCGCGCACCCAGCCCGACCCGAGGAATCCCGGATACGCGTTCGCGAGGTTGACGCCGGTCTGCACCCAGGCGGTGGCCTCGGAGATCCGGGCCGGGTCCACCTCGCGCCGGATCGACACGGTGATCGGTTCGCTGGCCATGCTCCCATCCCACCCCATCGCGGTTTCGGAGCGGTAACGGGCGCCTACGTGGTGAGCCGGCGCGCGGCGCCGAGCACACGGCGGGAGCCGACGAGGGCGAGGGCGAGCAGCGCGAGCGCGACGAGCGCCGGCACCGGCGTGAAGCCCGCGACGAGCAGGGTCGCGACGCCGGCGACGGCCGCGACGGTGTCCACGACGGTCGCGACGACGGATGCCGCGGCGCGGCCGGGCTGCCGTCGACCCCGCTCGAAGCGCGCGAACACGAGCACCACGGGCACGACAGCGGCCGCCCCGGCGGCGAGCCAGAGCGGACGCGTCGCCCACCACTCCACGCTCAGCGGCTCGGGCAGCGGCGTGCCGAAGGTCGCGTTCGCGGCGAGGGAGAGGCCCGCGAGCGCGACGAGCACGGGCATGTGCCAGAGGTACACCGTCATGGCACGTTCGCCGACGGCCGAGATCGGGCCCGAGGCATCCGCGCGGTCGACCCACGCCCGGATGCGCGGCCGTGCGAGCTGGAACAGCGCGAGCTGCGCGACGCCGAGCACCACGAGGGTCACGTTCGGCGGGTTGAGGTTCTCGTACATGTCGACCGGGTACGGGCCGGCCACGGTCAGCACGGCGAGGACGCCGAGCGCCGCGGCGGCGGTGCCCCACAGCGCGCGGGGGCCGAACCGGTCGAGGCCGCCGTCGGCGAGGTGGAACCCGAGCTGCTGCACGAGCAGCCACACGAGCACCAGGTCGAGCAGGCCGATCGCGTCGACGCCCGTCGAGAGGCGCACGACGTCGACGGCGACGACGGCCGCGAGGAGGACGACGGGCGTGAGCAGCCGTGCCCGCTCGTGGGCGCGCACCATGACCGGCACGAGCGCCGAGGTCACGAGGTAGACGCCGAGGAACCACAGCGGCTGGCCGATGCGGAAGCCGGCCGTGGCCACGAGGTCCTCCGGGAGGCCCGCGAGCCGGAGCACGACCAGGCCGCTCGCGACGACGGCCACCACGGCGATCGCGGGGCGCACGAGTCGCCCGATGCGCGAGCGGACGTACTCCGACGCCGTCGCCCCCTTCGCGCGCATCGACCGCCAGTGGTGGAAGCTCGAGAATCCGCCGGCGATGAAGAACAGCGGCATGATCTGCACGACCCAGCTGACGGGGCCGAACCAGCCCTGCCCCTCGAGGGCGTTCTGCAGCACCGGCCCGTCGGGCCCCGTGCTGACGCCGAACATCATGGCGTGCAGGCCGAAGACGACGACGAGCAGGGCGATGCGGATCGCGTCGACGCTCGTGTCGCGGGCGACTCCGGTGCGCCCGGCGACGGCCGAGCCGCCGTGGTGGGATGCCGCTGCGGGCGTGCCCGCCGGGCGGCTGAGCGTGTCGGTCATCACCGTGCTCCATCCGGGCGGACCATCCGCCCACGGTCAGAGACGGTAGGGATGCGGCACCCCCGGCCACATCACACGGAGGTGCCGTTCCGACCCCTACCCCGGTACCGCTCGTGCGGCGGGCGGATGGACCGACGGTACGAGCCCGGGCTACGCGCCTGGCTGCACGAGCCCGGTGTCGTACGCGAGCACGACGGCGTGCACGCGGTCGCGCAGGCCGAGCTTCTGCAGGATCTTCGACACGTGCGTCTTGACGGTCTGCTCGGCGATGAAGAGCGCCGACGCGATCTCCGCGTTCGACATGCCGCGGCCCACGAGCGTGAGCACCTCGCGCTCGCGCTCGGTGAGGCCGGCCAGCCGGGTCTCCGACGTTCGCGGCGGCGGGGCCGACCGCGCGAAGTCCTCGATGAGGCGCCGGGTCACGCTCGGTGCGAGCAGCGCATCCCCGGCGGCGACCACGCGCACGGCGGCGACCAGCTCCTCGGGTGTCGCGTCCTTCAGGAGGAACCCGCTCGCGCCCGCGCGCAGCGCCTCGTAGACGTACTCGTCGATGTCGAACGTCGTGAGCATGAGGACGCGCGGCACGTGGTCGGAACCGCGCGCCGGCGCCTGCAGGTCGCGGGTCGCCTCGATGCCGTTGCGATGCGGCATCCGCACGTCCATCACGACGACGTCGGGCCGCAGCTCGCGCGCGAGGGTCACGGCCTCGACGCCGTCGGCGGCCTGCCCCACCACGTCGATGCCGGGCTGCGCGGCGAGCACCGCCGCGAACCCGGCACGCACCATCGCCTGGTCGTCGGCGACGAGCACCGTGATCGTCACGTGGTTCCTCCGTCCGACCCGAGCGGGAGGGTCGCAAGCACACGGTATCCCCCACCCGGACGCTCGCCGTATTCCGCCCGGCCGCCGAGCAGCGCCGCTCGCTCGCCGATGCCCACGAGGCCGTGGCCGCCGCCGCGCGCGTCGGGCCCCGGGGCATCCGTCGCCGGCTCGTTCTCGACGCCGACGACGAGGTCGCCCGCAAGCACTTCGACCGTGACGTGCGTGGCGGCGCCCGGGGCGTGGCGCACCACGTTCGAGAGCGCCTCCTGCACGATGCGGTAGGCCGTGGTCGCGGTGAGCCCCGTGGCGGGCAGCGCCTCGCCGACTTCGAGCGTGACCGGCACGCCCGCGCGTTCCACGGAGCCCACGAGGGCGGGCAGGTCGTCGAGGCCGGGCTGCGGCGCCGTGTCGGCTGCGGCGTCCTCGCTGCGCAGCACGCCGAGCAGCCGGCGCATCTCGGTCATGGCGGTGCGGGCGGATGCCGCGATCTCGCCGAACTCGGCCGTCGCCTCGTCGCTGAGTCCCGCCAGCCGGTACGGCGCGCTCGTGGCCTGCACGTGGATGATCGACAGCCCGTGCGCGACGACGTCGTGCAGCTCGCGGGCGATGCGGTTGCGCTCCTCGACGAGGACGCGGCGCTCCTGCTCGGAGGCGGTCGCCGCGCGTTCGCGGAACAGCTCCACGCCGATGGTGCGACGCTGCGCGACGAGCACGGCCACCGCCAGCGCCGACAGCGTGATGGCCGCGGCCGTCACGACGTTGGCCGCGGCGCCCGCGTCGACGAACGCGAACGGCGCGGTGACGACGACGCCGGCGAGCCACGCGGTGATGCCGAGCCACCACGGCCGCATCAGTCCGAGCACGATGAGCAGGGCCGCCTGCGACAGGATCGACGTCACCGGCCAGGGCCATGGCGCGGCATCCGACGACGCGGACAGGAGCGCGAACGCGAGCAGGCCGAAGGTCGAGAGCGCGGCGCCCAGCCACGGGAGGCGCACGGCGAGCGGGACTGCCCCCGCGAGCGCGAGGCTGGTGGCGAACGCGGCGAGCAGGTGCACGCCGTAGGCGGTCGCGGCGATCGGCACCGAGACCGTCACGAGCACGACCGCGAGCAGCGAGGTCGCGAGCCACGTCCACGCGCGGAAGCGGCGGTCGCCGGAGGGTGGTGCCTGCATTCGGAGGTCCATGGTGGCAGCAGCCTGTCACGCGGGCCGCGCCGCGGCATCCCTCCGCGGAGCGATCCTGCGGCCGTACGCCGGTAGGGGCGCGCGCCGATCGGGGCACGGCCCCGACGTCAGCGCTCGGTGGAGGGCGTCACGATGCCGTCGACGGCGGTGTCGGGCTTCATCGCGGTCGAGGCGAGTCGGTCGGCGTTCCGCCGCTCGCGGTTCTTCTGGATCATGCGGTCGTCGCGGAGCGGGAGCTGCAGCCGTTCCTCGGCGTCGATGCCGTTGCGCAGCTGGCGTGCCCGCTCGACCTCGGTGTCGAGCACGGCGCCGAAGAGCAGCGCGAGGTTCGACAGCCATACCCAGAGCAGGAAGGCGACGGCGAACCCGAGCACGCCGTACGTGCGCTCGTAGGTGCGCACGCCCAGCACGTACGCCGTGAAGAGCGCCGTCGTCGCGAGCCAGGTGAGCAGCGCCGTGCCCGCCCCGACGCTCATCCAACGGATGTTGCGCCGCTTCACGTTCGGCGTCGACCAGTAGAGGAGCGCGATGATGACCGCGACGAGGAACGCCACGGCGGGGAGCTTCAGGAAGTCCCACCAGATCACGAGGCCCTCGTCGACGCCGAGCGAGCGCGCCAGCGCGTCGCCGACCGGCCCGCTCACCAGCATGAGCACCGCCACGATCGAGCCGAGCACGACGATCACGACGGCGACGCCGATGAACATGGGCCGCGACTTCCAGAACGGGCGTCCCTCGTCGAGGCCGAGGATGCGGTTCATGCCGCGCCCGAACGTGCCCAGGTAGCCCGACACCGTCCACAGGGTGAGCACGAGCCCGGTCGCGAACGCGAGCGCGGCGTGCGATGCGTCGAGCAGCTGCTCGATCGGCTGGTCGACCGCCGTCGCGACCTCGTCGCCGGCGAGGTCGCCGATCACGTCGAGGGCGGTGCGCGCCACCGACTCCGCACTGCCGAAGATGCCGATGAGCGCGAACGCGCCGAGCAGGGCGGGGAAGATCGAGAGCACCGCGTGGTAGGTCAGGGCCGCCGCGATGTCCCAGCTCTGGCTGATACGGAACTCGTGCAGCGTGCGCCGGAAGATCGTCTGCCAGTCGTCGCGCGTCAGCTCGACGGGGGAGTCGGCACCGGAACTCATCTCGCCTCCTCGGGCTGGACGGACGACGCTCGTGCCGAGCCTATGTCCGCGGATGTCGCGGTCGGCAGGGGTTGCGCGCTCACACCGTTCCGGTCATCCCAGGTGGGCGTGCAGGAAGGCCGCCACGCGCGGTCGGAGCGCATCGTCGAGGATGCCGATCGAATGCGCGTCGCCCGGCACGACGACCAGCTGCGCCGGCACGCCCGCGGCGCCGAGCGTTTCGAGGAAGCGCTGCGACTGTCCGAGCGGCACGACCTCCTGCTCGGCGTGCCCGATGAAGAACGGCGGGTCGCTCGGGTCGACTCGGCTCGCCGGCGAGGCATCCGCCGACTGCGGGCACGCGTCGAGTCCGGCGCTCGGATCGCAGCCGAGGTACTCGCCGACGATGCCCTCCAGCCACGGCGAGGCGCCGTCGGCGGCGAGTTCGGCCGCGCTCAGGCCGACGGGACCCGACAGCTCCGCGACCGCGGCGACGCGCGACCCCTCGTCGAGCGGGCCCTCGCCGGTGGTGCCGAGGAGCGCGGCCAGGTTGCCGCCGGCCGACCCGCCGAAGGCGCCGATGCGCTTGGGGTCGATGCCGAATCGCTCGACCTGCTCGGGGGCCCGCAGCCACTCCACCGCGAGCGCCACGTCGTCGATCGCGGCCGGGAACCGCGCGTCGGGCACGAGCCGGTAGTTGACGGATGCCGCGACGAAGCCCTCGCTGGCGAGCCACAGGCACACGTTGCGCCAGTCGGCGTTCGCCTTGTCGCCGCGCGCCCAGCTGCCGCCGTGGATCGACACGATCGCCGGACGCTGCGGCTCGAGCGCATCGGCGGCGGGCAGGCAGACGTCGAGCGTCAGGAGCGTGCCGTCTTCGCGCGTGCCGTACTCGAGGTCGGCCTCGACCTCGAGACCCGCGGGCGGGGAGAACGTGCGGATGCCGATGATCTCGGCGCTCGCGACCTCGCTCGCCGCGTCGGGGCCCGTGGGGTCGATCTCGCGCAGCTGCGTGTGGAAGCCGGAGAGCGCGACCACGCCGGTGATCGCCGCGATGGCGGCCAGCGCGGCTGCGACGATCCGCCTGGCGCGGATGCCGGAGCCGCCTGTGATTCGGGTCGAGGTCACACCGGGCTCCGGGTTCAGGGGTGGAGTGATGCTAACCCACGATGCGGCGATCGCAAACGCCGTGCTCCGGCCCCGGATCGCGGGCCTGCACGGGGCTTTCCCAGCCGCGATCCGGTATCGTTGCCGAGTCGGTTCTGGACACCGCGCCGTGGCGCGGATGGGTTTGTGAGTCCTGAGGGCCGGATTCGAGGGCGACCTGCCCTCGGAAGTCACCGTATGTGAACGGCCCCGGTCGACGATGTTCCGGGTTCTCAGCCATGCCGAGCGCACTCCTGCGCCCGGCCGGCTGCCATGTACTGAAGTACAACCCAGAGAGATCCATCGTGCCCAAGAACAAGAAGCCCGCGGGCGGACGCCCCGCCAAGAACTTCGATCCCTCGTACGCGAAGGGCGGCCGCAAGGGCGGTCCCGCCGCGCGCAACGGCTCGGCCTCGTCGAACCGCAAGCCCGGATCGCGCAGCCCCGGCCACCGCGGCTACCGCCCCGAGGAGGAGACGCCCCGCAAGGAGCGCTGGTCGCGCGAGGAGCGCGTCGCCACCGGCCGCACGCCGCACCGCGCCGTGCGCGAGGGGCGTCCGGCGCGTGAGGAGCGCCCAGACGAGCGTGCACCGCGTCGGCATGAGCGCGACGAGCGTGCGCCGCGCCGCTTCGAGCGGGACGACCGCGCCCCGCGTCGTTTCGACCGCGATGACCGGCCCGCGCGGTCGTACGACCGCGACGACCGTGCGCCGCGCCGCTTCGACCGTGACGAGCGTGCGC
>CBFGWW010000093.1:0-11409 GCA_965652625.1 uncultured Agromyces sp.
TCTTCGGCGAGGGGATCCCCGGGATCCTGGCCCCCGGTCGTGACGCGCGCGCCACGGCAGGGTTGGCATTCCGTGTCGGCTGGGCCGACGAGACGCTCCCGACGCGCGGGATCACGCATCTCGTCGAGCACCTCGCGCTGTACGGACTGGGCGAGGTGGATTCCCATCACAACGGCACGACCGGCGAGACGATCACCCGGTTCCACATCAACGGCACCGAAGCCGAGGTCGTGGCATTCCTGAACGGCCTCTGCCGAGCATTGCGGGATCTCCCCGTCGAGCGCTTGCAGGTCGAGAAGGACGTGCTGTGGACGGAGGCCGCGCAGCGCGCCACCGGCTGGGCGGCCCCGAACGCCCACCGGTACGGCGCGTCGGGCCCCGGCCTCGGCGCGTACGAGGAGCTGGGACTCCACGCCATCGACGCGGACGCCGTCCGCAGCTGGGCCGCCTCGTGGTTCACCCGCCGGAACGCGGTGTTGTGGGTCGTCGGTGATCGAATTCCGGAGGGGCTCGACCTCCTCCTCGACGAGGGAAGTCGCAAGCCGATTCCCGTCTGGCGCGAGGTCGTGCACCCGAAGCCGGCGTGGTACGCCTACGACGCGAACGAACTGCTCCTGAACGCCGAAGTGGGCAACCGGGAGGCCGTGGCGTTGTTCGCCGCCGTGGCATCCAAGATGCTGAATCGTGCCCTGCGGCGCGAGTCCGGCTACTCCTACTCGGCGAACTGCGATTGGCAGCCCATCGACGCGGGCCGGGCCCGCGTCATCGTCCACGCCGACACTCGAACCGAGACGCGTCAGGTGATGGTCCACGGCGTGCTCGAGGTGCTCGAGGCCATACGCGCGGGGAGGGTCGAAGACGCCGACCTCGCGGCTGTGAAGGCGACCATGGTGCCGGCGGCCGACATCTCCGACCTTGCGGCTTCGATGGCGCCGTCGGCGGCCGCACGGCTGCTCGCCGGCCTCCCGATCCGCCATCCCGATGCGGTGCAGTCCGAGCTCCAGTCCGCGACCTCGGCCGATCTGGCGGCGATCGCGGCGGAGGTCCTCGCGGACGCCGTCGTGCAGGTGCCGCTGGGTTGCACCGGTCTGGAGGAGCACGGCTTCACCTTGATCGTCGATGCGCCGGTGGTGGTCAGAGGCTCGGTCCACCCGTTCCTCGCGGACCCGAAGAGCGCCGTGATCGTCGGAGACACCGGGGTGTCGGTCAGGACCCCCGACCGGGTGATCACCGTCGAGTACGACCGCTGTGCCGCGCTGCTCACGGTTCCTGACGGCGCGCGCATGCTCCAAGGCGACAACGGCTGGCGCGTGACCGTCGAACCGAACGAGCTGCACCGCATGAGGCCGGAGGTCATCGCGAAGATCGACCGGAGTGTCCCGGCCGACCGGCACGTGCCGTTGCCGGCGCGCGAACCGTCCGAGATCCCGGTCCGGTTCAATCCGGCTCTCGCGGTCCTCCGTCCGTTGATCCTTCCGTCGGTGATCGTGCTCGGCGTGCTCCTCCTCTGCATCCTCGATCTCGCCGGGTTCCTGACTCCGGAGCGGAGCCTGACCCGGACCCTCCTGCCGATCATGCTTCCTGCCGTCGTCGTCGCGGGGGTGGGATCCTTCATCGTCACGCGGATGCGTCGCCGGGGGCGCTGAGGTTCCGCAGCCCGAATTCGCGGATCGCGACGCTGGCGCACGCGATCGGCGCAGCGGATGCCGCTCCCGTCGCGTGTCGGAAACATCCCGGTAATCGTCGGGTGGAAGCATCCCGTCATGGGAACGCTCTTCGACGGCTACACCGCGACCCGCGCGGAACGGGCCCGGAAGCGCGCGACGCAGCCGTGGGACGAGATGTTCCCCGCCCCGACGGCCGACGTGCGCGAGCCGTACCGCGAGCTCTACCCGGCGCTCGCCGCCATGACGCAGGAGGAGCTCCGCGGGCGCACCGAGGCGCTCGCGACCTCCTACCTCGCGCAGGGCGTCACGTTCGACTTCGCGGGCGAGGAGCGGCCCTTCCCGCTCGACGCCGTGCCGCGCGTCATCGCGGCATCCGATTGGAACATGGTCGAGGCCGGCGTCGCCCAGCGGGTGCGCGCGCTCGAGCGGTTCCTCGCCGACGTGTACGGACCGCAGCTCGCGGTGCGCGACGGCGTGATCCCGGCCGCGCTCATCAGCTCGTCGACGCACTACCACCGGCAGGCGGCCGGCATCGAGAGCGCCAACGGCGTGCGCATCCAGGTCTCGGGCATCGACGTCATCCGCGACGAGCAGGGCGCGTGGCGGGTGCTCGAGGACAACGTGCGCGTGCCGAGCGGCGTGAGCTACGTCATCTCGAACCGCCGGGTCATGGCGCAGACGCTGCCTGAGCTGTTCACGTCGATGCGCGTGCGTCCGGTCGGCGACTACCCGAACCGGCTGCTGCAGGCGCTGCGCGCGAGCGCCCCCGAGGGTGTCGACGACCCGACCGTGGTCGTGCTCACGCCGGGCGTCTACAACTCCGCGTACTACGAGCACACGCTGCTCGCCCGGCTCATGGGCGTCGAGCTCGTCGAGGGCCGTGACCTGTTCTGCTCGGGCGGGCGCGTCTGGATGCGCACGACGGCGGGCCCGACCCGCGTCGACGTGATCTACCGCCGCGTCGACGACGAGTTCCTCGACCCGCAGCAGTTCCGACCCGACTCCGTGCTCGGTGCGCCCGGCCTCATGCTCGCGGCGCGCCTCGGCCACGTGACCATCGCGAACGCCGTGGGCAACGGCGTCGCCGACGACAAGCTCGTCTACACCTACGTGCCCGACCTCATCCGCTACTTCCTCGGCGAGGAGCCGATCCTCCCGAACGTCGACACCTGGCGGCTCGAGGAGCCCGAGGCGCTCGCCGAGGTGCTCGACCGCCTCGACGAGCTCGTCGTGAAGCCCGTCGACGGCTCGGGCGGCAAGGGCCTCGTCGTCGGTCCGGATGCCTCGCGCGACGAGCTCTCCGACCTGCGCGCGCGGCTCCTCGCCGATCCCCGCGGCTGGATCGCGCAGCCCGTCGTGCAGCTCTCGACGATCCCGACCCTCGTGGAGGACGGCATGCGCCCCCGGCACGCCGACCTGCGTCCGTTCGCGGTGAACGACGGCGAGGACGTGTGGGTGCTGCCCGGCGGCCTCACCCGCGTCGCGCTGCCCGAGGGCCAGCTCGTCGTGAACTCGAGCCAGGGCGGCGGCTCGAAGGACACGTGGGTGCTCGATGACACGACGATCACCGGCCCGATCGCGGGACTCGTGCCGGCGCGGCATGCGCCCGGCTCGGTCGTCGCCGACCAGGCGGCGCCCGCGGCTCGGCCGCCGACCGGGTCGTCGCCCGTCGTCGAGGCCGAGCGGGCCGCTCCGCACCGCAGCCATCGCCCCGAGGCATCCCCGCAGGACGAGGACGCCCCGGTGCGCCAGCAGCAACAGCAGCAACAGCAGCAGACCGTTGGTCGAGTAGCGCCGACGCGCAGCGGCGCCGCGTATCGAGACCCGATGACGCGTGCTGGATCACAAGGTCTCGATACGCGTCCGGCTGCGCCGGGCGCTCCTCGACCACCGGGAGAGGAGGCACCCGCATGCTGAGCCGCATCGCCGAATCCCTCTTCTGGATCGGCCGCTACATCGAGCGCAGCGACGGCACCGCGCGCATCCTCGACGTGCACCTGCAGCTCCTCCTCGAGGACCCGTGGATCGACGAGGACACCGCCTGCCGCTCCCTGCTCTCGGTCATGGGCTCCGAGGCCGAGCCGGGCGCCAGCCTCACCCGCGACGACGTCATCGCGCTCCTCGCGGTCGATCCCACGCATCCCGACGCCATCGCCCACTCGATCGCCGCCGCCCGCGAGAACGCCCGGCGCGCCCGCGAGATCGTCTCGACCGAGCTCTGGGAGGCGCTCAACCAGACGAACGCACGGATGCCGCGACGCGTCGCCCACGACAAGACGCACGAGTTCTTCCGGTGGGTCCGCGACCGCTCGGCGCTCGCGATCGGGGTCGTCGACTCCGCCACGAGCCGCGACGAGGCGTGGCAGTTCTTCTCCCTCGGACGCTCGATCGAGCGCGCCGACATGACTGCGCGCCTGCTCGCGACCCGATCGCTGACCGAGGCGAGCGGCCCGAGCTGGACCACGATCCTGCGCAGCTGCGGCGGCTACGAGGCGTACCTGCGCAGCTACCGCGGCGTCCCGTCGACGCAGTCGGCGGCGGAGTTCCTGCTGCTCGACCGCCTCTTCCCGCGCTCGATCATCTCGAGCGTCACCCGCGCCGAGGACTCGCTTCGCGAGATCGACCCGAGGGCGGGCCGCGTCGGCGTCACCGACCAGGCCCGGCGCCTGCTCGGCCAGATCCGCTCGGAGTTCGAGTACCGGCCCATCGCCGAGATCCTCACCGACCTGTCGGGCAACATGGAGCACGTGCAGGAGGTCGTCTCGGGCGCGAGCGAGGCGATCCGCCAGCGGTACTTCCCCGCGAGCGTCGCACCGGTCTGGATCGGGGAGGTCTCGTGAGCCGCATCCGCATCGTGCACCGCACGGGCTTCACCTACGAGGAGCCCGCGACCGCGTCGTACAACGAGGCCCGCATGCTCCCGCACTCGGGCGGCGAGCAGTTCGTGCTGCAGGCGGGCCTCGACATCCGCCCCGGCGCGACGCAGCACTCCTACCTCGACTACTGGGGCACGCGCGTCTCGACCTTCGAGGTGCTCACGCCGCACCGCGAGCTCTCGGTCACCGCCACGAGCCTCGTCGAGGTGCGGCCCTCGCCCGTGCCGCGATCCGAGCTGTCGTGGGACGAGCTCGAGGCCGCGGCGAGCTCCACTGTCGGGCTCGTCGAGGCGTCGTCGTTCTCGGATGCCACGAACCCGCCCCCCGAGGTCGTCGAGCTCGCCCGCGACATCAGGGCCGAGGGTGCACCCGTCGGCGAGACCGCGCTCGAGATCAGCCGCGCCGTCGGCGACGCGATGGAGTACATGCCCGGCGTCACGGGCGTGCACTCCACCGGAGCCGAGGCGTGGGCCGAGCGCAAGGGCGTCTGCCAGGACATCGCGCACGTCGCCCTCGGTGCGCTGCGCTCGGTCGGCATCCCGGCCCGCTACGTCTCGGGCTACCTGCACCCCGACCCCGACGCCGACCTCGGGCAGACCGTGGTCGGCGAGTCGCACGCCTGGGTCGAGTGGTTCGCGGGGGAATGGCGCGGCTACGACCCCACCAACCTCAAGGAGGTCGGGGAGCTGCACGTGCTCGTCGGCCGCGGCCGCGACTACAGCGACGTCCCGCCCCTGCGCGGCGTGTACGCCGGCCCCGGGGCATCCGAGCTGTTCGTCTCGGTCGAGGTCACCCGCGTCGCCTGACCCGCGATCGCGAGCAAGCGGAGGGCCCGCCCCGCCGACGGCGGAACGGGCCCCTGCGATCAGCGGCGCCGGGTCACTCGCACGTGAACCGGGCGTCACCCCAGATGCCGTGCGCGCCGTTGATGCTGCCGGGCGCCTCGACCACGAGGTCGACGTACTGCACGCCCGTCAGGTCGACGCTCACCGACTCGGGCGCGAAGCCCGGGGTGAACGTGCGCGACTGGTACCGGTTGGCTCCGTCGGCGTCGACCTTGAAGATCACGTTCCCGCCGAAGCCGGACTCGAGCCCGACCTGCGCCGTGAAGGCCTGGCACTCGCCGCCGACGTAGTACGTGATCTTCGATGCCGCGTGAACGCCCAGGCCCTTCGCGTACACCGGCGACTGGCCGGTGGCCGGATCGGTGTAATTGACCTTCAGGGGCAGGTCGGGCGAGTTCGCCGCGTCCTTGTTCGCGACGTCCTTGCCGATGACGCCCCAGCCGTTCGACGCGCTGATCCACGGCAGGTCGGACGCCCATGCCGACGCCGTCGGCGCGGGCGGCAGCGGTTGCGACACGACCTGCCAGTCGAAGAACTTCGCCCGGCCCTCCGTGGGCAGCGTCACCGACGCGAGCTCCTTCGACGGGATGAGTCGCACGAGGTTCGAGAACGCCTGGTAGTCGTACTGCGAGTACTCGTAGACGTTCGGGTTCGAGGCGCTGTTGCGTCCCTTCGAGCTCACCGCGACCTTCGCGCCGCCGAGGTTCGACGCGAACACCCAGTTCGGGAAGAACACGGACTGCTTCGTCACGGTGCCGTCGGCGTAGGTGAGCGTGAGCTCGGGGCTCACCCCGCCGCCTGCCGCCGCCGAACCGAGGATCGCGAGGTGCGTGCCCTGGCCCCGAACGGCGATCGTCTGGCCGCCGAGCGCCACGGAGTTCGGGGCGCCGACCGGCTCGGGCCAGCGGTAGGAGACCGCGGTGTCGCCAGATCCGACGGTCACGGTGCCGCCCGGCACAATCCCCGCCTGCTCGACCGCGGCCTTCGAGAAGGATGCCCCGCCGCCGTCGAAGTTCCCCGCGCCGGCCGTCGCGACATCCGTGATCGACACCGTGTCGAACGCGCCCTGCAGCGAGCCGTAGGCGACGTAGAGCCGGTTCGCGCCCGACACCTCGCGCTGCTGCCTCGAGCCCGACGTGTAGGCCGCGACCACGGTGATCGTCTGGGCGTCGGCGGCCGCGGCATCCGTCACCTCGAACACGAACTCGGCCGTGACCGATTCGCCCTTCTTCACGGTGGCGGCATGGTCGCCGGCCGCCGACACGAGGGTCCAGCCCTCGGGCGCGACCGGCGTGAGCACCACGTCGTCCTTCGCCTTCGTGCCGGTGTTGGTGAAGGTCGCGGCGATCGTCGTCTGTTCGCCCTGGAACACGCGGTCCGCGACCGCGACCTCGACGGATGCCGCGGCGGCATCGGCGTCCTGGCCGCCCACCGCGCTCGTGTCGGTGAGCACCAGGCGTGCGGATGCGTCGGAGCCGATCGAGCCCGTCGCGACGACGACCACGCCGCCGGTCGCGTCGGGGAGCCAGGCCCAGCCGGCGTCGCCGTCGAGCGCGCTCGCGTCGTCGACGCGCTGGAGGGTCGTCGAGCCGAGCTTCACGATGTTCGGCTCGGAACCGGTGTGCACCTCCACGCGGTAGGCGCGGGCATCGGCCTTGCCGTCGTAGTCGCCGTCGCGTTCGCCGATGTCGATCTTCACGGCGCCCGTCTTCCCGGCCTTCGGCGCCTCGACCGTGAAGGCCTGCCGGCTCGACTCGCCGTCGGCGTAGCCGCGGGTCACCTCGTCGTCCTCGTAGAGCGTGAACTCGGAGTCGCCCTGCGGGTACACCGAGAGCGTGACGGGGGAGTCCTCGGGCACGAGCGACGCGTTGCGGGCGACGATGCCCTGGGGCACCACGGCGCCCGCGCGCACGAACACCGGGAGGCGGTCGAGCGGCGCGGGGTGTCCGTTCAGCACGGTGCCGCCCTCGTGCACCTGCCCGGTCCAGAAATCGACCCACTGGTCGCCGGCCGGCAGGTAGATGCCGTTGCGCACGTCGGTGTCGCTGAAGACCGGCGCCACGAGGAAGTCCTCACCCAGCAGGAACTCGTTGTTCGCCTCGACGCTGTAGGCGCCGGGATCGGTCGGGTATTCGAGCGCCACCGATCGCATCATCGGCAGGCCGGTGCGGTGCGACTCCTCGGCGAGCGTGTAGATGTAGGGCATGAGCCGCTGGCGCAGCTGCAGGTAGGAGCGGTTGATCTCGGTCGCCTCGTCGCCGTAGAGCCACGGCCGCTTGTCGGTGCGCGCCCAGCCGCTCATCGAGTACAGCGCCGGCGCGAACGCCTTCCACTGCAGGTCCCGGACGTAGCTCTCGGCTGAGCCGCCGAAGATGCCGTCGACGTCGCCGGTCGTGAACGGGAGCCCGGAGTTGCCGGCGCCCGTCAGCGCGGAGACCTGCCAGCGCACGGCGTCGAGGTTGCCGGTGTGGTCGCCCGTCCACTGCATGCCGCAGCGCTGGGAACCCGCCCAGCCCTCGACCATGAGCGACGTGCCGCGCGCGTCGGAGTACTGCTCGATGCCGTCGTGCGCGGCCTCGCAACCGGTGAGGGCCTGGCGGTATCCGGAGCCGACCCACGCGACGTCGAGCTTGCGCAGGCGCACGCCCGCCTCGCCGACCTCGTACTCCTGGTTCGTGAGCGAGCGCTGCGTCCACAGGCCGACCTTCAGGCCGGTCTGCTCCTCGATCGAGTCCACGGTGGCCGGAAGCTCCTGGTACTCGCAGCCGTAGCCGTCGTTCACGAGCATCCAGCCGGCGGGCATGTCGTGCTCGACGAACTGCTTCGCGATGTTCAGCGACTGCGGCGTGCGCTGCTTCGTGTTCTCGGGGTCGCCGAAGCCCGACGAGCTGTAGGTCGGGCTCGAGCGGTTGTAGCAGTCGGCGTCGCCGTACTCGAGGGCGTAGACGGGCGGCATCATCGGACGGCCCGTGAGCTGCGTGTACGACTCGAGCGCCTGGCCGTAGTCGCCCACGAAGTAGTACGCGTCGAACCGGCGCTCCTCGTGCGTCGTCGTGCCCGTGGCGAAGTCGTAGCTTCCCCGGGCGAACGTGTTGCGGAGCACGCCGTATCCGTTCGACGACATGTAGTACGGCACGGCGTTCGGGTAGCCGTCGTCATCCCAGTCGAAGTTGCGGGCGATGTTGATCGTGGCGCCCGTGTGCACCGAGCGGCCGTTCTGCATGCCGCCGCCGAGGAACTGCTCGCCGTCTCCGACGGCGAGGTGCTGGGTGGCCGAGCTCGCGCCGAACGTGAGGGGCGCCGACTCGGCGAAGACCACCGAGCCGTCGGGTCGCACCGCGCGGAACGCGCCCGTGGCCCGGTCGACCTCGACGGCGACCGCGCCGGTGGCGATCCGGATCGTGTCGCCCTCGGAGACGGTCACGTTCGCGCCGTCGAAGGTGTCGCGCCCGACGACGATGTCCGCGGTGCGGGCGGGGTCGTCCTGCGGGGTGTTCGCCGGGTCGGTGAACGCGCCGCTCGGATCGGCCTCGATCCGGAACGTCCCGTCCTCGAGGAACGTCACGCGCGCCGCTCCGTGCTCGGCCGACAGCGTCACCCGGGCGCCGTCCTGTGCCACCGCGGTGACGGCGCCGAGCGTGGCGCCCGCGGCATCCACGGGGACCTCGGGGTTCACCTGCTCGACCGGGATCGGGGTCGGCGCGGCGGTGGCCGTGGCCGTGGCGGCGGTGGTCGCGGTCGTCTCACTCGCCGCGAACGCCGGTGCGACGCCGACGCCGGTGGCCGCCAGGAGGGCGGCGAGGCCGATCCCGCAGGCCCTCGCGACGAGGCCCCTGCGGGGTGTCCGGTGATGGATCATCTTCTCTCACTTTCCACGTTGAACTGATCGAATGTGATTTGAAACCCAGCAAAACAGTCACATAGAATCAGTTTGGTTTCACCGCAGTCAAGGAATTCCGCGGATCTCGATGAGCGAATCCGTGCGAGCCCCGCGGTGTCTCCGGCGCGCCCGCGCACGTGCCCGCAGCGTCTCAGGCGTGCCGCGCCTGACATGATGGCGGCATGCCGACCTTCACCGACGCCCACGGGGTCCGGATCCACTACGAGTCCTGGCGCGTGCCCGAGCCCAACGCCGTGATCCAGCTCGCGCACGGGATCGGCGAGCACATCGGCCGCTACGGCGTGCTGATCGAGGCGCTGAACGCGGCCGGGTACTCGGTGTGGGCCGACGACCACCGCGGCCACGGGCAGACCGGCTTCGAGCAGCACGGCGGCGACCTGAGTCGCATCGGGCGTCCGGGGCCCGGCGGCATGCGTGCCGCGATCGCCGGCGTCGAGCGCTTCGGCGAGGTGATCCGCGACGCCGAGGGCGGCGACGTCCCGCTCGTGCTGCTCGGCCACTCGTGGGGATCGTTCATGTCGCAGCACGTGGTGAACCGGCATCCCGACCGCTACGACGCGGTCGTGCTCAGCGGCACCGCCTGGCTCCAGCTCGGGTTCACCAACACCGGCGACCTGAACAAGAAGTTCGCCCGTCCGGGCGGCACCCCGGTCGAATGGCTGAGCCGCGATCCGCAGGTCGCACAGGACTTCATGCGCGACCCCTATACGACCCACCGCACGCTGCAGCAGCTCTTCGGATGGCCGCAGTCGTTCTCGCTCATCACCCGTCCGTCGAAGCGGATCCCCAGAGAGCTGCCGCTGCTCGTCCTCGTCGGCTCCGACGACCCCGTGGCGGGGGAGCGCAGCGCGAAGGCGCTCCTGAAGGACTTCGTGCGTCGCGCCCACCTCGTCGACGCGACGCTCATCGTCTACGAGGGCGCACGGCACGAGGTGTTCAACGAGATCAACCGCGAGGAGGTCCGCGAGGACCTCATCCGCTGGCTCGACGAGCGCTTCGCGGTCGACTGAGGCTGCCGACCTGGTCGCGCTCGCCGGCGCCGAGCGCGCCGGCGGCTCAGCGCGCCTGGGCGGGCGGCACGTCGAACCCGAGCAGGCGGATGCGTGGGTGGTGCGTCGCGCGCGACTCGGTCGCCCACGGATACTCGATCGTCGTCAGGTGGCAGTTGCCGAGCACGGGGAGCAGGTCGCGGTAGCCGTCGGCATCCATGCCCGCGAGCTCGCAGAACAGGAGCCGGATGAGCGTCGCATGCCCGACGACGAGCACCCGGCCGTCGGGGAACTCGCGGTGGAGGTCGTCGAAGACGGGGAGCGCTCGGGCGATTCCCGACCGTCCGCTCTCGCCGCCGGGCAGGGGATTCGTCGCCGGCGCCGTGCGGAACGCCGCCCACGCCTCGGGATGCCGCTCGGCGATCTCGTCGGGCGTGAGGCCCTCGGCCACTCCGAAGTCGATCTCGACGAGCCGCTCGTCGGTGCGCAGCTCGAGGCCGGTCGTCTCGACCGCCGGGGCCGCGGATCGCTGTGCGCGACTGAGCGGCGAGGCGACGATCGCGTCGAGCTGCGCGTCGGCCGCCCAGGCGCCGAGTGCGGCGGCCTGCCCGAGCCCGTGGCGCGTGAGCGCGACATCCGAGTTGCCCGCGTAGCGGTGCTCGGCGTGCCACACGGTCTCGCCGTGCCGGGCGAGGAAGAACGTGGTCATGGCGGCACGCTAGCAGTGGGGGCGGCCGCCCGGTGGGGTCGCTCTCGCCGTGGGCGAAACCCGCTCGACGGGCCGCGCGGCATCCGTAGGCTGTAGCCCATGCACGGTGAGTACAAGGTGCCCGGAGGCAAGCTCGTGGTCGTCGACTTCGACGTCGTCGACGGCGTCATCCGCAATCCCCGCGTGGCGGGCGACTTCTTCCTCGAGCCCGACGAGGCGCTCGCCGACATCGACGCGGCGCTCGAGGGACTGCCCGCGGCATCCGATGCGAAGCAGATCTCCGCGGCGATCGCGAAGGGCTTGCGGCCCGACGCCGTGATGCTGGGCTTCTCGGCCGACGCGGTCGCGGTGGCCGTGCGCCGGGCGATGACGGATGCCACGAGCTGGGCGAACTACGAGTGGGAGATCGTGCACGAGCCCGC
>CBFGWW010000094.1:0-11349 GCA_965652625.1 uncultured Agromyces sp.
AGGCGCTCGGGTCGAACATCCCGAGCCTCGCCATCCTCACGCTCATCGCCCTCGCCTGGAGCGTGATCGGCATGCTGTGGCTCGGGCCGCGCATCCACCGCACGCACTGGTTCGAGCACTCGATCGCGGACTTCGGGCAGTCGCAGGGCAACGTCGCGACCGGGTTCGTGCTCGCCGACATGGCCGATCCCGACCGCACGACGAACGCCGCACGCGCCTACGGCTACAAGCAGCTCATCTACGAGCCGTTCCTCGGCGGCGGCATCCTCACCGCCTTCAGCGTGCCGATCATCCTGCAGGTCGGCTCGGTGGCCTTCGGCGTGGTCTCGTTCGTCGCCACCGTGCTGCTCATCCTGTGGGGGACGCTTCGAGGGCGGCGGTCGGCCGGCGCGTCCGGTGGTTCCTCCGGATGACGCGCGCTCACGCGGCATCCGCCGTTCAGCTGTCGAAGGTGGAGCGATCGAAACCTATTGACAAACGATAGGAAAGGCGCGAGAGTCGATGCATGCTGAAGCTCGATCGCGTCATCGTCCCGCTCAAGGTTTTGCTCGCCCTGCTGTTCGTCGGCCTGATCGTCGCCGAGGTGCTGAGCGTGCCGGGCGAGTTCATGGAGTCGGCCCGCGAGATCCGGCCCGAGTTCGCGCACATCCCCTGGCTGATGCTGGTGTTCTCGATCCTCGTGCTGGTCGCCGTGCAGGTCGTCATCGTGTGCATCTGGCGGCTGCTCGACCTCGTGCGGGGCGATCGCATCTTCAGCCGGCAGGCGTTCGCCTGGGTCGACGCCATCGTCTGGACGATCGCCGGCGTCTGGCTGCTCATGCTCGTGGTGTTCGGCTACGTGGTCGGGTTCATCTACTTCACGCCCGAGCTGCGCGACCCGGGCATCCCGGTCGTGCTGTTCGGCATCGGCCTCGCGACGAGCGTCGTGCTGCTGCTCATGATCGTGATGCGCGCCCTCCTCGGCCAGGCGGCGGCGATCCGCGCCGACCTCGAGGAAGTGATCTGATGCCCATCATCGTGCGCATCGACGTCGAGCTCGCCAAGCGCAAGCTGAGCGTCGGCGACTTCGCCGAGCAGGTCGGGCTGACGCCGGCCAACGTCGCGGTCCTGAAGAACGGACGCGCCAAGGCCGTGCGCTTCAGCACGCTCGAGGCCATGTGCCGGGTGCTCGACTGCCAGCCGGGCGACCTGCTCGAGTGGGTGCCGGGCGACGACGAGGGCGACGGTGACCCGACGGATGACGCGGGCTGAGCGGATGCCGCGGGCTGAGCCGATGCCGCGGGCTGAGCGGATGCCACGTGGCTGAGCGGGGCGCATCAGCGGATGCCGCCGGCTGAGCCGGGGAGTCGGGTGCGGCGGGCCGGGCTGCCCCGGATCTCCCCAGATCCTCGGGTGGGGGCGCCCGGCCCGCCAAGGGGCGAGTCGAGAATCTCCCCTGTCATCGATTCGCCGCACTGATTCTCACCGATCACCCCGTGATTCGAGAAATCCTCAACCCGGCCTTGACTCGGAGTGGCGTATGTGCAGCCGTCGCGCACTCCGTCGACTCAGGCGCCGACGGGCTGCTGAGGGGTGGCGACCGTCGCCGGCAGGAGGCGGCGGACCGTGACCACGGCCAGTGCGACGAGGAGCGCGAGCAGCGCGGCATCCGCTGCGATGTAGGCGTAATGCGCCCAGTCGGTGCCCGGCGCCTGGGCGCCCGCGAGCACGAGGTCGCTGCGGCGGTTGAGGACCGGGCGGATGACCGCCACTTCGACGAGGTAGACGATCCAGATCGAACCGAGCAGCACGAGCGGCGTGCGGGCGGGGCGGGGTCGCAGGCCGGCCAGCGTCAGGACGACCAGGACGATGCCCGTGGCGATGTTGAGTGCGGTGAAGACGAGGCGGCCGATGCCGAGCCCGAGCGGGATGGTGATGCCCGGCGCCAGGAACTTCAGCGGCGCCTCGAGGAACGAGATCGCCACGATCATGCCGATGAGGAACGGGGGGAGCAGCAGGCGGAGGGCGAGGGCGGTGCGAGCCATGTTTTCTACATTACGTCGAAATTCCCGTGCTGTCGGAGGTCACGTCGCCGGGCAGCGCCTCCTCGTCGCCCTCGGCGTCGCCGTCGCCGGGCAGGGCGTCGGCGGGCGGCGGCTGCGCGGGCCGGCTCTCGCGTCGCTCCTGTGCGTCCGCGCGCTCCTCGCTCGGATGCCGCTCGCTCGGGGGCACGCGCACGGTGAGGCCGCCGGCGTCGACCCACGTGCGCAGGGCGCGGGCGCGGCCGAAGCCGTCGCCGTCGAGCTCGATCTCCTCGGGGTGGCTCAGCACGACCTCGAGGCGTCGGCCCTTGACGTAGCGGAGCGCGTCGACGTCGCGGCCGACGAGCTTCCGACCCCACCGCGTACGACGCAGCACGCCGTTCTCCCAGATCACCTTGCCCATGATCTGCAGCCAGCCCCAGGCGCTCTCGGGTCGAAGGAAGACGGCCTCGAACCGGCCATCGTCGATCGCGGCGGTCGGCAGCAGCAGGATGTTGGCCGGCAACGACCCGCAGTTGCCGATGATGAGCGTGTGCGCCGAGAGGGCCCGGATCCGGTGCCGGTCGAGCCGGTAACGCATGCGCATGCGGTTCTCGTCGCGGAGCGCCGCGCGGATGGCGGCGACGTAGGCGAGCCAGCCCATCTTCGCCTTCAGCTCCTCGTCGGTGTTCGAGAGCATCTTCGCGTCGAGCCCGAATCCGGCCATGACGAGGTATGCCGCGCGGTCGGTCGAGCCGTCCTCCCTGCGCAGCTCCGCCCAAGCGAGGTCGATGCGCCGGTCGGCGCCCGCGAAGGCGACGTGGATCGAGTTCTCGAGGTCGTCGAGCGTGAGGTCGAGGTTGCGGGCGAGCAGGTTGCCGGTGCCCGAGGGCAGCAGCGCGAGGGAGGTCGACGTGCCGCCGAGCACCTCGGCGACGGCGCGGATCGTGCCGTCGCCGCCGGCCGCGACGACCATGTCGGCCCCCGCCTCGAGTGCCGCCCTCGCCTGGCCGCCGCCCGGGTCCTCGACGGAGGTCTCGTACCAGAGCGTCTCGTCCCATTCGGCCGCGGCGGGCTCGGCGGCGATGGCACGACGGAGCTCGTCGCCGTCGATCTTCACGGGGTTGTACACCACGGCTGCGCGTGAGCGGGAGGGCATGTGCCGAGCCTACGGGCGGGCTGCCGGGCGTCACGAGGCCTTGACGGCGGCTCCGCGGCGTGTCAAAACCGAGCACCTGAATCGTTTCGATTGGCTCTTGACACCCCTCATGGGAGGGGCATAGTTTCGTGGTTGGAAAGCGTATTCCTGCCATGTCCCTCGACGGCGAGCGATGGCCACCACGACCTGCTCGACGGGCGATCAGTCATGCCCGGAACACGCTGGGCACGGAAACCCAGTCACTTTCGACGAAGAAGGCAGGCATGGTCACGTCCACCTCATCACCAAGATCCACCAAGCGAAATCCATGGCGCAACGCCCTCCCGCTCACCGTCTCGGTGGCGGTGGGGCTGTCGCTGTTCGGCGGGAGCATCCCCGCTGTCGCCGCCCCCGCCGAGTCCGACCTGCGCCCGGTCGAGTACCTCACCCGCGGCCTGGTCGCGGCCCAGTCCGCCGACGGCATCTTCCTCAGCTGGCGCTTCCTGGGCGACGAGCCCAACGGCCTCTCGTGGAACGTCTACCGCAAGGACGGTGGCGCCGACTTCCAGAAGATCGCGACCATCGAGCCGCGGGACGTGCAGCCCGAGAGCGACTACGACACGAACCCCGGCATCGTGAAGGAGGACAGCACCCCGTCGAACTACACCGACCCCGACGGCGTCCTCACCTCCGTCTACGAGGTCGCGCCCGTCATCCACGGCGTCGAGGGCGAGCGGCAGGGCATGAGCGTGCCCATGCTGTCGGCCCTGGCCGGAGGCGCGGGGCAGGCCGACCGTGGTGCCGTGCACTACATCCCGCTGAAGCCCGCGCCGGCCCCGGTGCCGCTCGCGCACTTCACCTACCGTGGCACCGCCAACGAGTTCGGCGGCCCGAACCGCAACCTCAACGCGGCGAACATGGTCATCCCCGGTACGAACGGCCAGAACTGGTACGTCGTCGACATGGACCTGCTGAAGGGCTTCCGGTCGGCGTTCGAGGAGCAGACCGCCGTGACGCAGGAGCAGCTCGACGGCTGGGTCGCCGCGCTGAACGAGAAGAACACCACGCCGAACGCCCTCGGCGTCGCCACGTACGCCGAGGCGCGACCGCTGGTGAACGGACTGGTCGACGGCAGGATCACCCAGGCGCTCTACGACGAGCTCGAGGGCGAGTTCATCGCGTATGTCGAGAACCTCGACTCCGGCACGTCGCTTCCGTATGCCAAGACGGAGTCCGGCGCGATCGCGACGGGGATGAGCGGGGCGTACTCCACGCACGACATGACGGTGGGCGACTTCGACGGCGACGGCGAGTACGAGATCGTCGTGAAGTGGCGCAGCACCCAGGTCGACCCGATGTACTCGGAGCCGATCTTCGGCGGCGCCAACACGACGACCGCGCCCGAGTACATCGACGTCTACAAGCAGGACGGCACGCTGCTGTTCCGCGTCGACATGGGCTACAACGTGCGCGCGGCCAACGACCACGAGACCACCCTGTTCGCCGAGGACTTCGACGGTGACGGGAAGTCGGAGCTGATGCTGAAGACCGCGCTGGGCACGCGCATCGGCAACTGGGACGAGGCCTCGCAGTCCGTCGTGTACCCCGACACCCTCGCCACCGTCGTGGGTGGCGATGACGGCCTCGCCACAACGACGGAGAAGTTCAAGGAGTACTTCGCCACCGGTGACGACCAGGCGCTCGACACCTACTGGTCGCTCCTGAACAGCTTCAGCATCGCCTACCGCAGCCCGACCGTCGGCGGCGGCAACGACGGACCCAACGACCCGGCGGTGAAGCGCTGGATCAAGACGTACCACGTCGGTCCGATCGGCCCCGCCAAGGACGACCAGGAGTTCTTCTCCGCGTTCGAGTGGGACCCGGATGCCGCCAAGGGCGTGCTCGTGGACAGCGAGACGTACCCGTTCCCGTACCGTGCGAGCGTCGACGGCGAGAACTGGGCCATGACGCCCGCCTCCCAGCGCGGCAACTACTCGTACCTGGCCTACCCCGGCCCCGGCGCGGGTACGTCGACGAGCGACTACAAGGCGCAGATCCTCGCCGAGTCGGAGGTGTACTGGCTGGAGCACCCCTGGAAGGCGGCTTCGTACGGCGACGCGCAGGGCAACCGCTCGAACCGTTACGTCGGTGTCGTGGCCGCCCTCGACGGGGTGAACACGTACGCCGTCTCCCAGCGCGGGTACTACCACCGGACGACCCTCGCCGCCTTCGACATCGTGGACGGCCAGGTCAACCTGCAGGCCAGCTTCGACTCGGCGGACCCGCAGTACTGGTCGCTCGGCGGCAGCGCCTACGACTACCAGAACCGCGGCAACCACTTCACCACGTCGGCCGACCTCGACGGCGACGGCTGGGACGAGGTGGTGCTGAAGGCCATGGTCCTCGGGCTCAACGCCGACAAGACCAAGATCCTGCCGAAGGTGCTGAACGGCGACGTGATGCCCACGATCGAGGGGCAGGACAGCGTGCCGCCGGTCGCCGGCGAGTTCCAGTTCGCCACCGACGAGGTGCGGAACAACCCGCTGAACCAGTGGGCTCCGCTCCGCCACGGCGACCGCAGCGCGCTGCTGCCGGTCGACAAGGAGAACAACATCCGCGAGTGGTCGGGCATGGAGGAGCACCTCCTGGACGACATCCGCACCGGTGTGCACAGCGGCTGGATCCCCGGCCCGGCGGGCTACGACCCCATGAAGGGCAAGCGCCTCGACGAGCAGGGGGAGGTCGTCTACGAGAACTCGCTCATCTACGGCACCTACTCCGGCAGCGATGACGAGGGCAGCGTGGCGGGCAACTACTCCAACCGCTGGCCCGGCGCACAGGCCGGCTCGGCGGGCGCGACCCGCGAGGTCAGGAGCATGGTCACGGGCGAGATCCTCACGACCACCGCCAGCGCTCGGGGAATCGCGCAGGGCCAGAACGCCATCTGGTTCGGCGGCGGGCTGACCCACATGGCCGTCAACGGCGCAACGGTGAACAGCATCGACGACGAGACCTTCGCGGCATCGTCGTATCTCGCGACCGGCCTGACGTCGACCGGCAACAAGAGCACCCCCACGCTCAAGGCCGACATGTTCGGCGACTGGCGTGAGGAGCTCATCCTCCGGGCGAGCGGGAACCGCCTCGGCATCGTCACGACGCTGGCGCCGACCGAGTACGGCATCCGCACGCTGATGCACGACCCGATGTACCGCAACGGCGTGGCGAACAAGAACACCGGATACGACCAGGTCGGGTTCGCCAGCTTCTACCTCGGCGACGAGGCGGAGCTGCCGGCGAAGCGGACCGACATCGCCGTGCCCGACCGGACCGGGCCGACGGTCGCCGTGAAGCCGGACTCGAAGGGCGAGGACGGGGTCTACCGCTCGGTCTCCTTCCGGCTGTTCGACCTGGGCGGGCTCGCCGAGCTCACGTTGAACGGCGTGCAGCGGGACCTGGGCGACCGGATCGACGGCACGCTCAACGGCGTCAAGCCCGGCGCTCATGGCGCCGTGCTCGGCAGCAATGAGCTGAAGGTGGTCGACGTGGCGGGCAACGTCACGACCGTGACCTTCACGCTGGTCGAGTAGCAGCCAGGAGCCCGACGAAGCGGCCAGGGAGGGCCGGTCCACGTGGACCGGCCCTCTCGGGTGTCCCGGGGACGGAGTCGCGCAGCGTCGAGGTCGAACCTCGCGTCGCGAGCGCCGAGGGCCACCCGAGCCACGGATGCCGCGGCGAGATCGGCGCCCGATGCGGCATCCGCCGAACTCGCCGAACTCGCCGCCCTCGCCGAGGACCCGGCCGCCTACTGGGCCGCCCGCAGCGCACGCGCCTGGACGTGACGACGGACATGACGACGGCGCCCCGCCGAAGCGGAGCGCCGTCGCATGGTTGCGGTCCGATGTGCGGCAGGGCGCCGGACCGGTCGGGTCACACCTGCGGCAGGATGTCGAACGCCACGCGGCCGTCCTCGTCCACCCGTGCGTCGAGCGTCTTGTCGTCGAGCGCCATGGTCGCGCTCTCGTCGAGGTAGACGCGGGCATTGCCCTGCTCGACGATGGCGTCGCGGGGCTTGGGCAGCGGCACGATCGACACGCCGAAGTCCGTGGCATCCGGGTTCTCGGCCTCGATCCGCAGTCCGGCCCGCTCGGTCTCGTCGTTGCGGCGCACGATCTCCTCGACGACGGTGGTGGCGGTGTCGGTCAGGGTGAGCATCGTTCCTCCTTCGATCACGAATGGTCCACCATTCCGGATGTCGCGGGTGCCCGCCACCCCTTGCGATCCACGAACGGATGGCGCACACTTGGCGACCCTCGGCGGGGCGGTTCACCCGCCAGTCGCCCGCTCCGGTCGTGAGCTCGGGGAGCCGCCCCGTGACGGCTCCCAGCCGCGCGGTCTACCCTGAAGCGTGACTTCAGGCGACGCCCCGGTCGAGGTCGAGGCTCCGGAAGAGCCCGCCACGACGTTCTCCGACCTCGGGCTCGAGGGCCCGGTGCTCAAGGCGCTCGACGACGTCGGCTACGAGACGCCGTCCGCGATCCAGGCCGCGACCATCCCGACGCTGCTCGACGGGCGCGACGTCGTGGGCCTCGCGCAGACCGGCACGGGCAAGACCGCCGCGTTCGCGCTGCCGATCCTCGCGCGCCTCGACCTGTCGCAGAAGACCCCGCAGGCGCTCGTGCTCGCACCGACCCGTGAGCTCGCCCTGCAGGTCTGCGAGGCGTTCGAGCGGTACGCCGCGCACCTGCGCGACGTGCACATCCTGCCCGTCTACGGCGGCCAGGGCTACGGCGTTCAGCTCTCGGCGCTGCGCCGCGGCGTGCACATCGTCGTCGGCACGCCGGGCCGTATCATGGACCACCTCGACAAGGGCACGCTCGACCTCTCGGAGCTGAAGTACCTCGTGCTCGACGAGGCCGACGAGATGCTGAAGATGGGCTTCGCCGAGGACGTCGAGACGATCCTCGCCGACACGCCCGACGACAAGCAGGTCGCGCTCTTCTCGGCGACGATGCCCGCCGCCATCCGGCGCATGTCGAAGCAGTACCTGCACGACCCCGCCGAGATCACGGTCAAGGCGAAGACGCAGACGTCGGCGAACATCACGCAGCGCTACCTCGTGGTCTCGTACGCGCAGAAGGTGGATGCCCTCACGCGCCTGCTCGAGACCGAGAACTTCGAGGGCATGATCGTGTTCGTCCGCACGAAGAACGTCACCGAGGAGCTCGCCGAGCGGCTGCGCGCCCGGGGCTTCTCGGCCGCCGCGATCAACGGCGACATCAACCAGGTGCAGCGCGAGCGCACGGTCAACCAGCTGAAGTCGGGAAAGCTCGACATCCTGGTGGCCACGGATGTCGCGGCGCGCGGCCTCGACGTGGAGCGCATCAGCCACGTGGTGAACTTCGACATCCCCACCGACAGCGAGCCCTACGTGCACCGCATCGGCCGCACCGGACGCGCCGGCCGAACGGGCGACGCGATCAGCTTCGTGACCCCTCGCGAGCGAGGACTCCTCGCCCGCATCGAGAAGGCCACGCGGCAGCCGCTCGTGCAGATGCAGCTGCCGAGCGTCGACGAGGTCAACGTCACCCGGTTGGCCCGGTTCGACGACCGCATCACCGAGGCGCTCGCGGCATCCGATCGCATCGAGGGGTTCCGCGACATCATCGCCCACTACGTGCGGCATCACGACGTGCCCGAGGTCGACGTGGCCGCGGCCCTCGCCGTCGTCGCCCAGGGCGAGACGCCGCTGCTCATGGAGCCCGAGCCCGAGCGGCCGGCCCGCGCCGAGCGGGGCGCACGGCGGGACCGCGACGACCGGTACGACCGTGACGACCGGGGCGGCCGAGGCGATCGCCGCGACCGCGACGACCGTGGCGGGCGCTACGACGACGAGCGGGACGGCGGCGGTCGCCGGCGTCGGGGCGGCGACGCCAACCTCGCGACGTACCGGATCGCGGTCGGTCGCCGGCACAAGGTCGAGCCCCGGCAGATCGTCGGGGCGCTCGCGAACGAGGGCGGCCTCAGCCGCGAGGACTTCGGCGCGATCCAGATCCGGCCCGAGTTCTCGCTCGTCGAGCTTCCCGCCGACCTTCCCCGGGAGACCCTCGAACGGCTCGACGGCACGCGCATCTCGGGGCGGCTCATCGAACTCCGCCTCGACACCGGCGGCCCGCGCCGCCGTCGCGACGGCGACGGGCGGCCGGCCGGCGGCCGCCGCCGCGATGCGGACTCCGGGGCGCCGACCGACAAGCCCTACCGGAAGCCGCGCCACCGCTCCTGACGCCTGGAGCGTCCCTCGTCGCGCGGCTGCTCGAGGCCGTGCTCCAATACCACGCGTCCGGCCCGAGTGGAGTCGTCCACGCCGTCCGCCTATCCTCGTATGGGCGCTGTCCCCCGAAGGGGGCAGCGCGCCGCACGCAACAGGGGGAGGTGGACGCATGACCGACGGCGAGCAGGAGCAACCCGAGGAGCCGATGCGCCGACCTCGTGGACGGCACGCGCGGCGCCCCGCGCCGGTGACCGGCGACGGCTGGCGCGCGAAGGTCGCAGCGGTGGCGGCGCCCGTCGTGGCATCCGTCGAGCCCCGTGTCGCGGCCGCAGCGGAGTGGCTGTTCGAGCGACGACTGCACGTGCTCGTGGTCTCGGCGACGGCGGCCACCGTCAGCATGATCGGCGGCGCGGTGGCGCTCATCTCCATCGCCCGTGGCGGCGTGGCGCCCGACGACGAGGTGGCGAGCGTGGTCGAGGGCGTGCGGCCGACGTCGACCGAACCGGGTGAGCCGGGTTCGTACGCACCCATCCTGCCGAGCCCCGGACCGACGCCGAGCCTCGCCCCGGCGACGCCGACGCCCACGCCTGATGCCGTGCCTCAGGAGGAGCCCGCGCCCGAGCCCGAGGTGGTGCCCGTGGAGCCGACCGTCGAGCCCGAGCCCGGCTGGCCGCGCGGCAATCCCGACGCTCCCGGCCAGACGAAGAAGCCCGACAACGAGCAGTGACCGCCGGGCTGTGACGGCCGCGCCCGAGGTTCGGCGACCGTTTCGGCTTCATCACACTCCCCGTTCATGGCGCGTTCAGATTCGGGTGTTCGGGTAGGTTGAGCGCGACGTCCAGCGTTGCGCGTCACCACCGAACGATGGGAACCCCCAGTGACCATTCGCACGGCCGAGTACCCCCGGCCGGATCATTTCCTGCTCCACGTCAGCGACACGCACCTGCTCGCCGGCGGAGGCCGCCTCTACGACCGGGTCGCGAGCGAGCAGCACCTGCGGACGCTCTTCGAGGAGTTCGAGGCATCCGGCGGCCGGCCCGAGGCGATCGTGTTCACGGGCGACCTCGCCGACCTCGGCGAGCCCGACGCGTACGACCGGCTGCGCCGCATCGTCGACCCCGTGGCCGAACGGCTCGGCGCGCAGGTGATCTGGGTCATGGGCAACCACGACGACCGCACGGCGTTCCGTCGCGGGCTGCTCGACGACCACGTCGGCGGCTCGCGTCCGGTCGACCGGGTCGACGACGTCGACGGGCTGCGGGTCATCACCCTCGACTCGACGGTGCCCGGGCACCACCACGGCGAGGTGACGCCCGACCAGCTCGACTGGCTCGCCGAGGAGCTCTCGATCCCGGCGCCGCACGGCACGATCCTCGCGATGCACCACCCGCCCGTGCCGAGCGTGCTCGACCTCGCGGTGTCGGTGGAGCTGCGCGACCAGGCGGGACTCGCCGAGGTCGTCGAGGGCAGCGACATCCGCTCGATCATCGCCGGGCACCTGCACTACTCGTCGACGGCGACGTTCGCGGGCGTGCCCGTGTCGGTCGCGTCGGCGAGCTGCTACACGCAGGACCTCAACGTGCCCGTCGGCGGCACCCGTGGACGCGACGGAGCCCGGGCGTTCAACCTCGTCCACGTGTACCCGTCGACCGTGCTGCACTCGGTGGTGCCGCTCGGGTCGTTCCCCGCGCTCGACTGGATCGACGCCGCCGAGAGCGCGCGGCGCCTGGCCGCCGACGGCATCGCGATCCCGGATGCCGCGACGCCGGCGGCCCCGAAGGAGCCCCCGTTCACGATGCCGATCCCGGTGCTCGCGGGCTGATCCCGCGCGGCCGCCGCGCCCGCGCGTCGCCTCCCCCGCGCGACGCCTCCCGCGCGATCGCCGTGGAATCCCGTTGGTGCGCCGGAATCCCGTTCCTGCGGGATTCCACTGCGCAAACGGG